>DATDCV010000658.1:0-19843 GCA_036524155.1 Verrucomicrobiia bacterium
CCATCAGCGGCCCACGCGGCGCTGCCGCCGCCGGTCGGGAACTGCACCCGCGGAATGACATCGCCGAGCTCCTTGCCGCCATCGACCTCAAACAAGTGCAGCGTGCCCTGCTCGCTGCCGCCTTCAGACAGGGAAACTGCCAGCAGCCGGCCGTCCAGGGAAGGCACGTACCAGTCGATCGCGGTGGTCCCATTGGTGTTGTAGGCATTCGGGTCGAACACCGGGCGCCACAAGGCCGGGGGTTCGAGCGAAGCAAGCCGGACCAGCACCGGCTGTTGCTGAGGGGGCTTGAATCGAAGAGCAAAATAGCGGCCCTTCCTCCATTCCAAACCGCCGAAGCGCGCGGATTCATCGCCGCGAAGCTGTCGCAGTTGTTCCGCCAGCCCTTCGCGATACGGAAGGCCCGCGAAGTAAGTGCGCGTCCGCGCGTTTTCCTCGCCGGCCCATTCGCGCACCTCCGCAGCCGAGGCCTCTTCCAGCCATTGGTAGTTGTCCGTTACGGAAACGCCGTGATAGACATTTGTCACGGGGTGGACCGGAGCCGGCACACGGGGCAAGTCCGCCCCAAAACTCAGCGCCGCCGTCATGGGCAAAAGGACGACGGCCCGTCGGATCAGGAACGCGCAGGCACTCACTGTTTTAGTCATAACCGACAACCTAAGTTGGAAACCTGATTTGTAAAACTATTTTGTTGATTCAGCTCGCCTGACTCCGTAGAACATCCCCGTGAACGCTCCCTCGGTTCCACGGCTGCTCAACCCAAGAGTTCGTTCAGGCCGCAGCAGAAGGGCACGCCGCCGCCGCAAGCTGTTGCTCGGGTTGGGTATTGGGGCCGTCGCCAGCATCGTGTCCGGGGTCACCTTGTACCTAATCTACCGCAGGCTGTAATCGGCTCAAATTCGGCGTTCCGCCCCACAGAGAGACGCAGAATTTCCACCCCTAAGTGCGGCTCTGTTTCAGCGCAGCCTCGTAAACCAGCTTGAGCGGCACTCCGGCTTCCGTCGCCGCCTTCTTGCAGGATTCATATTCGGGCGCGGCCTGGACGGTTTTGCCATCAAGACGCCCGATTTTGACGGTAACCTCGCCAAAAGGCGTTTTGACAGCGGCAAGTTCACGAACGAGTTTCCGGCGTTCGGCCAGGTAGCGGCGGACGCCGAAACTCGAGGTTTCACAAAGAACGAGCCGGCAAAATTTGTCGGCATCCGCCTCGGAACATAGCACGGTGAGCAGCACCCCGGGCCGATTCTTCTTCATCTGAGCCGGCGTATAAAAAACGTCGAGCGCGCCGGCCCCAAGCGCTGTTTCCACAAAATGGCCGAGCAGTTCCGCGCTGATGTCGTCGAGATTGGTTTCCACGACGGCGATAGTGTCGGTTTCCCAGTCGTGAGCGGTGGCGGGCGCGGAAGATTCGCCCAGCACAACGCGGAGCACGTTGGGACGGGTGTGGTTATCGCGCGTGCCGAGACCGAAGCCGATCCGGGATGCGACGAGATGCTGCATCGGGCCGAAGTGCTCGACGAGTTCCGCCAGCAAAGCGGCGCCGGTCGGAGTAACCAACTCGTGGGGTTCCTCGCATTGCGAGACGGGGATGCCCCGCGCCCCGAGAATGGCGAGCGTCGCCGGCGCAGGAATCGGGAATCGGCCATGCGCGCAATCGACGAAGCCGGTTCCTTCAACAACCTGACCCGCCAATAGCCTGGGCTTTCCCAGCATTTCAAGGCCGATGCACGCGCCGACGATGTCAACGATGGAATCCACCGCACCGACTTCATGAAAATGGACCTGCTCCGGCGGCAGGCCGTGGATTTTTCCTTCGGCCACGGCGAGCCGTTCGAAGACCGCAACGGACTTCTGTTTTACCCAGCTTGAGAGCGTGCTCTGAGTGATTAGCGTTTTGATGTCCGCGAAGGTGCGGCCGTGCTGATAGGAATGCGGGTGCGGGGCGGAGTCCTGAGGCGCAGCGCCGGGATGCGGGTGCGCGTGAGAAGGCTCAAGGTGATGTTCGTGAGGGTGTCCATGGTCATGTTGGTGGTCGTGGTCGTGATCATGATCCTGGCGATGAACGCTCAGATCCGGAGAGAGGTGGACGTCAAACTTCGTGCCGGCGATGCTGCCCTTGGTGGCGCGGGTGACGTGGAGGTGATAGCCGCCCAGCCGGAGTTTGGCCAACCCGGTTTCCAGTTGCTGCGGATCGAGGCCCAGGTCAAGCAAAGCGCCGAGGAACATATCGCCGCTGATGCCACTGATCAGGTCGAGGTAAAGTGTCTTCATTCGGCTGGGGAGAGGGCTCAGCTCCGGTGGTCGGCCAGCGTGTTAATCTGGCTGGCGGCGTAGGCGGCGCCAAAGCCATTATCGATGTTGACGACCGTCATGCCGCTGGCGCAACTGTTGAGCATGCCCAACAAGGCCGCGAGGCCGCCGAAGCTCGCGCCATAGCCCACGCTGGTGGGGACCGCGATAACCGGGCGCGACACCAGGCCGGCAACGACGCTGGGCAGGGCGCCTTCCATGCCCGCGACCACGATGACGACGTTCGCTCGCTGGATGGACTCCAGCCGGCCGAACAAACGGTGCACGCCGGCCACACCAACATCCGAAACCCGTTCGACGCGGTTGCCCATTATGTCGGCGGTTACCGCGGCTTCTTCGGCAACGGGCAAATCGCTCGTGCCGGCGCAAACAACGGCGATGACGCCCGGCCGTTTGGGCAATGGCTTTCGGTCGATGGTGAGGCAACGGGCCAGTTGGTGGTGGACGGCCTCCTTGTATTTGCGGCGCACCATCCGGGCGTGCTCGATTGAAACGCGGGTGATGAGCACACGTTGCTCGTGGTCAAGGAGCTTGGCGGCGATTTTCAGAACCTGCTCCGGTGTTTTCCCGGCGCCAAAGATAACCTCCGGAAAGCCGCGTCGCAGTCCGCGATGCGTGTCCACCTGGGCGAAGCCGAGGTCGGCCACCGGCGCCGCCTGGAAAGCCCGCAGCAACGCGTCACGGCTGACGCTGCCCGCTCGAAACTGATCCAGTAATTTGATGGCTTCGCTCGTGGTCACGCGTCCGAAAATGCCACAGGTTCGGCAAAGGCTAAAGGCGAAAGTGGGAATTCAATTCAGTGGTGGTGATGCCGGAACAGCCGGCCACGATTCTGAAACAGGTACCACACGATGAGAATGTTGAGGCCGAGGATCACGAGCACGAAAAGGGTGAACTTGTGCGACAACTCGTATATTTCGATTGGGATGAAGAAAGCAGATTCGCCGATGGCCATCCACCCGGCCCAGCTAACGCGGAACATAAGACCGACGCCCTCGACGAGCGAGAACATGCTGTAAACGAGTGTGCCGGCCGCCGTCCAAAGCACATTGGCTTCGCTGAGCTTGCCGACCTGGGCCGCGAGATTGGCCCAGAACTTCCGTTCGGGGTTCAGGCGCAATACGTGTAGGGCCTTGCTCAACTCCGCCGGGAGATCGTTATCCGAAAGCGCGTAAGCCACAATCGCGAGGCTTACAAACAAAGCTCCCTTCAGCAGCTTGATGCCGATGATGGCATAAAGCGTCGGGGCACGCTTTTTGATGAACTCCGTGACCATCTGTCGGCCGACTCGCTAGCGAATCTTCTCGAGCAGCAGCACTGCCAGTTCGTCGATTTTCACCCGCTCCTGCTTCATGGTGTCGCGGTCGCGCAGCGTGACGGTGTCTTTCAGTTCCGGGCCTTGCTCGCCCAGCGTCTCGAAATCGATGGTAACGCCGAACGGTGTGCCGGCCTCGTCCTGGCGGCGGTAACGCCGGCCAATGGCGCCCGCCTCGTCGTAAAACACAGTCATGTGCGGCCGCAGCAAATCGCGCACCCGTTTGGCTTTCTCGACCAACGTCGGCTTGTTCTTCAGCAGCGGAAACACCGCGACCTTGATCGGCGCGACGCGCGGATGAAACCGCATTACCACCCGGGTTTCCATCTTGCCTTTTTCGTCGGGCGCCTGGTCCTCGCGGTAGGCGTTGCAGATCAACGCCAGCGCCAGGCGGTCCACTCCCGCCGAGGGCTCGATGACGTGGGGCACGTACTTCGCCCGGGTTTCCTCATCGAAATACTCCATCGACTTGCCACTGAATTTCTGGTGTTGCGTCAGGTCGAAATCGCCGCGCGCGGCGATGCCTTCCAGCTCCTGAGTGCCAAAGGGAAACTTGTAGAGAATATCGACCGTCGCTTTGGCGTAGTGTGCCAGCTCTTCCTTTTTCTGCCAGTATTCGACCAGCGATTCGCGTCCCAGGCCGATGCTCTCGTACCAGCTCATGCGTTGTTCGACCCAGTACTTGTGCCAGAGCTCCCAGCCCCAATTGGGCTGAGGCTCCAGTGTCGGGGGTTGACCTCCGGAGAGGGCGGCGACGGACCCGGCCCATTTCTGGATGACTTCGTCAGGCCGGATGAAAAACTCGAGCTCCATTTGCTCGAACTCGCGCGAGCGGAACGTGAAGTTCCGCGGGTTGATCTCGTTCCGGAAGGCCTTGCCGATTTGGCAGATGCCGAAGGGCACCTTTTGGCGTGAGACCTCAATGGTATTCTTGAATTGAACGAAAATAGCCTGCGCGGTTTCCGGTCTTAGGTAGGACACATTGTCGGCGCTTTCAACGGGGCCGACGTAGGTTTTGAGCATCAGGTTGAACGGACGCGGCTCGGTCAGCAGGCTGCCGTTTTCGGGGTTGTAGCGTGTGCTGTTTTCGACCGGCTCCATACGCTCACCCAGGAGGTTGGGGTGCTCGATGCCGCGCTCGTGGTAAAAGTGCCAGGCCACTTTGCGCGCGCTCTCGGGCGGCTTGCCTTTCGGGATCAGCACCGAGAAAGAATCGTTAGATGCTTTGGCCGAAGTGATGTCGGTTGCCCCCGTGTAAAAGTAGGCCGTGCCGCTTTGCGGCTCGACCTGGTCGGCGCGAAAGCGCTTTTTGGTGAGCAGGCAGTCCACCATCAAATCGCTGAAGGTGCTGGTGTGGCCGCTGGCCTCCCAGATGCGCGGGTGCATGATGATCGACGCGTCGAGGCCAACGACATCATCGCGGCGCTGGGTCATCGAACGCCACCACCACTCTTTGATGTTGCGCTTCAGCTCCGCGCCCAGAGGGCCGTAGTCCCAAAAGCCGTTGAGGCCGCCGTAGATTTCGGATGATTGAAAAATGAATCCGCGGCGTTTGCACAGAGACACGATTTTCTCCATCAACTCGCCGGTTTTTGGTTCAGCCATAAGAGCGGGGAGTGTTCTTCAACCTTGTGTTGATGTCAAGGTGGTCCAGGGTTTCCCCACGCCGTTCCCCCGTTTTCGGTTGCAGCACTTCGCAAGTTCATCCAAACTGATAAGTGTGCAACGAGGCACACCGAATAAAGGCGGCAAACCAACGTCGAAGTGTCTAACGGATATGCAGGATATTGAGCTCCGATCTCGCAGCCGAGCCGAGCACGCCGCTGGCAGCAGTCCGCTGCGGCGCCGGGGATTGGTTTGCCGGCTCCTGGCCAGCTAGTCTCCATTTTCCAGGCCAACTGACTGAATTCAAATCACTAACACTCTCCTGAATTTATGAATTTGACGAATTACCAAACCGCAATCGCAGTCTTGGCCCTGGCTGGCTTCATCTCGGGATGCGCTTCCTCAGGCGTGAAGAATCCCTCGGGGGTGCCGGTTACCCAAATGCGCCCCGACGAGCAAGGATTTGTCGCGGGAACCGGCGTGGAATCGCAAGACCTCGTCGCGGTGACGGATAAGATGTCCCACAGCATTTTGGCGATACCCCAAGTGGCTAACGCGCAAGGCGTGCCGCGAGTCGTGCTCGACCCGGTCGTTAACAATACTCGCTTCCCCATCAACAAGGACATTTTCCTGATCCGCATCCGGGCCGAGCTGAACAAGAAATCAATGGGCAAAGTGGTTTTCCTGGCGCGTGACCGCATGGCGACGCTCGAACGGGAAAAGCAGATGAAGCAGTCAGGGCAAGTCACTTCGAGTTCGGATCCGAACAAGGTGGAGTTCAAGGGCGCGGACTACTTCTTAACCGGCACACTGTCGGGGCTGAGCACGCGCACCAGCGCCGGCACCAGTGATTATATCCTCTATTCGTTCCAGCTGATTGATGCACGCACCAGCGACATTGTCTGGGAAGACTCGGCGGAAATCAAAAAGCAGGGCCTCGAAGATGCCGCCTACCGGTAACGGCGCGCGGTCCGCCTCCAGCACACCGGGGGGGAGGGCAGCTTGCCTGCTGGCCGTCGCCGTGACGGCGCTGTTCCTGGCGGGATGCGCCTCCACGTCGTCCCCCAAGCCTCTTGCTCTCACCGGCAACATCATGGTGGACGGGACCAACGCCATTGCGAATGGACCCCGCAAGGACAAGGTGCTCTGGGAATATCGCACCGCCGCCGCCGCCATGAGGCAGGCCAGGTTTTCCATGGCACGCGAATACCTCGAGGACGCGCTGACCACGCTGCAGGGTATCTACGGCCCGGACCCGAGCGCGAAAAAGGCCCGCGGCTATTTTCACGCCGAGTCAAAGAAAACCTTTATCGGCGAACCTTACGAACGCTCGATGGCCTATATCTACCGGGGAATCCTTTACTGGATGGATGGCGAACCCGATAACGCCCGCGCGTGCTTCCGGAGCGCCGAATTCGAGGATTCGGACGCTCAGAACCACGAATACGCCGGCGACTGGGTGCTGCCGGATTACCTCGACGGCCTGATCACCGCGCGTTTGGGCGGCGACGGATCGGACGCCTTCAAGCGTGCCCAGGCTTCGGCGAAACACGTCAAGTTGCCCGAATACAACCTCAAGGCCAACGTGTTCTTCTTTATCGAGTTTGGACCGGGGCCGACCAAGTTTGCCACCGGCCAATACGCCCAGGAATTGCGGTTTCATAACACGCCTTCCCCGGTCAACCAGGCCGACGTCAAAGTGGATTCGTACGAATTCCCCGTGGCGCCGACCGACGACGTTTGGTTCCAGGCCAGCACCCGGGGAGGCCGGTTGATGGACCATGTCCTGGCCAACAAAGCCGTGTTCAAAAGCGCCACCGACACCGCCGGCGATGTGGCGCTCATCGGCGGTCTGAGCACCGCCGCGCTTAGCCACGACCGCACGGCTCAGGAAGTGGGCCTCGGAGTGGCCCTGGCCGGCCTGGTCAGCAAAGCATTTTCCGCCGCGACGACGCCGGAGGCCGACACGCGAGCGTGGGACAACCTGCCCCGGTACCTCAGCTTTGCGAGCCTGAACCTCGCGCCGGGAACGCACAACGTAACGGTAGATTTCAAGGACACAGGGGGCCAGGCCGTTCCGGGCCTCAGGAAGACCCTGACGGTAAAAGTGCCGGCCGACGGGAAAGACAAAGTCGTATTTATCAGTGATCAATCAATTACACCTCAAACATTATGAAAAAGACTCTCTTAGCATTCGCAGTCGCTGTTCCCCTGCTGGGTTTGCTGCCCGGTTGCGCGAGCCGGCATCTTGGCGCTTATGAACCGCTCGATGCCAACGCCACCACCCTGGAAAACACCGCCAGATTTGTGTTGCTCGACAAGGGCGCCCAACAATCCGTGACGTGCGTCGGCCTCCAGGAAACTCGCCTCGCTGACGGGCGATACCAAATCGTCGCGAACCTGCTGAACCGCGAGAACCGCCGCCTCCAGGTCCAGGCCAACTGCGTTTTCAAAGACGCCCAGGGTTTTCCGGTTGAAGACACTCCTTTCCAAAATGTCTTCCTCGACGAAAACGCCCAGGAAGGCGTGAAGTTCACTTCCGCCAACGACAAAGCGCAGCGGTACACGGTCCGAGTCCGGGAAGCCCGCTGAGACCTCGTCCGGCTCGCCTCGCCGGTTGTTCAGCCTTCGGGATGAGCCCGGGGACAGGCGCACTCCGCGATTTCACTGTTCACTGATTCATCACGGAAAAAAACATTGCGCGACTTAACCAAACAGCGTATGAAGTAGCCAGACCCGTGAACACGCTAAACCAAAAGGCTGATGGAGGCGCGATATGAATATAACAAGAGCGTTATGCAGCTTACGAGTGGTCCTGCCCCTCGGCCTGTTGTTCCTTGCCCTGCCGGCGGCTCAGGCGCAATACGCCATCGACTGGTTTACTGTTGACGGAGGTGGCGGCACGAGTACCGGCGGTGTCTACTCCGTTACCGGTACTGTCGGTCAGCCCGACGCGGGGGTCATGAGTGGTGGGCAATTCACTCTCCAGGGTGGCTTCTGGAGCATCCTCGCCGCGGTCCAGACGCCCGGCGCGCCCTGGCTGGACGTCATGCGCACGGCGACAAACACCGTGGTCGTCTCCTGGCCCGCCACCTCAACCGGCTGGCAACTCCATGCTACCACCGACCTGTCCGGCAGCACGTGGACGGAAATTCTACCGCCTTACCAGACCGTTTCGACCAACCTCATCTTCACCGAGGCCGCGCCGGCCGGGAGCAAGTTCTACCGGCTGCATAGGCCGTAGTCCTTAGCCGTAACAATTCAGCAACCAAAGCGGCCACCGTTTGGAAGTGACTTATGGATGCCTGTCAAAACATCCAGGCACTCCGGAACATCCGGTCATCAGACCGTCACCAAATTCACTCGACTCAAAACCCCGCGCCCGACGATCCAGATCGGTTTCACGGACGAGAAAGTCAATGGCCGAGCCTGCCTGGCTAAAGTCGTCGATGTGATGGCCACCTGAACACTATGTCTTCCTCGGCGAGAGAAGCTGGAAACGTTCCGAATGCTTTCACCCGCCGTGGCATGCTCCAACTCCTGGGCGCGAACCTGCTCGGGCTGGGGTTTGGCGGAGAATTTCTATGCCGCGCGCAGGTCGCCGAACGCGCCGTGGCGCCTCCCCTTGGCGCCCTGAACCGTTTTCCCCGGATGGTGCAGGAGTATTTCGTCGAGCGGTTGCGCCGGGCCGAATTGGCGAACATCGAAGCCAAAGCCCGTCTCCAGACCAAAGCCGACTGCGAGAGGTACGTGAAGGGGGTGCGCAAGGCAATTCATGCCTGTTTCGGCCCTTTCCCTGAGAAGACCCCGTTGAACGCGCGCATCACCGGAGTAGTCGAGCGCGACGCTTACCGGATCGAGAAAATTATTTTCGAAAGCCGGCCGGGACTGCTCGTCACGGCCAATCTCTACCTGCCCAAAGGCCGGTCGTTACCGTTGCCGGCGGTAGTTGGCACGTGCGGCCATTCTGACGACGGCAAGGCGAACGTGGCTTATCAATCTTTTTCCCAGGGACTGGCGCGCTTGGGCTATGTCGTGTTGATCTACGATCCGATTGGACAGGGTGAACGGCTCCAATACGTGGATGCGAAGCTCAAGTCGCGGATCGGCGCGGGTGTGGCCGAGCACCTCCACCTGGGCAACCAGGAGTTCCTGGTCGGCGAGTTTTTCGGCGCCTGGCGCGCCTGGGATGGCATTCGCGCGCTCGATTACCTGCTGACGCGTCCGGAGGTGGACCCGCGGCACGTCGGGGTCACCGGCAATTCAGGCGGCGGCACCCTGACGACCTGGCTCTGCGGCCTGGACTCGCGATGGACCATGGCCGCGCCCGGGTGCTTTGTCACCACGTTCCGCCGCAACCTGGAGAACGAGTTGCCGGCCGACACCGAGCAGTGCCCGCCCCGGGTGCTGGCCCTGGGGCTCAATCACGAAGACTTCATCGCGGCGATGGCGCCCAAGCCGGTTATTCTGCTGACAAAGGAACGGGATTACTTCGACATCCGCGGGGCCGAAGCGGCTTATGGGCGGCTGAGGCAGCTCTACCGCCTGCTGAAGGCGGAGAACAACATCGCGCTCTTCACCGGCCCAACCACGCACGGTTACTCCCAGGAAAATCGCGAGGCGATGTACCGCTGGTTTAACCGCATCACGGGCATTTCCGACGCCCGGACCGAACCCAACCTGGTCCTGGAATCCGAGCAAATGCTCTGGTGCACTCCCAACGGCCAAGTGGCGGAACTCTCCTCCCGCACGGTTTATTCATTTACGCGCGAAAAATCTCAAGCCTTAACCCGGAAACGACCGAACCACTCCGCGCGGGGGCTCGCTCGGGCTGTTGGGGAGGCGCTGCGGTTGCCTGCCCGGCAGGAACCTCCGGATTATCGGATTTTGCGGGGCTTGCCATCGCGGAAATATCCCTTGCCCCATGCGACTACGTATGCGGTGCAGACCGAGCCGGAAGTGCACGCTTTGGTGTATCGACTGTCCAAAGAACCTCATGAAGCTCGGCCACCGCGGGGTCAATCCAAGGCAGTGTTGTATGTGTCGCACCGGTCCAGCGACGTCGAATTGCGCGAGGAACCGCTCATCCGCGAACTCATCGCAGCCCAGCCCGAAGCAGTGTTTTACGCCTGCGACGTGAGGGGGATTGGCGAGTCCCAGCCCGACACGTGCGGTGAGAACAGTTTTCTCAAACCTTACGGAAGTGATTTCTTCTACGCTATTCACTCGCTGATGCTCGATTATCCCTATATCGGGCAGAGGACTCATGACCTGCTATGCGTGCTGGATTGGTTGAAGAGCAACGGCCACGACCAGGTGCATTTGGCCGGCAGAGGCTGGGGCGCCCTTCCGGCCACATTCGCCGCGCTGCTTTCCGAGGCCGTGACCCAGGTGACGCTCAAGAACGCGCTTACTTCTTACGCCGAGATTGCCGAATCGGAACAATACAAATGGCCACTGGCGGTGTTTGTGCCCAACGTGCTCGCAGAATTCGATTTGCCGGATTGCTACCTCGTCCTCGTTGCCAAACAACTCCGCCAACTCGAGCCGTGGGGTCCAGTGCCGATCACCGGCTGACTAGCCCTCGAGACCGAATGGCGTCCAGGGGATTGGTGGCTGGGGCTCCTCGCCGGGCCGCCGAAATCTCGGGTCTCACGTCAGGGCTTAATCGTCACATCCCGCCCGTTCCATTTGAGCGGACGGTCGCCAAAGGCGGGATACATTAGGATCTTTCCGGAGGACTTCAGCTTCTTGCCGTCCGCGCTTTGGACGACCAGCATGGTGGGGCGGGTGAACCGCAGCGCGCGGTAGCTCCGGGCGTGAAACGCGACCAGCGTTGGGCTCTCCACCAGGAACCCGTACTGGGGCAGGACGGCGTTCTTCAAAACCAGGTCGCCGCTGCCATTATTGACCGTGATTTCCACGTCCTTCCCGAAGCGCGTGCTTTCGGCAGTGCGATTGGAGTTCAGAAAGCAGTGGTCGCTCATCGGCAGCAGCGCCGTCAGGCGATGGAGCGGACTGAGGACCTCGTAGGTGTTTTTGATAAAGCCGTCCGTCAGCCCGGAACCGGTTTTGCGCGCAAACACTAAACGCGCTGAGCCATC
Organism: Verrucomicrobiia bacterium; assembly: GCA_036524155.1. Taxonomy (GTDB): domain Bacteria; phylum Verrucomicrobiota; class Verrucomicrobiia; order Limisphaerales; family UBA8199; genus DATDCV01. The sequence goes on from DATDCV010000658.1 coordinate 11,335, forward strand.
CTCCGGCGCCTTGAAATCGCCGGCTGGGTCCGTCCAATATCGGTGATTCCCAAAGTAATAAACGGGCATCTCAGCATACAGGATGTGGTCGAGGATGTAGCCCGGGTTATCCGGCCTGGGCCGATCGCTTTGGTGGGCGTAAATCGGAATAGCATCGCCATAAACCAGCTCGAAAAGGGGGATGATGATATCGGTGTCATTGGGCTGCTGGAAATGCGTGCGATGGGACATGAGCCCTTCAAAGTAATCAGCGTGGGCCACGCCCCATTCACGCCCTTCTTCGCTGCCGAAGAGTCCAAACTGGCCACGCAGGTAATCGCAAAGCTGCTGCTTGTAGCAGAGATCGTCGGCTGGTGTCGCCGGATGCTTCGGATCAAAGCATTCGTGCAAACCTGCGGCAAAAACCGTGTCCGAGAAATAAAGTGTGGGGCCAAACAACTCCTTCACTTGTGGAATATTCTGCGGCCGGCTGGCCAATTCCACGGATTTCCGGGAACAGATCAGCCAACACGGACCGCCCGCCCAAACCCCGCCTTTGCGCAACGACCCGTCGGCGTTCTTGATGATATACTCCTCGTTCCAGGAAGGGGCGTCCCGGTACATATCCTGGTAATTGTCATGCAGCCCGAAGAGCCAGCCCAGGGCCTTGACCCGCCGGCTGCAGTCAACCAGGCCTTCATTGCCGCCAATTTCCGGCGCCGCCGGCAGAATATCCGGATGCTTGTTATCGTAGCCTGCATTGATCCACCCATTCAAAACCAGCATTGCCCGGTCGATGCCGAGATCGCGCTTGAAGTGCTCGGCAAGCTCGGCGCACTCTTCGAACGTGAAGTTCAGTTGCGCACCCCACTGGTCCTGCTTGTGCCAGGGTGTGTTCGGGGCCAGGCGCATATAGGCGAAAGGTTTGAAATCTGCCGCTCCAAAGAACTCGGCGACGCGGGGGTTTTCCCGCATTTTCTCCGCCAGCGTCTTGAGCAAGCCGCGCTGGCGCGCCACTGTTCTATAGGCTTTGGCGATCTCCACGTAACCGCCGGGCCCCAAGGGTTGCAGGCGAACTGATTGCGCAGGCTCCCGCATGGCCAGGCCCATTCTGAGCTGAGGGAGAGGTTGAAGGCTGTAATCCGCCTGGACCTCCGTGTACGGATCCGTCCAGGTAACCAGCAACGCGGAACCCTCCTTGACCGCCCCGAACATCGCCATGGAGCAACCATCCCGGAAACGGCGGCTGAAGGGCTTATCGCCTTCCGCACGCAATTGGATCCCCATCCGGTAAGGCGCGGCGTAATAGTTCTGTTCGCCGGGACCGACCGGGAGGGCTTTGCTGATCAGGCGCACTTCTTTGAGGCCTGCCTCGGGAACAACCGAGTAGTCCAGTCTTGCGGGATTGGCCAGGAGTTTCAGAGTAAACTCACCAGTGCCCGCGCAGGTGTAGCGCGCAGTGTTCCGGTCGCGGTGGGTGAGCCGGAGAGGCAGAGGCCCGGCTGTGTTGCCGCTCTTGAGCCCCACCGACGGCGCGCCGAGCTCCCAGCTCACACGAGTTCGCTTATCAAGGAGGGTTACGGCCCCGCTTGAAAGGCTCAGGTCGACGCGCAGATCCTGGTTTTCGAGCCGGGCGCCACTGTCCTGCCCCCACACGGTCGTGGCAAAGACCATGGCTGCAACCGCCGCTGCTGAAACAGCAGATGAATTCATAATTTCTTTTTTGTCCTGAACCGTCCGCCACGAACAACGATGAGCAAAGGCGCCATTTGAATATAGTGGTAAGGCTTGTTCTATTCCAAACCCCGCTCCCTGCCAACACAGGAATGCTCGTGTGCCGTTGGGCCATGTTGGGAATTGCTTGTTCACCCTTTTTTTCGAGCATGGCCTGCACGGCTCTGAGTGAAACCAGCACAAACCTGAACGTGTCGACTGTCCGACTGCTCGCCGCCCATCAACGCGGCGTGGTACTGTTTATACTGCTCCTCGGTCGCACGTGGCTGGCGCCCGCTGCGGACCTCCCTCCCCACGTGGGTTTCACTGTGAGCCGGATTGGAGCCGATCCTGGATGAGCCCTCGGCGCGAGCAGTGAATCTCTCGGGGATCAACGGAAACGTCCGGAACATCGCGGCGATGGAACTGCCGGCGAGGGTTTTCGGCAAAAAGCGATTCAAGGCGGGCGATGTGATCAGCTTCAGCTCCACCTTTTTGACACATTGTCGCGCGTATCACGTGGAGTGGAACGCCACTCTCATTTTGCAGGGTAAGTAACCGGCACCCAAGGTGACGCCAGGTCAAAAATCACTGGACGTTCCATTACTTCGCTGAAGTCCAGGGCTCCGGGGTCAGGGCTTGTTTATGTCCGGGTTTAGTGGGAAATTCCCCGTATGACGACCGCAACGGTAGATGATCGCAAGCGCGTCCGGATACCGGATGCCAAACCCGGACAGGTGTTTTCCATTGAACCTGAGCCAAACGGCGCAATCCGGCTGGTGCCTGTAATCCGGGACGATAAGCCAAACAAGGCACGGTTGGTCAAAGGCCCGCGCGGTTACTTCCTGCTCGCAGCGGAACGGCCGATTACGCAAGAACAGGTCAGGGCTGCCCTGGATGAGTTCCCATGAGCTACCTGTTGGACGTTTCCAGTCTGTTGGCGTTGCTCTCCGAAGCGCACACCCAGCACAAACGGGTTGACGTTTGGCAGGAAAAGCAACGGCTCGCCGTTTGCCCGATTAGTGAACTGGGCTTTGTGAGACTTTCCACAAACCCAAGTGTGGGCGGTGCGACCATGGCCGATGCTCGCAGGACACTCAAGGACTGGCTGGAGAAGCGAAAACCTGAGTTCATTCCCTGTGATGCCGCATTGCTCGATACCGATCCCGCTCCCGGCAGCGCTCAAACGACTGACTTCTATCTGGCCGGCCTGGCTGAAAAACACGGGATGCAACTCGCCACACTTGACCAAGGCATCAAGCACAAAGCGGTTTTTCTTATCCCGACTTAAAACGGCTTCCCTCGCAGCTCAAACCAAGGCGTAAATCGCGCGTCCGCTGAACCAGACCCTGCACCGGGCCCGATGCAGGTTCATAATTGGGCTGGCGGTCGCCCAGGCCGCAAGAGATCGAATCGCAAAAACATCGTCTTGCGGTCTGCATCGTAGTATGCCTCGCTATGGACTTGCCCACGCCGCCAAACACACCGGCTGGCAAGCCCCCGTCTCATCAGGTGTGGATTGAACCATTCAGGAGCTCCGTTTAGACGAATCTGCAGTACGCTGCAGTTACTCAAATCGAATCCTTCATAAAAGACATCCGGGAAAATGGGCTCGGCCGGAAAGCGTGAGGGCATGATTTCTGGTCTTTTCACGCTTTCCTCCGCATCCGTTTTCACGCTCACGCGAGACGGCTCGACGGACACTGTGTTGTCCGGTGCAGATCCTCTCCGAACGACTTGATCGGCCTCGCCGGACGAACATTGGAAAGCAAAGAAAAAACTTTCAAGGTTCGAGTAAGTCGCAGAGACCCGGTACACACGAGCACCCTTGATATTAGTAGCGGAAGCGATCTCAATCGGGGCGAAAGCTTCAACCCATCTGCGCAGTTCGGTCTCAGTCTTAGGCGGAAACAGGCTTTGCGGGAACAATAGTTGTTCGGATGGTTCACAAGAAGCCACGACTATCGCCAAAGCCGGTAGTGAAATTAAAACTCGCATTACGGTAGCGGAGCCCCAACACCCCGGCTTAGGCACGGCGCGCCGGTGACACCCGATACGGAACAAAACCATAATCGCGCCGTTGCCTGAAGCCGGATCGTTATGCTGCGTCATAATTTTCCATCGCAAGCCCGCAGTGATTTCTCGCGATCAAATCTATCTCGTCAGATGTGAATGAAACAAGGGAAGGATTCTTACCCAAAAAGTGCAAACAGAACCGATAGCCTAGCTTTTGCAGAGCTTTTCTTCCCTCAATGTGCTTGTGAAGGAGATTAGTCCAGTACTGGATGTGTCGTGAGGCTGGTAAATCCGAGAGGCGCGGCGGCATTTCGAATGTCCATGTTAAATCATGAACCGTTCCTCGTAGCTGTAGGTGCTTCGAGAGGATTACTTCATCCAACTTTTCGCTTTCCACTGTGAGCCAAGATTTCATCGTTGCCTAGCAGCATAACAATTGATCAGCGAACGACCGGCTTCGTGATCCAGCCTGCTCGATTTCGGCCCGAGGCTCCCCATGCAGAATCGGTTATACGCTGATCCGTTCAACGGTCAACCCTGGAAAACGGCCACCCGTGCCCGCGCTATTCTGCGGCGTTGCCGTGTACGATTGTGCTGCGAGCCTGCCATCTTCAGGCATGAAACCGCGCGAGATCTTACCCCGAAAAGCATTGCCCGGGACGTTCAGGAGAAGTTCGCCGCCGGCATCGACGTCGTTGGCCCGGAATGTGCCGTGCCGCTCGATGCCCACTGGATGAACCTGCGGGCCCTTGCTGAGGAAGCCAAACGACAAAGCATCGCGAACTCTCGTGCGTACCGGTGAGCACTTCGCCCTGCTACCCCTTTAGGATATCGTCCCAGCCTTTGCGGTACACAGGGCGCTTGATGAAGGGGGCGGCTTCTGGCGCGTTCGTCGCGCGCAGATTGACATAGTCCCACTCAATCTTCTTGCCGGTCCGGTAGGCCACATTACCGAGGTGGTTCGCTTCGGTCGTCCAGCCGGAATACTGGAAATTCGAGCCGGGCACCGGACCCTGGCCTTTGGCGTAATTGACCCACTCCACCCAGTGGCCGGGTGAACGAGGCAGAGTCTCGGGCGGTTTCTGGAAATCTTTGAACCTCTCCTCCGGCAGCAACTTCCCATTGCCGAGCAGCATGCCTTTTTCGCCGATGAATACGCACGAGCGGCCACCCCACGCCGGCGTCCAACCTGGCGGTTTGATGTCGCCCTGGTACCATACAAGCTTGAGCGCGGGTTGCGAGCCCACTGCGGCGAATTCATAGGTCACTTTCATCGTTGCGGGAGCAAGCTCCTTGTGGGCGACCGGCACATTCGGCGACATGGCTTCAATAGTCAGCGGCGCCAGCGCCAGGCCGCCCTTCCCGTCGGACCGCTTGAGGTCCAGGACTGTGTAAGGCACGTCATTGTCGTGGCTGCCCAGGTCGCTCATCGTGCCATTGCCAAAATCCCACCAGCGGTACCACCTCGGACCCGGGAAGTAGGTCGCATGGAAGGGCCGCACCGGCGCTGGGCCCAGCCAGAGATCCCAATGGTTAGTCGGCGGGATGGGCATCTCTTCCTTGAATCGTTCCACAATCTGGATCCCGTTATAGAAGCCGTGCGGCTTGTCGAACTTCTCGGCGGACGCCGCATCCTGGAGCCCCCACGCGCGTTCGGCCCACACGTGGACTTCGCGCACCGGGCCAATAACGCCGGTCATGAGGATTTCTTTAATCATGCGGCGCGCAGGCGACGCATGGCCCTGGTTGCCCATCTGGGTCGAGAGCTTCGGGTATTTCGCGGCGGCCTCCCGGATGAGGCGGGTTTCCCAAATGTTGTAGGCAAGCGGTTTCTCGCAGTAGACGTGCTTGCCGTGCGTCAGCGCCAGGTAGGTGGCAAAGGCGTGGGTGTGCTCCGCCGTGGAGACAACGACGGCGTCGAAGTCGTTCGGGCTGTCGAAGACGCGTCGGAGATCGGTGAACGTTTTGGCTTTGGGATACCGCTGGGACGCAGAGTCCAGCGCCACCTGGTTCACATCGCACAGGACGGCAACGTTCTCATCCGGATGCGGGCCTGCCGCTCTTTTCGCGCGATCGCTCCTTCCCGGCGTAACGGTGAGTTCGCCCAAATTGGCGTCACCCCGGCCGCCACAGGCGATGAACGCGATATTGAGCTTGTTGTTCAGGTTCTGCCCGCGCAAAAGGGCCGGCGCGCCGGCGACCATCCCGGCCGCGAAAGCGGTTTTGCTGAGAAACTCACGCCGCGTCAGTTGGCCCAATCGTGTGTTGTTCGTAGTTTCGTTCATATGCGTTGCAGGTGGTGAATTGTGTGTTGAGGAAGGTAGCTATCCGACTGCGTTCTAGGACGCGAGTATTCGTCCCAGCCTTTGCGCGAGATCGGCCAGCCCTTCGCGCGTGTCTCCTCCGGGCTGCTCGGTGATGGCCCAGCCAGTGTAACCGAGGTCATCCACGGCCTTCATGATCGCAGGCCAGTCATTGTCGCCTTCCAGCAGGCGCGCCGGTCCTGGCCTGACTGCAGGCTCCTTTCTTTGCCGGCGAACGAACTCCTTGATATGGAGTTTCTGAATGCGTTTGCCCAGAATACGGATCCATTGTTCGGGCCAGCCGCCGTTACTGAAATTATTGCCCACATCGAAATGCCAACCCACGTATGGGCTCTCGAACTCATCCACATAGCGTGCAGCCTCCAGCGGGCTGAGCAAAAATTGGTTGCCGACGTTCTCGATAGCGATCTTTACGCCCAGCTCGGTTGCCAGGGGAAGGGCCTTGCGAATCTCGGCCCGGGACCGGTCCCAGGCCTCGTCGTAACGGACCTGCTGGGTCACCACGGCGGGCACCAGGAGCACCGAAGAGGCCCCGTAACGTTTGGCGTCGCGCAAGGTTTGCTGCAGCGCCTCGAAGCCCTCGGCCCGCACCTTGGGGTCGGGGTCAGAGAGCGGCTTGTTCCAATGCCGGACGCCACAGACGCTCGGGATGGTCAACCCGGTCTCGTCCCGTGCGCGCAGGACTTCATCCTGGTCCATGTGACTGTTCATCTCTACGCCTTCAAAACCGGCCTCCTTAATGATCTTCATCTTCTCCAAGACGGAGCCGGACACACCCACGGTGCCCCACATTATGCCCTTCTTGAGTCGGCGCGTGCCGGCAGTAGATGCGGACTGGGCTGGCGCAGTGAAGAGACCGGAGGGGGTGACGGTGGCCAGCGCAAGGCCAGCGGCGCCTCTCTGCAAAAACTCACGTCGTGGCATAACCATTTCCTTGGAGGACGTATTCATCTTGCCGGCGATTCTGCCTCCCCTGGCAGCCTCAAATCAATTTCGGTTTTTTGGCAGAAAACTCTCGCCGCGTTGAATCCGCTGAGAGATGTTGTTGGCCGGGGAAGCGCGGCCTGGCAGCCGTGACCAGCTGCTCCTCGGACCAGTGCTTCCCCTTTATCTTAGCGTTGGGTTGGCGTCCGCCCCATCGCCCGGCGGAATGAGCGGCAGGTCCAGCCAGGCCAGGCCGACATCGCGATCCATGTGGCTCTTTACGCCGGCTGGCATTGTCGGCGAACCGTTCCCGTCGTAAAAAATCGCCAGCCGGTTGCCGGCTTTGACGACGGACGGCAGTCCAATGATGTGCTTCGACCATTTGCAGTTCGCACGGTCGAGCACCACGGCTTTGTGGTCGCGGTTCCAGCGGGTGAGATCCTCGGTCCAATAGACCCAGATCGCGTCTGTGTATTCCAGGCCGTCTTGCAGTCCAACGTGGTTGGTAAACAGGAACCAGGTTTTGCTCGCATCGTCGTAATAGAGGGAAGAGTTTTCCACCTGTTCGTCCGGCGGCACGATGGGCTCGGACGCGATCGTCCAGGGGCCATTCAGGTCTTTAGTGCGGGCCACGCTGAGGGTGCGTTTGATGGGCCGGTCGGTCGAGGCGCTGAAAAACATCAAGTATTTGTCGCCCTGCCGGATGACATGGCCCGGGCTGGCCGTGGCCGAGTAATAGGTGTTCGGCCGTGTGCGGAATGGTGTCACCTGCTTTTGTTTCTGCCACGGACCTTCCGGGGAATCGCTCCGCGCCTTCATGGTCAGGTAAGGAAATGCGGGTATCAAATCGGGCGGAGCAGTAACATGGGGGGTTCCGAGGTAAAACATGTGCCATTGCCGGCCATCGAAAAACGTCACGCCGTAGGACGCTGAAGCCGAATCATCGTCCCCGGGTTTGCCGAGGTCCAACACCGGGCCTTTGATGGTCCAATTCACCATGTCGCGGCTGGTGGCCAGGCAGGTCAGCCACCCCTTGGGGCCGGCGCCATCATAATGCATGTAATAACTGCCGGCATGTTCCCACACCCAGACGTCCCTGGCGCCCAGCGCATCGCAATTTCCCGGGCCGCGGCCACGCCGGAATACGACTCCGTGGTCCCGAGCTTCGAGCCGCCACCTCGCCGCCGGCCGCTCATCTGGGTATTTTGCCACGTCCGCAGCTCGCTCAACGCGCGAACCGGCGCCCCAGGCATTCCCCAGGGCAAAACTGGTCAGCAGCGCACAAAACCAGCCGTGGCGAATCAAGGTCTTCCCGAGCAAAGGTCTTGATTTCATTGGATGAAGGGACTTCGAAACGGGAAGCAAGCGCATGTCAAAAGAGCGAATTGCATCAGAGACTCCCGATGAAATCCCAGCCGCCACTTTGGTGGTACCGGTTGGTGATGTCGCTGGAATCGAAGAAACAGGGAACGGTTCGGCTCGCGGGCCATGCTGCGGCCATTCATGCCCAAGATGCAGCTCGATTCCCCCGCAACGTGGTGCTCAGCGCAAAA
>DATDCV010000659.1:0-7032 GCA_036524155.1 Verrucomicrobiia bacterium
GAAGGCCGCAGCCAACGACCTGCAACCTTCCCCGGGGAGCAGCTCTGGAGCGGCCACGGCTCCCGATCTGTCCGCAAAAGTTTCCCGGTTCCTGGATCGGTTCGCCCGGTGGCGGCGCATCGCGCGCCAGGTCGCGCTTTCGCGCTGCCTCGAGACCGTATTGGCCGAAACCCAGTACGCGGATTGGGTCGCGACTCAACCCCGGGGAGAGCAACGGCGAGCAAACCTCAAACGGTTGCTGTTGCTCGCCCAGCGTTTTGACCTAATGCAGCGCCAGGGGTTGTTCCGGTTCTTGAGGTTTGTCGAGGCGCAGCGGCGAGTGGAGACCGAGCCGGAGCTAAGGGCGGTCAACGTGGCGAATGCCGTGCGGCTGATGAGCATTCACCAAAGCAAAGGGCTGGAGTTTCCTGTCGTGGTGCTCGCGGATCTCGGAAAGCCCTTCAACCTGGCCGACCTGGGCTCCGAGATCATCCTGGATGAGCGGTACGGCTTATGCCCCCAGGTCAAGCCGCCGCAGACAGGAAAGCGATACCCGAGCCTCCCACACTGGCTGGCCGCGCGGCGCCAAAAACGGGAGTTGCTTGGCGAGGAGTTGCGCCTGTTATACGTCGCACTGACCCGGGCGAAGGATCTGCTCATCTTGAGCGCGAGCGTTTCGCGGCAGAGCTTCGGTCTTTGGTGGTCGCTAAACGAAAACGCCCCTTCCCCCCAATTGGACAAGGCACGCAGCCTTTCGGACTGGTTGGGGGCATGGTTCTGCCAAACGGTCCCGCAGCCGGCGCCACCCGCGGACGAGGGAGGGTTGGTGCGGTGGACGATTAACGACGACCGCGCGCTGGCCGCAAGCGGAGCGAATGCACGCCGGGATACGGAGGCGCCGGCCACCATTCAGGAGTTGGCTCCGGACGCGTGGAAGGAATTGGAGCGCCGGTTCGCCCGTGCATATCCCTTCACTACGTCCACCCGACTGCCAGCCAAGACGTCCGTATCCGTGCTGCGGCAGCGGGTCATTCCCGGCGAGGATGACCAGGGTCGGAGCGTGCCATTTGCCCCGGGCTTGCCTGGTACCAGCACGGTATTCCCCAGGAGGAGCCGCTTTCAAGCTGGGAGGTCCGGCATTCCGGACGGCATCACGGCGGCGGAAGTCGGAACCGCGCATCATAAGTTCCTGCAATTGGTGGATCTGGATCGAACTCTCGACGCGGAGCACCTGCGGCACGAGGCCGAACGACTGGTGCGGACGGGCGCCCTCAAGGCGGAGTACCCAGGTTTGCTCGATTTCAAGGCGGTCGGCCGATTCTGGAACTCAAGCCTCGGGCACAGGATTCGCGCGCAATCCGCTTTTGTGAAACGGGAATTGCCCTTCACGTTCCGGCTCGGCGCGGCAGACTTTGCCTTACTCACCCGCGAGCCGCCGGGAGCCGTCGCGCCTGACGATTTCGTCGTAGTTCAGGGAGTTGCGGATCTGGCCGTGATCCGGCCGCAAGAGATTTGGCTGGTAGACTTCAAGACGGATCGAATCACGCAGGAAGAAGCATTGGCGGCCAACGGGTATGAGCAGCAGTTGAAACTCTATGCCCGGGGGTTGTCGCTAATCTATCGCCGCCCCGTTACTGAGGCCTGGCTCCATTACCTTTCGATCGACCATTCCGTCCCGGTAGCGGTTGGCTAAGGGAAGGGTTCCAACAGCACAGTGTTCGGCATTCTCCCCTCGGTTCTCCACACTAAGATTGGGGCCGTCAACTGCACTGCGTACGGCTTTCTGACCGGGGAACGTTCCAGCGCCTCCGGAGGTTCATAGACCGCTTCCAGCGGCTCCAGGATGAACTCAGGACCAAAATCGGCTGGCACTGTGGTCTCCTGGTTTGGAGGGAGAGGCCTCGGGGATAAAGCAACTGACGAAAGCTGAGCTTTAGAGCGAGCGTCCAATCTCGGCGGCGCCGGCACGGTGGACAAGGTATCGTCGCCAGATTCGGGCACGGTCGAAGACAGCACCTGCCGCACCCCGGAGAAAATATCGGCGTCGTGCTGGATCATCGCTGCGATTACATCGCGGGGCACACCCGATTGCGTGAGGGTAATAATCTGGTCGGCGGTCAAATTGAAGGTGCCGGCCGAGTCGATATAAGAAAAGACCACGTCCTCATAAACACCGGCCTGCGCCAGCTTCAAAACCTGTGAGGACCATGGCGAGAGCCGCGGTTGCGCTGCCTTCTTACCGATGTTTAGATCGCTTGCCGCTATGGCTTTAGACGAGGCACTCGCAGCCTGCGTCAACTGGTTGGTGGCGCGGGCTGTACCATTTGTCCGCCGGCCGGTGTCTGGCGTTGCTCCTTGGCTTGGATCATCGCCGGCAGCGGCGGTTCCGCTTACCCCCACCATGGCTACCAATCCCGCCAGCCCTAACCTCAGCATCCGCGTTTTCATAAACTTTACGCGTTGTTACATGATACCTAGACAATTGACTCAAACTCAACTCACGTTATTCAAAAACCACGTCCGACGCGCCATACCCTGCCGCCCTCGGTCCACGCCTGCGCATTATATAATCCTCCATTATTCAGGTGGCGCCAATAACTGGCTCAGTTCGGGGAGCGCCTTGACCCCTTCCCTCGCGAAAATCACCCCTATCGTGATTCTGGCTATCTCCAGCACTCGCTCGCCGATGGGGCTGAAATCCTCCCCGAACTTCCTCATCGCGATGCTCGCCTCACCGAGGAACCCCCAAAAACGCTCGATGTCGTTGGTTCTGCGGTGTAATTCGGCCCGAAAAGACTCCAGTTTCCGCAGCAGGCGTCGTCGCTGCTCATCCCCCATTAAGGTGCTGGCGGGGATGAGATCCCGAAGTTCGTTGATAAGATCCAGCAACCGTTTGAAATCCGGGTCGGAAAACTCGTAACCGGAGATTTTTGCGAACACCGATAGGTATTGATCGGTTTTGGACTCGAAATACCCTTTGGCATGGCGACTTGCGAGCTGGGCGCGAGTGTCGTCTCGCAATTGAGTGAAGTAATATTTCACCCCGGTGATGTTCTGGTGCCGTTGAGGGCCCAGGTCAGGGGGAGGCGCTATTTGGGCATCTCGCGCTGTCGCAAAAGCCCTCAGAATCCCTAGCGCTTCCACGTAATCGTCATGATGTTCAGGCGATTCCCGCGCGTGCCCGTCGAACCGCTCAAATTCAGTGCAGATCGCGGCCAGGGCCTCGGCATTGTCAGCCGGCAGCGATGCCAGCATGCGCACCGGAAAAAATGCGGTTCTCATCTCATTCAACCGGAAGCGGTTCCTTCTTACGATAAACCATTCCCTGAAAGAGCGCCACTAGCTCATCGCCGTCATCCTTAACCTCCACGGTGTAGTTGGCGATCTTAAAGCTCCGCGAAACCTCCCGGGCCACCGCCCAGAGCGTACCTGTTTTCACCGCTTTCATGAAGGAAATGTTCACGTTGATGGCCACCGCGATGGTGCCGTGGGAGTTGGAAGCGGCGGCGAAAGCAAAGTCCGCCAGCGTAAAGATGGCCCCGCCTTGAATCGTGCCCAGGCCGTTCCAGTGTGTGGGTTCCACGGTCATCTTGACGCGCGCGCACCCAGGCTCGACCGATATCAGCTCAATCCCGCAATGCGCCGCAAAACGGTCCTGACTCAGGCACTTTCGAATGTGTTCCGTCGTTTCCATAAAACAACTGTCGGCCAGGCATCCGGCCTGTTCCTCAATCAAGCCGGCCTCGCGCGGTCAGAAACCGGCGAGGCGCCTGCCTTGCTTCCACGGCCGATCAGAAACGCCTTCCGGTTGCCCGCGAAGAAAGCCTCGTCAAAGCCGTCGCGCAAGGACGCCAGCCACAACTCCTCCGGCAGCGGCAGATAGGCGCTCAACGCCCCCAATAGGGCCACATTCAAGGTCCGTTTGTGGGGCAAATCCGCCACTTCCACTGCGTCAGGGGTGATCAGAACTCCGCCCGCTCGCAGCACGTGGCGATTTGGCTCGACTTGCGTCGGCTCGAGCACCAGCAGAAAATCCGCTTCCCCTCCCGGCACCATCGGACTGAAGACTCGCGGGCCGAACCGCACGTCCCCCGTCACCGATCCGCCCCGCTGGCTCATGCCCTTGATCTCGCTCTTCTTCACGTCGAATCCGGCTCGCATCGCGACATCGGCAAGAATGTCAGTGCCCTTCAAGACTCCCTGTCCTCCGAGCCCGGCAACGACTATGTTCGTAACCCTGTCCACAATGGCCTGTCCGGTTTCAACTATTTGCTGCATAATCGCATACTGATTCGTGTCCGCCTCTCACGGTTCCACCTGTGAATCCTTCCCTGCTTCAATGAGCTGGCGCCGCCTCGGCCGGCCTGACCGCCCCGGCAGACGGGCATTCGCACCGTTGCTCGTATTGCTTGAGTTGCTTGGCGATAAGGATACAGGGCCGGCGCGCGATGATGACGCAAAGTTCCTTGCTCTCGAGGCACCCGGTTAACAGCCGGTCGAACTCGTCCGAACCCATGCGCGGTTCCACGACATGAACGCGGCGGATGCCCATCGCGCGCACAATGTCTTCCAGGACTATCTTATTGGCGGGTTCATGGTTCAGTGCGCGGCCGGTTCCCGGATGCTCCTGGTGCCCGGTCATCGCGGTGGTTGCGTTGTCGAGGATAATCAAAACGTGCCCGTCCGGGGGCGGGTTATAGACCATTTCGATCAGGCCGCTGATGCCGCTATGGACGAACGTGCTGTCACCGATGACACTCACGACGCGCCGTGCTTGGTGGCCGGGCAAAACGTGGCGCAGACCAAGGCCAACCCCGAGACTGGCGCCCATGCACACGCAGGAATCGATCGCCTCGAACGGTTGCAGCACTCCCAGCGTGTAGCAGCCGATGTCCCCGGCCACAATGCAGTCTCGCTTGCGAAGCGACTCAAAGACGATTCGGTATTGGCACGCGTCGCACAATTGGGGAGGTTTGCCGGCCGGCTTTGGCTGCTCCGGCGTTAAATCGTAGTTCAGTATGCGGCGCACTCGCGGCACATCCAACTCGCCGAATCGGTACATCTCCGCTTTGCCTTCGACCTGGATTCCTTCCGCCCGGATCGCTTCGACGAGGTACGGGTCGCCCTCCTCCAGGACCAGGCAACGCGCCACGGACTTGGCGAATGCGGCGATTCTCTTCAAGGGCAAGGGATACGTGAGTCCGAGCTTCAGCACGCTGGCCTCCGGCGCGGCCTCGCGAAGGTGCATGTAGGAAATGCCCGAAGCAACGATTCCGAGCACGGGCGTCCCCGGGATTGCCAGGTTTAGACTTGAAGTCTCGTTCCATTGCTGAATCTCCTGAAGCTTCTGGCGCAGTTTCCGGTGCGCCAGCCGCGCATAAGCCGGGATCATCACCCGGCCTTTGATGTCACGCTCAAAGTTAGCCGGCCCCGGGACAGGAGCCTGCTCCGGCCGGGGCGTGACTACCGTATAGCTGTGGCACACGCGCGTCGTCACCCGGAGCAGGACGGGAATCTTCCACCGCTCCGAGATCTCGATGGCCTCCAGGGTGAAGTCATAGGCTTCCTGGGAGTCGCCCGGTTCGAGCATCGGCACCCCGGCCGCCACCGCGTACCGCCGGTTATCCTGCTCGTTCTGGCTGGACGCCATGCCGGGATCATCAGCCGAAACGATGATCAGCGCGCCTGTAACTCCAGTGTAAGCCGCGGTGAACAGGGGGTCGGATGCGACGTTGAGGCCGACATGTTTCATCGTCGCCAGTGCGCGCGCCCCCGCGAACGCCGCCCCGATGGTCACCTCGAGCGCCACTTTTTCGTTCGGTGACCACTGCGCGTGCCCGCCGTACGCCGAGAAGGCCTCGAGGATCTCGGTCGAGGGCGTGCCCGGATAACCCGCACCAAGCGCCACTCCGGCGTGCTTCGCGGCCAGCGCAATGGCCTCGTCGCCGCTTAATAGCATTCTGTCCGTCTCACTCATTCGCACAAATTGAGCCATTCTAAATACACTCACCGGACCCGGATGGGAACGAAAATCTAACTCGCGTAGTTCCGCTCGGTCTTGAGTCGGAGCGCCGATCTTCAATCGGCTTAAGCGCGCCGATGTCCGCTCGTAAGCCGAGTGCAACTCGGCGCTCCGACTCACGATTGGGGATGCCCGCCGCGTAATGCCGTCGCGTTTCTATCTTTGGACCCTGGCTGCAGTCGCCGGAGATAGGGCGCGGCTCAGGCGGTAGTATACATTAACTGCACTAATATAATATGTCAGTTAAACTTCAACCCGCTTGCGTGTTCGCTGCCCCGATGCTACTGTCCTCCAGCTTTTCTGGCAGCAACGATTGATTATGAACGGAACTACTGCACTATTAACCACCAGCATACTGGCACTGGCCTTCCAGGTTGCCCTCGCCGGCGACATCACCGGCACCGTGATTCTGAAGGGCACTCCGCCGAAGGAGAAGGATATCACGCCGCTCAAGGACGATGCGACCTGCGGCAAATTGCATAGCGAAATGCCCACGACCAAATTCTACGTGGTCGGCCCCAAGCAGGAGCTTGCCGACGTGGTGATCTCGGTCCAGGGAATCAGCGGAAAATCTGCCGGCGCCTCCGCCCCGCCAGTGACCCTCGACCAGAAGGGATGCGAGTACGTGCCGCAGATCCTGGCGGTCCAGACCGACCAGAAAATCGTGGTCAAGAACTCGGATCCTGTTCTTCACAATGTGCATGACCTCCCCACCGTTGCCGGCAACAAGGAACAGAACATGGCGCAACTGCCCGGCGGGGCCGATCTGCCGTTTAGTTTTTCGAAGCCCGAGGAATTCCTGAAGTTTAAATGCGACGTTCACACGTGGATGTTCGCCTGGGTAAGCGTTTTTGATCACCCTTATTTTGCGGTTTCGGCCAAAGACGGCACATTCAAGATCGCGAATGTGCCGGCGGGGAAATACACGTTGAAGGCGGTTCATCGGAAAGCGGGGGCGGTGACGCAGGAGATTGAAGTAAAGGACGGTGAACCGGCAAAGGTCGAGTTCACCTTGGAAGCGAAGTAAACCA
>DATDCV010000660.1:0-10928 GCA_036524155.1 Verrucomicrobiia bacterium
CTGGCCGGTGCTGACGAGGTATTTCTCGGCGCGCTGGGCAATGCCGCGGGGATCGCGGATGTAGGGCTCGTGCGTGCCGGTTTCGGCGATGGTGCAGGTCAATGAGAGGGTCGGCTCGGCCATGAACGGGTCGATGAAGGCGGTGTCGGGGTCGGGCATGGCAAGCATGTCGGAGGCTTCGATGCTTTTCCAGCCGCGGATGCTGGAGCCGTCAAAACCGAGGCCTTCGGTGAAGATCTCCTCGGTCAGTTCGCGGATGGGACAACTGAAGTGCTGCCAGGTGCCGAAGGTGTCGACAAATTTGATGTCGACCATTTTCGCGCCGGATTTCTTGGCTAATTCAATAACGCTCTTGGGTGTGCTCATGACATGCCTGGTACGAAGGGAAATGAAAGCGCCATCCCGCCAAGTGACGGGAAGGACCTCAGACGGCGGCCTCGCCGATTTCTTCCGTGCGAATGCGAACCGCGTTTTCGATGGCGCTAACGAAGACTTTTCCGTCGCCGATCTTCCCGGTTTTGGCGGCTTTGACGATCGCTTCCACGGCAGGGGCCACCATGGGGTCGGCCAGCACGACTTCGATCTTTATCTTAGGCAAGAAATCGACGGTGTATTCGCTGCCGCGATAGATTTCCGTGTGGCCCTTTTGCCGCCCGAATCCTTTGACTTCGGAGACCGTCATACCCTCGACGCCGAGCCCCGACAATGCGTCTTTGACGTCTTCCAGTTTGAAAGGCTTAATGATCGCCTCGATCTTCTTCATGCGCTTGTTTCCCGATTGCGGAAACGGATACTAACAATCACTGGTTGGGTGTAAACAGGAATGTGAGAATTTCACGCGCCGAACTTGTCAAAGGCGCCGGCGTTGGCCTGCATGAAGCGAACCAGGTACTTGGCTTCGAAGAGGCCGAGTGAACCGCTGTTGGCGCCCGTTTCGGTGAAGCGCTCGAGCTTGTCCGAGCCGGAGTAAGGCGACTGCAACATGACTGGTTGCGGATGCCAGGAGTGTCCTTTCATAACACACGGTGTGGAATGGTCGCCGGTGATCGCCAGCACGTCGGGTTTCTTGCGCAGCAAAATGGGCAAGGCGGCATCCAATTCTTCGACGGCTTTGCGCTTCGAGGCAAAGTTGCCGTCCTCCCCGTACATATCGGTGTATTTGAAGTGGATGAAGAAATAGTCGTAGTTGTCGTATTCAGCCAGGTAGCGTTCAAACTGCTCGGCGATGCTCTGGGCGCCTTCGAGCTTGGTCATGCCGACGAGCTGGGCCAGGCCTTTGTACATGGGGTAAACGGCGATGCAGCCGGCGCGCAGGCCGTAACGCTCCTGGAAGGAGGGAATAGCGGGCTGGTGTGCGATGCCGCGCAGCAGAAAACCGTTCGCCGGTTTTTTGGCGGCGATGATCGGCAGTGCCTGCTTATAAAACGAAGCCACTAGCCTGGCAGCTTTTTTCGCTTTTAGGGATTTGGGGTTGACCGGCTGTGCGGTCGGGATCGCCAGGCCATCCCGGTGCGGGTCGGCGTCGGTGAGGGGACCTTCCAAGCCTTTGCCGCGAAATAACACTACGAACCGGTGGCCTTTGCCAGCCTTGATGATGACTTCGGCATCGCCTGCCTTTTTAACTTTCTGAGACAGCAACGCGCAGAGTTCTTCGCAAACCGAGGTCTCGATGCGTCCCGCGCGGCGATCGGTGACGATGCCGTTCTGGTCCAGCGTGCAGAAGTTGGCACGCGCGGCCACATCGCCCGCGCGCAACTCGAGCCCGAGGCCGAGGGCCTCGATGACCCCGCGCCCGACCTGGTACTCCAACGGATCATAACCGAACAGCGCCAGATGTCCCGGCCCGCTCCCTGGAGTGACGCCCGGCGCGACCGGGATCATGCGGCCCTGGGCCGAGTCCTTGCTCAGCGCGTCGAGATTGGGTGTGCGTGCGGCCTCCAGCGGCGTCACATATCCCTGCTCGCGGGTGGCCACATCCCCTACCCCGTCGAGCACCACCAGCGCCAGCTTGCGATTGGTCTTTAAAGTCAATTCCGTATACAGAGCGTCCAGGTTCATAAATTCTAATTCTAATTGATCCAATATAAATAAAAGTGGCAGCGGTCACGCTGCCATCCTCCGGTCAATAATCGAAGAACGCGCCCCGACCGTCAACGGCAATTAACAGCCAGTGCCGGGGGCGGGTGCGTTTGCGCTGGCGAAATCGCTTGATCTCGGACACGCGAGGCGTCATTCGCGTAAGGTGACGCCCTACAGGAGCATCTAAGCAGCGCTCTTTGCCGCAGCAAAGCTGCGGGACCGCCGCTATCTTAACCCGGTGGTCCTTTCCTGGAGCCAGGCGATGTCCTGGTTGTTTGGTGAGGGGACGTTAAGCTGAATGTTGGCAGCATCGCGGAAAACAGGAACTGTCCTGGGGTCGCGCCATTTGTGTATTTCCGAGTGGCCGTCGGCAAAGTTCAGTCCGCCCGAACGGTTGTGGTAGGAACCGGGATAATCGACCAGGTAGCAACCCGCGTCGCGCTGGTTCATGGTAACGACAAAATAGCCGTCGTTGATGCTTTCATGACGCTCGTCGATCAAAACCCACGTTTTTGCAGGGGGAGGCCTCGTGAAATCTGCCATTTTACGCAGGATCTTGTATTGAGAGGCTCCGTTCCAGGGGCTTGCCGAATTCATCCAATTGTTCATGGACATGCTGCGGACCCGCCGGTAGGTCACCCCGCCATGGCGGGAAGTGCTTGAGTCTGCGGGGCAATGCCAGACGTCCAGGCTGGTCAGCGCGGGATAGATGTGGCTGCGTTTCAGATAGAGAACATTGGTGTTGTCGGTCGTGCCGTTGAACTCGAGCCACCCGGCGCACCAGGTATTCGGGTAAAACTCCGTCACGCCGTTTACCCACCCCGACGTGTCGTTTCCGTTATTGGGCGGAATGCGGTCGGAATTATCCTGGGAGTACATGAGCCAAGCCAATCCCATCTGCTTGAGATTGCTGAGGCAACTGATGCCTTGCGCTTTGGTTTTGGCTTTGGTCAGGGCCGGTAACAGCATCGCCGCTAGAATCGCGATGATTGCGATGACCACGAGGAGCTCAATCAGGGTGAAGCCGGCGGATCGCCGGGCAAGTTTGGGATCGTTTGGCGGCATTGGCCTCAATGGGTTTTGAGCATCTAACAGTAATGATGAGAAAAAGTCAAGTTCCCCTTCGACAGTTTCCACTTTGGCGGCCGCACCCTTCATGCACAATGCCGAAAAGACCCCACGCGGCTGAGCGCGGCCCATGGGCAGCGCACGCCGACGCCGTGCTCTGAAGCGCCCTCCGGCGGCGACGGTCAAACCCTTGTCCTGAATTCGGATTGCATTTGGGGACCGGTTTGCGATACTGAGCCTATGATCACTAAGGTCCGCCGGGATACATCACGAGGTTATACGGCGTCGGAACAAAGTGCTGCCGGAGGTTTTACATTAATCGAGTTGCTGGTCGTAATAGCCATCATTGCGATTCTGGCGGCAATGCTGCTGCCAGCGCTGACCAGGGCGAAGCAGAAGGCCCACGGCGCGGCGTGCATGAACAACCTGAAACAGGTGCAGTTGGCCTGGGCAATGTACTGTGACGATCACCAGGATCGGATGCCACCGAACCGGGACGGGCACGATGTGGGGGGCTGGGTTGGGGGCTGGCTGCAAACGGCGACCGAGGCAACGAATGTTCTCCTGCTGAAGGAACCGAATGGCCTGCTCTGGCCTTACAACAAATCTCTGGGGATCTACAAGTGCCCGGCAGACAACAGTGTCGCCAAAATCGGCGCGATTTCGTACCCGCGCGTGCGAAGCCTATCGCTGAACGGCTGCGTGAACGGGAACAGTTGGTACACGGACGAGATTCGGAGCAGCTATTTTACGTTCCGGAAGACCTCCGAAATCCTTCGGCCGTCGCCCGCGATGGCCTTCACGTTCCTCGACGAGCATCCCGAGTCGATCGACGACGGTTATTTCCTGGTGTTCGTCGATCGCGCCGCGCTTTGGGGCAACATGCCGGCCAATTATCACAATGGGGCGTGCGGGATCGCGTTCGCGGACGGCCATGCGGAGATTAAGAAATGGCGCGACCCGGACTCGCTGTCGCTGCATATTGTAGCGAACCCGAAAGGACCAAGGGATGTTCCCTGGATGCAGCTCAGGACGTCCGCGCCCAAGGATCCGAGCAGGAGATACCCGCCGTAAAAGGCCGAATCAGGCTCACGGGTACCATTTTTCCGGCAGGCTTCAGGGATTTTGCCTCGACGAAGAGTTGGCCATCAGGTCAGTTGCGGAGGTAAAGCGCCCGCACGATCCGGTTACTGATGAGTCCGGCAAATTTCTGGTGGCCGACGTAATACCACCCGAGGTGCTGACCGCATCCGTCGCACAGGCAAAAGGACCACGCGTGGCCTGGAAACCAGGTGTCGTCGAGGGTCGGCGCACCGGTCTGGTGGCAGCCGTGCGTTTCGGAGAAGGTGAGTATGTCGAATCGAATCCCCTCCGGGTTGGAGAAACTGAATTCGTCTCTGCCGTCGATGACGAAGCGCTCGCGTTCATTGGCCACGGGGTTGTTACACCACCCGCAAAGCCAGTCGCCCGCGGGACCTCCGGCTCCTGGCAAGGGCCTGGTTTCGGGTTCAGGTTGGGCCAGTGCGATGGCTGCCGCGCCTGGTTTCTGAGTTTCGTTCCCGGTCACGGAAACATCGCAGTTATACGTGGCAGCCTTCGGGGCCGGTGGTCGAAGGGACAGTCTGGGGTGCGGCTTTTCGCCGTTTTCGCCTCGCCGCCTGCGCCTGGCTGAAGGCCTTCAAGAGCGCTTCCGGAGGTTGGGCTCCCGAAACAGCCACTTCGTCCAGGATGATGAACAACGGAACCGAAGTAACCCCCAGGCTCTTGATCTCGCGCTCCTCCGCGAGGACCTCAGCCGTACCTTCGTCCGAGCTGAGCAGCCGCTCAACCCGGCCGGGATCGAGGCCGGTTAGCGCAGAGACTTGCACGAGCGCCGGACGTTTTGCGAGGTCGATCCCCTCGCAAAAATAAGCTCGAAACAAGGCCTCCATAACAGCGTCCTGCACGCCGACTTTTGCCGCGAGCCAAATTACCCGGTGGGCATCGAGAGTGTTGGGCACGGTGGCCTGCTGTTCGAAACGAAACTCCAGGCCGACGGCTTTGCCCGCCGCGGAAATTTGGGCGTACATTTCCAGGCAACGATCCCAACTGCCGAACTTGCGCATGCAGTATTCTTTACGGTTCACGCCGTGTTTGGGCATCCCGGGGTTCAGTTGAAACGGATGCCAGGAAACCGAGGCTGCGGCTTCAGGCGGCAGCGCGCGCAACGCGGCTTCCAGCCGCCGTTTGCCGATGTAACACCAAGGGCAGATCAGATCCGAAACCACTTTAAACATAAACGCTGCTGTGGGGGGAAAGCATTTGGTCACCGCCACTCGCCAGGGTCAATATCGCGCTTTGCGGCGTCGACGCAACTACCAACCGCCTTCACTCCAGGCAAAGCACGAACACCTGGTTGCCGACATGGCCGGAGTCGGCAACCGGCCGAATATAGGCCACCTTCCTGCCGTCGGGCGAGAGGACGCAGGCCTCCGGCCGGGGAGCGTCGGCATCGTCCGTTCTTGTGGTGAGGCGCTCGGTCCGGCCCGAAGCGACCCAAGTCAGGCACACGCTGTTGTCCATTACATGGGTAAGGAATCTCCCGTCGGGGCTCCAGGTGAAAGCCGAGGCGATGTTCCAGCGGTTGTGAGTGACCTGACGAGGCGGGTCGCCCAGGGGCGACACGGTCCAAAGCTGCACGACGCCATGATCGTCTTTCATCAGGAAGGCGATGGCGGACCCGTCCGGTGAGGTCCGAAGCCAATGCCGCGGGCCTTGAATTCCGGGATACAATCTGCCGCTGGTGAACGTGAGCCGGCGCTGGGCGCAACCCTTCGGCGGACATGGCATCCGCGTCTCCGTTCCGGCGAGCGGCCAGTTGCCCGGCTGGGTCGGGTCATCGGGCAAATCGACCAGGAACACCTCGGCCACGGTTTGGCCATCGATCGTGACGACCCCGCCTTGAAAGGCCAGCGCCCGTCGCTGCCGTGTTCCATCACGGCGCACATACCCGTTGGTCCCAACCCAGCTTTCCTCGCACGCCTTCCGGATTTCGTCCGATCCGGGTTTGGGGAAGGCCGTCGTGCGAGTGACCACGACGCTGAAGAATTCCGCATCATGATTCCGTGGGTGGCCACGACTAACGTGGACGGGACCGAAAGGCGCGCTCACGCCGACGTTGCGGAGATTCATGTCGTGGCCAGGGCCGGGTTCTCGAAACTGCGCGAGCAGATGATCTTCGTAGGTGAAACTGACCCACTCACCCGCGGCGTCCCAAACATGCAGATGAGAACCGCCGCGCAACGCGCCGGGAGTGAAAGGCGGCGCGAGGTCCCGGGCGTCCAGGTTGCGGGCGGTTGGACTCCCACCCGAGTCGACCGACACCGGAACGATAAGGCCCCGCCGGTGGAACGCACTGTATTGCCAATCAGGCGTCGGGTTCTCAGGGCCAAGAATAAAGACGACTTCGGCGTTCCGCGGATGCCACGTAACGACTCCGCAATACGCACCCCGGCTCGAACGATAAATCTCTTTTACCTGCCCGGTGCTGATGTTGACGGCCTCGATCGTGGCGCCGTCGAACCGGGCGCCCGCCGCGTCGCTGCGGGTGTCATAGACGATCCACTCGCTGTCGGGCGACCACACACCCGTGTTGGTGAGGATTCGGCCGGACCGGCCGCGGGTGACCTGCTGCTCTAGAGTCGCCGGGCGAATGGTTCCGGCTGGAGGGTTCTCCTCCTTGTGGTTTGTGTGGCATCCTGGTTGGGTCATGGCCATGCACACCAGCAGGCTCGCGTAAGTCGTCAGCCTTTGTATTGTTTTTTCAACCACTGAGATCCCCTTAACGGCTCTGACGGCAACCACTCTATCCGTCGCGCCGACGCAGTAAAGCTCCAAGGCAAACCGTCTCTCTGCCAAGCCAGAACTGGTCGGTTACGGATTGTTAATCCCGCGGAAACAGAGAAATGCAGGAGGGTCGTCTTAAACAAGGGCGGTCCGTCGAGCTACAAATGAGCGTTGGATCCCGCTTGCGGAACGCGTTTCGGAGCTAAAAACCAAGCCTGGTGTCCTGGAACGAGACATCAATTGAACGGACGCCGGAGGCTAATCACCTCCGAGTTCAGTGGGCGATCAGCACGCGGGCAATGGCAATGGTCCCACAGACCAAGGCGGCGAACATGAGCATGTCCATGAACCCGAACACCGACTCGTGCTTTTCGTTGATCGGCCAGAGGGTAGTCTGGAGCCAGCCACCTCGTGCAGGTTGAACTTTGAAACCAGCGTGTTTCATACACCCTCCCGTGAGCAGATCATGGGCCAGAGTTGGCCAAGCCAGGTAGGCCGTGCACCATGCGCAGTGGCAGCGGGATAAAAGTAACTGCCGGCAGCCATCGATTCCCCTCGGGTTTTAGCCGAGACGAGTGCGAGAGGCTGCCGAGGGCGCTGCGCCGGGAAGGGGGGTAGAAGACAGGCCTTACAAACTGTGAAAGAGATCGAAAAGGGCCGATATTCGGAACTGCAAATAGTTGGCCCACAACCCGGGTGTTGAACATTTACTCGCGCTTCGCCAATTTTTTCACACCCTCTCAGTCTTGGGTCGGAGCGCCGAGTTGCACTCGGCTTACACGCGGCCGTCGGCGCGGCTAAGCCGATTAAAAATCGGCGCTCCGAGCCAAGACTGAGCGGATACACCGGGGGCGCCATTTTGTTTTCGCTTTCAGATCCGCCTCCCGCATACTGGAGCCCGTGAAGGCTGCGAAGATTAGCTTCACGCCGGTCGTGTACGAACACGCGGCGCGGTTTACAGGGCGGCCGCCCTACGAGGTCTCCCGAGATGCGGATTTGATGTTTGCGGGCCATCGGGCGGCGTATTTGGAATATCGTCACCAGGTGGTGTGTGTCGGCATCGACATCTACAACCTGGAAGCGGAGGCCTACGGTTCGCGAGTCGAGCCATGCACAGGTGATGAGATCCCCGCGATTCATGAACCGTTGCTCGAAACACTTGAGGACGGAGCGACGCTGCCCGGCTTTGATCCGGCGCGGGACGGACGGATCGGGATGGCGTTGGAGGTAGGCCAGCGGCTCAAACGGGAATTCCCCGAAGCGGATGTACGCATCCCCGTGGCGGGGCCGTTTTCGATCGCGTTTAACCTGCGGGGCATCTCGAACCTGTGCGAGGATGCGGCATTGAGGCCGGAGGAGACGAGGCGGTTCCTGATGCGACTGGCCGAGAACCAGGCGGCGTTTTGCCGGGCCGTAGCGGCAGCGGGCCTGGATATCGCCTTCTTCGAGTCAGCCGCCGCACCGCCGATCCTGTCGCCGCGCCAGTTCCGCGAGGTGGAGCTGCCGGCGCTGAAGAGGACACTGGAAGTGGCGGCCGATTGCCTGGGGCACCCGGTGCCGTGCATCATGGGCGGCAACACGTTCTTGATCCTCCAGGATTTGTTGTCCACCGGGACGAATTACCTGGTGTGCAATATCGAGACCGATCAGGCGGCGTTCGTCGAAGAAGTGTGCCGCACACACCCGGGGGTAAAAATCCGTGTCAACCTGGACCCCGGAGCAGTGGCGTGCAACGATCCTCAGCGACTTTATCGAGGAATCGACCGCGTGCTGCAAATCGCCGCCGGCCGCGCCAATTGTGTCATGGGCACGGGCGCGCTGCCCTACGAAACGCCGCCTGAAAACATGCGGTTAATCCGGGAGTACCTCGCGGCTTGACACGGGGCCAGCGCCAGCTAGTCGTTTTTCAGCTTTGAAAAGTCCCAGCGCCGCACTGTTGGATGCCTGCCCTCCCGCGATGTTGAGCGGGCGAACCGGGACTGCGCCCCCTCACTCCGGCACTCTCCCTCTTGGCAGCGGTGGGCAAGGGAGAGCGGAGGGAAAGCCAGAGTGAGGAGGCTGGGAGGAAGCTCAATCTTGCCGCCGAGCGGTCACCTTTCCGATCCCTATCTGAATCTGCCTGCATGCTTATGGGATGAATAAGCAGTCGCTTTGGTTCCCGAGAAACGGTGATCGCCGGGGAAAAATCCCACTCGAACCGCCGGCGGAAATCCGACGCCACCCATCCCAAGGATTGCATCTGCGCGGCGGGCCAGTACTCTGGAGCGTCATGCGCATTTTGCCAAGACTCGTCGGTTTCGTTCGTTTCGTGGCGGCTGTTGCCGGTTTATGGGTGCTCAGCGGCGCCGCCGACGCCGCGCCGCCCGCGGAGCCGTATCTCTCGCCGAGCGCCCTTGCTTCGACCCGCGATGGGAAAACCCTGTTCGTTGCCTGCGCAACCGCGGATCGGGTGCTGAGCTATGATCTGGAGGCCCGGAAGATCACGGCGTCCATCCCAGTGAAAGGGTCGCCGTCGGGGCTCGCGGTCTCAGCGGACGGGAAACAACTGTTCGTCACGTGCGCGGTGCCTGAAGGCAAGGTGTGTGTCATCGACCTGGCCAAGGGGGGCATTGTGTCCGTTCTGCCCGTGGGACACACCCCGATGGCGCCGGTGCTCAGCCCGGACGGGGCAAAGCTTTTCGTCTGCAACCGCTTCAACAACGACCTCAGCGTGCTCGATCTCAAAACCGGCGCGCAGCGCCGGATACCGGCCGAGCGCGAGCCGGTGGCTGCCGCGGTTACTCCCGATGGCCGCTTTCTGCTCGTTGCCAACCACCTCCATACGGGTGCCGCCGTCAACCCCTGGGTCAGCGCCGTGGTCAGTGTCCTGGACGTCAGGGAGAACAAGCTAATCAAGGGCCTGTTGCTGCCGGACGGCAGCGGCGCGCTGAACGATATTCGCGTTTCGCCCGACGGCAAATACGCTGTGGTCACGCATGTGCTTGCGCGGTTCCGCCTGCCGGCGACGCAACTGGATCGCGGCTGGATGAACAGCAACGCGATGACGCTGATAGATCTGGCGGCAATGGAAGGCATCAACACCGTGCTGCTGGATGACGTCGATCGCGGGGCCGCCAATCCCTGGGGTGTCGATTGGTCGGCCGACGGCCGAACACTCATCGTCGCTCTCGCCGGGACCCATGAACTCAGCCTGATTGACTTCCCGGGCTTGCTGGCCAAACTCGCCAGGCTGCCAGCCACACTCGATGACTCCAAACCGGTTGACAGCACGTCGGCCTCACGGGTGCGCGCTGACGTACCGAGCGACCTTGCGTTTCTCGTCGGCCTGCGACGCCGGGCTGCGCTGCCACCGGATGACTTTGGGCCACGCCCGGTCCGAGCGGTCAACGGGAAGGTTTACGCGGGAAACTTTTTTTCGGACTCCCTCACCGTTCTGGATTTGGCGGATCAGGGCGCACGACCAACCTCACTGCCGCTCGGGCCTAAGCCCGCGATGAGCCCGGCCCGCCAGGGAGAGTTCTTTTTCAACGACGCGGGCATTTGCTTCCAGGGCTGGCAGAGTTGCGCGACGTGTCATCCCGGCGGGGGGCGGGTGGACGGGCTGAATTGGGACCTTCTCAATGACGGCATCGGCAATCCCAAGAACACGCGCAGCCTCCTGCTGGCACACAAAACGCCGCCGGCGATGCCGAAGTTGCGGAGGTCCGCGAGGGCGGTGGAGTACTCCTTCTCTGCGCCGCGGCTGCCGTCGGGCAGCAGGCTGTAGAGGACGGAGTGCCCGTCCCACCGCGTCTCGCCCACCAGGCGGTTGGCCTCGTCGTAGGCGAAGGCCCGGCTGCCGGTGAAGCTGCCCTCGCGCGTCTCCGAGGTGCGGTTGCCTCTCTCGTCGTAGCCGTAGCGCACGCCCGCCACCAGCGGCTGACTCACCGAGGTGCTGCAGTCGGGGAGGGTACTCC
>DATDCV010000661.1:0-5030 GCA_036524155.1 Verrucomicrobiia bacterium
CCGATCTCCCACATCAACAGCTTCACGACCTCGTCGCGCGCCGTGAGCATTCGCGTCACGAAGGCGTCGACGACCTCGATCCTGGCCATCACGTTTGAAGTGGGCCAGCGTCCCCGCCCGTGATCCCACGCGCGCACCGCCGACTCCAGCGCCGCCAGCCCCGCCGCCTGGTCCATGAGGGGCACACGGCCGATGACCGGGCGTTTCAGCACGCCATTCTCATTGAGGCAGATGGGCGAACTCACTTCGGCCAGCGGGCCTACCCAGGAGCGTATCTGCCCTTCCAGCAAAAACAACCGCTCGTAGGACGCGGGCTCGAAACGAAACTCCGCGGGAACCTGTTCCCTGGTGGGGAATGCCGTCGCCAGCCGGGCGGCTGTCTTGGTATCCTCCTCGGGTCGCATGCGCTCTTTTTGTTCGGAATTCATAGTTGATTAGCACTGCAGTAGCCAGCAGGGTAAATGCAGCGCGGAAGCGATGTCAAAGACGGACGAGGCAGAGCGTCGCGGCGACGCCGCGTTCATCCTTGCTGGACCTTAACCCGCGCAGCGGAGTGCGCGCCCTACCAGGCGTGTGAAATATCCGCGATAGGACCGCGTTGAATCCCGTTCATGAAATGGCAAAGTCTCGACGACACTCCCCTCGAGCTCCCGGCCCGGGACAACTCACCGGTGCCTGCGCTCAGAATCCGTCGTCGAAACCTCGTGCTCGGCGCAAGCACGCGTTTCGATCGTGACGTGGACAAGCTCCTCATGTTGCCGGAGTAGGTCCCGGTAATGGTCCGCAGGTTTCACATCGTGCGCCACGACGGAAACGATAGCGGCATATTTGCCGGCGCCGATTTGCCAGATGTGCAAATCTGAGACCAACGAATCACCGTCCGCCTCGACCGTCCGCCGAATTTCATCCGGCAGATCGGATGCCTCAGGGGTTCGGTCGAGCAGAATGCCGCTGGTGTCGCGGATCAGCCCGAATGCCCAGGCCCCCACCACCAGGCCGCCGACGATCCCCATCACCGGGTCAAGCCACGACCAGCCGAAGAATTTTCCCGAAGTGAGTGCCACGATCGCAGTGACTGAGGTCAGCGCATCCGCCAGCACATGGACGTAAGCCGAGCGCAGGTTCAGGTCATGGTGTTGATGGGATTCCATGCGGCCTTCCCCGTGCGTATGGGAGTGGGCATGGTGATGATGGCCACCACCCTGAAGCAGGAGCGCACACGCCAGGTTTACGACCAAACCAATGACTGCCACTGCGATCGCCTGGTTGAATTGGATGGACAAGGGCGAGAAGAACCGGTGCACTGACTCGGCCGCCATCAGAAACGCGATCACCGACAGCAAAACGGCGCTCGCGAATCCGCCGAGCACCCCCATTTTCCCCGTGCCAAACGAATAGCGCCAATCGTTTGAATGACGGCGGCTGAAATGGTAAGCGACGGCAGTGATGAGAAACGCGGCGACGTGCGTGCTCATGTGCCATCCGTCGGCGAGCAAGGCCATTGATTTGAACGCCGTGCCGGCCGCAATCTCCACGACCATCATCGTCGCGGTGATCCCGATCACAATCCGCGTGCGTCTCTCCGCTGCGGAAAAGTCCGCAGCGTAATCGTGCGAGTGCCGCCAACGGTCCGGGTCGATCCTGTGCATGACCCCACGCTAGACCACCGAAGAGGGCGATGCAACGCCCACCACCTGCTCGTTGAACTCCCTCAGTGAGTTCTGGAAAGCAGCCGTTGCGGCGCGGTCGGCACGTCCCCTTCCCGTTCGAACATCCTGAAAAAATTCCCCGAACATGTTCGGCGGGCGCGGACGAATTTCCCCTCACCCCGACCCTCTCCCCGAGGAGAGGGAGAGTCTTCGGCCACACCCGGCGTTCTGAGGGCTGTTCCAGTTCGTCTCAGCGAGGAATTCCCTGAGGACAAAGGACGGTTCACCCTCTCCTCGGGGAGAGGGTCGGGGTGAGGGGGAATTTTGACGCCAACCAAACAAAGATTGAGATGGATCCGGTGCTGTTCTGACGCCGGCAATTTGTTTGGTCGCCGTGCCCTGATTCCAGTAGCCTCAGGCACTCCTATGCGCACCCAATCCACCTTTCTTTCGGAACCCGAACGAGAGCGCGTCCATCGCGACAGCCTGCGAATTCTTTCCGAGGTGGGTGTGCGCTTTCATAGTGCTCGCGCCCGGAAGCTCCTGGCCGGCCTCGGTGCGCGGGTGGATACTGACCGGGAAATTGTCCGGATCCCGTCCGAAATGGTCGAACACGCGCTGAAAACCGCCCCGAAGTCCTTCACCCTGGCGGCGCGCCAGTCCGCGTTTGATTTTCCCCTGCCATCGCCGTTCACGGCCTACACCCTCGATGGCGCGGCCACATTCGCGGTGGACTTCGATACTGGCGAACGCCGCTATGCGGTGACTAAGGACCTCATCGCCAGCCTCCGCGTCTTTGAAGAATTGCCTCTGGGAACGGTTGTATGGCCGAATGTGGTCCTCAACGACATTCCCGAGCATTCCAGCGATATCCGGACCGCGCTACTGTCGTTCATGAATTCGTCGAAACACATCCAGCATGAAATCCACCATCCCGCCCACGTGTCCTACCTGGTCGAAGGGTTGGCTGCGATCCTCGGCGGCGAGGAGGCCATCCGGACGCGCAAGATCTTCTCAGTCTGCTATTGCACAATTCCGCCGCTAACCCACGACGAGGAAATGTGTGACGCCTGTCTTGAACTCGCACAATTCCAGGTCCCGATTCTGCCCTATCCCATGCCGGCCTGTGGCTCCACCGGCCCGGCCAGCCTTTACTCGGACATTGCTGTAGCCAATGCCGAAAGCCTGTCATCCCTGGTCCTGTTTCAAGCTGCCAGCCCGGGAACTCCGATCATCTATGGCAGCGCGGCCGGGATCACGAATTTCCGCACCGGCGGCTTTGTGCAGGGCGCCGCCGAATCGACCTTGCTCAACACCGGCCTGGGTGAAATGGCGCGCTTTTATCACCTGCCCAACACCCAGGCAGGCTGCCTCACCGACGCCCAGGAGCCGGGCCCGCAGGCTTTGTTGGAGAAGATGATCACCACCTTGCCCCTTGTGCTCTCCGGTGTGGATGTAATAAACGGGATTGGCGAAATGGCCACCAGCCAGCTTCTCGTTCAGGAGCAAATCCTGGTCGACCACGAGCTGGCCTGCTTCTGCAAGAGACTCAAAGACGGCGTTGAGATTAGTGACCACCAGGATTTCTTCGACGACATCGCCCGGGTCGGGCCGGGCGCCCATTACCTCATGGAAGAAAACACCGCCAAGGCCTGCCGCAGCTCTCAATTCTTCCATCCGCAGTTGGTCGAACGCAGCACGTACGAAGAATGGTTGAGGCTGGGCCGACCTGATCTATACAGCAAGGCCAGGAAGAGGGTGCAAGCCATTCTCGACTCGCCTTTGAAGAATCCCCTCCCGGCAGACACAACCGGCAAGCTGGAAGACATCATGCGGCGAGCCGACGAGGACCTCGGCTAAGGCATGGTCTTCAACGCCCCGGGGTCTCGAGCAGCACAATTGGCACGATTACTTTCAAGTCCACCGCCCAGGGGACGTCCAGCGCCACGCGCAATTGATAGTCTACCCGTACGAGGGTGCCCTGCTGGATCGAAGGCCAGAGGTCAGGCGGGATATGCAGGTCAATGGGGAAATCCTTTTCCTCGCGCGGCGCCAGGACGCAATCCGAGAAAACCTCGGAGCAAACAGTAGCAACGTTTTCGTGCGACGAAGCGCCTGCGCGCAAACGCTCGACGCGCTGCAACTCGACCCGGGCCCCCTTGACCTCCTTGGATGAATGGTTGGCCACAACCAGCCGGCCCGACAGTTTCTCGCCCAACACGAAGGCGCTCTTCTGCAGATGAAACGCGGCCTCGAGCGAAGATTGTGATTCAAAGAGAAACGATTTCCTATTACTTGCGATCAGGGGTTCTCCGATGCCGGCGTCACCCCGTTCGTAAACCGCCAGACGCTGCCGGGCCTCAAGGTCCGATTTGATGGGCAAATCGACGTACGCAAGGACCTCATATTTGATCTCCGACCGGGTAACGGTTGATTCGTAGTCGTTAGGCAAACCGGCCGGTAACTGGTAGGAAAACTCGTACCGATGGGTTCCCGGGTGCAGTTGTTCGTAATTATCCGTCGAGAAGAAACCTTGAACACTGTCCGCCGCCAATTGAGCCAGCGCGAGAGGCGGACGGCCGTGCAGTGTCAGTTCGTCCTGGAAATAGACCTTCCGTTCCTTGTGGGTGTGCCGGCTTCTGCCACTGCCACTGGACCAACGCGCCTCCTCGTAGCCATTAAATCGAACCCGTACGCCGCGCAATGGGACGCTTTGGTCCAACTCGACCGTCACCGTCCCCTCGATCAAATCGCCGCTGGTATACTCCGGTTTGTCCAGTTCCAGGTTTATCGCATTCATGGCAGCCTCAGGTACGGTTTGATTGTTGCGCAGCGTAGGCACGACGGCCTCAAACTTCAACACCTGGAGTCGGCGCGCGGACTTCAGTCCGCAGCAACATCCGCCAACAAAGATTACAGTGCGCCACCTGGCTTCTCCCTCTCCTCCGCCGGAGGAGAGGGTCGGGGAGAGGAGGCCCTTGCTTTCTTCCACGGACAGGTTCATGGAGAGGAGGCCTTTTCTTTCGTCCGCAGACAAGTTCATGGCGAGAGCGCCCTTTCTTGGTTCTGCGTGCGGGTTTTCCCTAAGGAGGTCCTCTTTACGTGGTTCAACGACCGCTGCGAGTTCCCAACCTGCGATTAGCTCCCGTCAGCCAGGTTGCCGGACGTTCCTGTCTTTCCGCCGCAATACCCAACAACTAGCGCTTTCAACTGCCTGGGATGTCGCCAATAATCCGTCGTGCTTATGAAGCGGCGAAGGCAGCCAACAGCAAACCTGGTGCGGGCGGTGAAATCCTCGCGGCTATCACCGACGGAACAACGCAACCCCCGGTCGTTGCGACTCGACAGGATGCCTTTGCGGTCGGCCATCAAGCTGATGTT
>DATDCV010000662.1:0-6156 GCA_036524155.1 Verrucomicrobiia bacterium
ATTGGTCGCCGCTGCGGGTTTGCAGCACCCAGCAGAAAATCGGCTCCGGGCCGCCGGGCTTCCAACTGGCTCCCGCCGAGCCCCCGCCGGTTTTCACCGAAAGGGTTGGTTTAGCGGGGGCCTGGCCGCCGAGCCAGGGCATACCGGGCACCAGCGCCGGCTCGGCGTACACTTGCCGAAGCAGGGCGGCATCCAGCGTCTCGTTGCGCAGCAGGGCTTTCATGTTCCAGTGTACGTGCCCTCCCGCACCGCCGGTTTCGCGCGTCAGACGGATCTGATTCACGATTTCCTCCGGTGACCACCGCCGCGATGCTTTGGTCGAGTCCATGCCGGCGACCAGCAGACGCCCTTTCGAGTTCTGCGCGCTCCACCATTTGAGCAGGGCGGGAAAACTCTGCTGGGGGGAATCGATCGACCAATAGAGTTGCGGGGCAAAATAATCCACCCAGCCGCTGGCGAGCCACTTGCGAGAATCGGCATAGAGTTTCGCATAGGCATCGTAGCCTTGTATTTGGGGGGGGCTGCCAGGCCGCCAGATACCGAATGGGCTAATCCCGACCTTGACCCGGGGTTTGGCGGCTTTGACGGCATCATACAGGCGATGAACGAAGACGTTGACGTTCTCTCTCCGCCAATCATCGCGCGAGAGGCCCGTCGCCTGGCCATAACGCCGCCAGCTCGATTCATCCGGGAAATCCATTTCTCCGCCAGACCGATCCTTCTCGGTGTAAGGGTAGAAATAATCGTCGAGATGAACTCCGTCGATGTCGTACCTCCGCACCACATCCATGATGACGCGGAGGCTGTAGTCCTGGACCTGTTTTTCCCCGGGATCAAGCCAGAGAGATTTGCCGTACCGACGGACTAACTCCGGGCGGGTGTTGCTGATATGATTGCGCGCGACGGGGGACTTGGCGGCGGCGTGCCGGGCGCGGTACGGATTAAACCAGGCGTGGAGTTCCAAACCGCGTTTGTGAGCCTGTTCAACGGCGAACAGAAGCGGATCAAAAAAAGGCTTAGGGGCTTTGCCCATCGTGCCGGTTAGATACTCCGACCACGGTTCCAGGTCCGAAGCGTAAAGCGCATCACAGCCCGGGCGAACCTGAAACATGAGACAGTTGAGTTTCAGCCGGCAGGCGCGGTCCAGGATGGCGAGCAATTCCGCTTTTTGCTGGGCCGTCGTCAGGCCGTTCGTCGACGGCCAGTCGATATTCGAAACTGTTGCAATCCAAGCGGCTCGCATCTCGCGGGCGGGCTTGGGAGGAGTGGCAGGAGATGACCGGTAGGCCGCTGGCGAATGCAGTGGGAGGGCGACCGCCAGCAGCCAAATCACCCCGCGCACGAGTTGGCGAAGACCAGGACAAACGTGGCGACCGACGTTCCGTGTCCAAATCCCGCGGGCATAGTGGGATGCATCGCAGGGCGCTCGCGAAGGCGAGTCGGCGGGCATGGTGATTTTTTTCAAGAAAACTGTTGAATTTTGGGGGTAATGTGAGGTAATAATACCGGTAGTTAAATAAAAAAAGCAGAACGCGTTAAAATCAGCACAATTCAAATCTCGGTTCCTCACCAATTAGTTGTGCTCCGACGCTAGCGATACGCATTATATTGTGGTTTTCGCTTTACTGAGCTGAGCCGCTCTGCATACTTTGCGTGCGTCACATGTATCTGAAGAATTTAACTGTTCTAGGATTCAAGTCTTTTGCGGACAAAACTGCTTTGGCTTTCCAGCCGGGGGTCACGGCGATAGTAGGCCCCAATGGGTGTGGTAAGTCGAATGTGTCCGACGCAATACGTTGGGTACTGGGGGAGCAGTCGGCCAAAGCGCTGCGTGGCGGCGAGATGGCGGATGTCATTTTTAACGGGACGGATGGGCGAAAGCCGCTGGGGATGGCGGAGGTATCGCTCACGATCGGCGGTGTGGATGAGGAACACCTTCATGCGGCTGGGGTCGAGCTCGCCTATAACGAGGTGACTGTCACCCGCCGGGTGTTCCGAGATGGCGGCAGCGAGTATTTCGTCAATAAGACTCCCTGCCGGCTGAAAGACATCCAGCAGTTGTTCATGGGCACCGGGGTGGGGCGGACCAGTTACAGCATCATGGCCCAGGGCAACATCACGCAGATTCTCTCCAGCAAGCCCGAAGATCGGCGCATGATCTTCGAGGAAGCCGCCGGCATTACCAAGTACAAGTCGCAAAAGAAGGAGGCGCTTCGGAAACTGGAGTACACTGAGCAGAACCTGGTGCGGGTTGAGGACCTGGTCAAAGAGGTGAAGCGGCAGATTGGTTCTCTCCAACGGCAGGCCGGGAAGGCGCGCCGGTACAAGCAGATTTCGCAGGAATTGCAGCACCTGGACACCCAGTTGGGGCGGCATCAGTTCGACGTCTTGCAGGCGGAGATACGAGAGCGCGAAACGGCCGCCGAGAGTCTTCGCAACGACCTCGAGGCGAGCTCCGCGGCGGTGCTGCGCGCGGAGGACGAAATTGCCGAGTTGCGCGAGCGGTTGTCCGAACGCGAGCGGGAGATTGGCGGTTTGCAGCAGCGCGGCCTGGAGCTGAAGAATCAAATCGACCGCCATGAAAGCCGCATTCAGTTCAACCAGGAGCGCCTGAACGAGCTTGCCGCGCAGAACTCGAAGGCGCTGGCGGACGTGGCGCAGGCCGAGGAGCGGAAACACATAGCCGAACAGGAGCTGGCCGCCGCCGAGGCGAGTCTGCAATCTTCCGAGACGGCTTTGGCCCTGCATCGCCGAACGCTGGAGGCGAAAACTTCCGCCCTGCGTCAAGTGGAAGAGGACGTGCGACGTTTGCAGGAAACCCTGCGACAGGCACAGGCGGATGCGTTCGCCGCCGCTCAAGACCTGAGTCGAATCCGGAACGAAATGACCGCGCTGGACCTGCAGAAGCAAGGGAACGTGGTGCGGCTGGAGAAACTCTCCGCGGAGAAAATCCAGCTCGAGGAAGAGCGCGTCCGCCTGGAGGCGCGGTTGCAGGAATTCGCGGCCAATGTCCAGGCCGAAAAACTCAACGCGCAAACGCAACGCGGCACCGTCGAGCAGCGCCAGGAGCGGCTGCGCGTGATTCAAGCCGAGCTCAATCGCGCCGGCCAGGAGCAGGACCTCTTGTTCCAGCAGCAGGCGGAGAAACGTTCCCGCCTCAACGTGCTCGAACAGCTTCAAGCCGGCCACGAAGGCTTCAGCGAAGGCGCGCTGGCCGCGCTAACGCAGTCGCGCCACGTGCTGGGATCGCTGGCTGACAAGATCAGCGTGCCCGATCCCTACGTCACCGCCATCGAATGCGCGTTGGGCCACCACCTGCAAGTCGTATTGACCGAGCAGCCCGAGTCCGCCCACGAGATTCTGGCTGACCTGAGCGCCCACCGGAAAGGCCGCGCGAGCATCGCCCCGCTCGCCTGGATGCGCGACGGCAACGGCAACGGCAACGGTCAGGAGAGTTGCGGTTCTCAAGCCCCGGCAGTTAATGGTCAACTGCCCGGCGCGGTTCCCGAACTCAACGGTGTGCCTCTGGCCGCGACCGAAGTGGTCCGAAGCGAGTCAACGGTGCGTCCGCTGGTGGACCGTTTGCTGGGGGCCACCCGGATCGTGAGGGACCTGAAGGCGGCGACGGAGGCCTGGCGCGAAAGCCAGGGGGAATTCCAGTACGTGACCCTGACTGGTGAAGTGCTGAGCCGCCACGGCATTTACACGGGCGGACACGTGAACGGCGCCGCAAACGGCAAAGCCGCCGCCTCGATCCTTGCCCGCCGGAACCAGATCGCGGAGCTGCAATCCGCTCTCGAAGGGCTCCAAGCTGACGTGGCGGAAGTCAGCCGGCGCAAGGGCGCCTTGCAGGGCGAACAAACCGAGCTGCAGGCGACGCTCCAGCAGGCGCAAACTGAACTCCGGGCCCAGGAGGTTGCGATCGCCACCCACGAAGGCGAATTCAACGCTCTCCACAATTCACGACGCCTCCTTCACGAGAAAATCGAGACGGTCGTTTACGAAATTCAAAGCCTTGCCGCTCAGGAACAGGAAGCATTGCAGAAGCGGGGTGCCCTGGAGGCCGGGGCCGGCGAGCTGGCCCGGCGTGAACAGGCCGCCCAGGGGCGAGTCGCCGAGTTGAACGCCCAGTTGGAATCTCTCCGGCAAAGCCGGGACACCGCGCAGGCCGGGCTGACCGAGAGCAGGGTGTCGCTGGCGACGGAGGAGCAGATGTGCGCTTCGTTCCAGCAGCAACGTCACGCCCTGACGCAGCGGATTCGCGAGTTGGCGCAGGTGGTGGAGCAGCGGCGCGCGGAGATTAGTTCCTGCATCGCTCGCAAGGAGCAAGCCGATTCCGAGATTCAGGAATCACGCGGGCGCATCGAGAGCCTGCAGCACGACCGCGAACAGGTCAACGCACAGAGCGCGGAGTTGCTGGCCGGCAAACAAGCTCTGGAAGGTGACGTCAGCGCGCGGGAGGGAGCCCTGCGCGAGCAACGGCGGCTGATGAGCGAGTTGCAGGACAAACGCGCCGGCCTGGAGGTGGAACTGGCCCAGAAAACCATGACGGTCCAGAACCTCCGCGAGCGTATCCAGCAGAAATACCATCTGGTTCTGGACGATATCCGCGGCGAATGCATCACGATTACCTTCGCGGATGAAGGCCCGGCGCGCGTCCACGTGATGTCGCCGGAAGAGATGGCCGCTGCCGGCGGGGCGACCGACTGGGAGGTGGTCGCCCAGCAGGTGGATGCGCTGCAACGGAAGTTGGACGAGATGGGCCCCGTGAACCTGGTCGCGATCGAGGAATACGAGGAGACCGAGCAACGCTACCAGTTCCTCAGCAAGCAGCATGATGACCTGGTGCAAGCCAAAACCCAGTTGCACGAGGTCATCAACAAGATCAACGCCCAAACCAAGGAGATGTTCCGGACCACCTTTGAGCAGATCCGCGCCAACTTCCGCGAGATGTTCACCGAGGTATTTGGCGGGGGTAAGGCCGACCTGGTGTTAATGGACGAAAATGATTTGCTGGAAAGCGGCATTGACATCGTCGCGCGGCCGCCGGGCAAACAGCTCCAGACTATTTCGCTGCTTTCCGGCGGCGAAC
Source organism: Verrucomicrobiia bacterium (assembly GCA_036524155.1). Classification (GTDB taxonomy): domain Bacteria; phylum Verrucomicrobiota; class Verrucomicrobiia; order Limisphaerales; family UBA8199; genus DATDCV01. The sequence continues at coordinate 5,093 of DATDCV010000662.1, forward strand.
AGACCATGACCGCCGTATCGCTGCTCTTCTCCATCTACCAGGTCAAACCCAGCCCGTTCTGCGTGCTGGACGAACTGGATGCGCCGTTGGACGAGTCGAACATCAACCGGTTCATCCGGGTCTTGCAGCGGTTCCTCGAACGCTCCCAGTTCATCGTCATCACCCACAATAAACGCACCATCGGCATGGCCGACGTGCTTTATGGCGTCACCATGCAGGAACACGGCGTCAGCAAGATTGTCAGCGTCAAATTCCACAAGACCGGCGACCAGGTGCTCGACCACCGTCCCGCCTCGCTCGAGACGCCGACCACCGTGCCGCCCGTGGATCAGGAAGAGGACGCCCCGCACCGCCGCGAAGAAACCGTCGACGTGGTCATGGCGAAATAGCAGCTCCTGGCACTCGGCCTCCGGGTGGCCGTCGGCTTGCCTAAGCCGATTAAAAATCGGCGCTCCGGTCCTCACAATTCGGCCAGGAACAGGTACTGGGCTGCTAGTGAGGGGCGCCGATGGTTCATCAACCCCACGCCGCTGCGTTTTGCAGATCTGAATCTCCTTACGTCGGCGCCTGCGGAGGCTATACGCCGGGCTGAGGCACCGGCGGCTTGTGTTTTACCAGCAGCGGAATGCTGGCCTGCGGACGGTCATCAAGCGAAACATCGATCGAGTAGAGCCCTGGATTTTCGAATTTCAACTGCTGGATGTTGATGATGTAGTTGCGCGTCCCGAAATGCATGTCATCCGGCAGCGCCACCTCGACGGGAATTGCGGGAAAATCCGGCATGATCGAGCGGCCGTCCGCGTCCACAAAATTCAAACGGAGGTTGCGCTTGCCTTCGTCTCCGCTGAAAAAGGTCACGCGCAGCGCGATCGAGCACTGCGGATGGATCGCCGGGAGCCGCTGCGTGTAGATTGTGTCGAACGCCCCCAGCAGGTTCAGCTTGCCGTTGTCATCAGTTGCCGCATCGCACAAGACTGCCACTTGAATATTCATGTTTTGCCGGGAACTACGAATTCAGGGCAGTCTACCGCAAACACCCCTGGACGCAAAGCCAGAGTAAACCG
>DATDCV010000663.1:0-11839 GCA_036524155.1 Verrucomicrobiia bacterium
GGCCCGCCGACCGCCAGTTCCCATAGGCGGCCCGTGCCGTCCACACTCACCGTGAGCAGTTGATGGCCGTTGGGACTAAACGCGGCCTGCTTCACTTCCCCCTGGTGAGGCAGAGAGGGTGTGAGCGGCTGACCAGTCTTCGCGTCCCACACGCGGGCGGTGTGGTCGCCCGAAGCGGTCACCAGCGCGAGTCCGTCGGGGCTAAACTCAGCATGGTAAACCTCGCTGTCGTGTTGAACGGGAGGCGTCCGCGGCGTCCCGGTCTGGGCATCCCACACCCGGGCCGTCTTATCCGCACTCGCCGTCACGACCAACCGTCCGTCTGGGCTGAACGCGGCTCGGTTCACCCCGGCGTCGTGCGGCAGGGTGGCCAGCTCATTCCGTTGTTTAGCATCCCAAAGCTTGGCCGTCATTTCCATGCTTGCAGTGACCCACTTGCTGCCGTCCGGACTCCACTGCACTCCAGCCAGTTGGTGACTCGAGTGTGGTATGGTGTGCAAGCTGGTCCCCAGTGCAGTGTCCCAGACGCACAACCGACCATCGCCCGACACGGTCACCAGCCGGGTTCCGTCCGGACTGAAGTCCACGCCACCAACTGTGAAGAGGTGTGTCAATGGCCCGGTCACAGCGCGCCCGCTCTGCGCGTCCCAGACGCGCGCCGCATGGTCGCGGCTCGCCGTGGCCAGGAGCGTCCCGTCCCGACTGAACGCAAGCGCATCCACCGAGTTGCTGTGAGAGAGCGGCGGGGTGACGGGCTCGCCGCTCTTCGCATCCCAAAGCCGGGCAGTCCCATCAACGCTGGCCGTTGCGATCCTGCGCCCGTCCGGACTGAACCGAAGTTGATTGATGCCACCGCCGTGCACCATCGGCCGTCCCACTGGTTGACCGGTTTCCACGTCCCAGACCTGGGCCTGTCCCGAGGCGGCATTGCCGATCGCCGTGCCGGTAGCCGCGCGCCGGGAATCGGGGCTGAATGCCGCGCAGCTCACGGGCGCTTCATGGAACCAGATTTGAGACAACTTCGGACACTGCTGCAGAACCATGCCCAACCGCCGCCGTTGGGCATCTTCTCCTTCGGCTCTGCCTTGTTCTAAACGCAGCGCCTCGACCAACCACGGCAGTGCAGCGAAGCTCTGGCTTTCATTCAGCAGCCGAGCCCCGCTGGCAACATTGAGCTGGACCAGTCCCTGTCGGCTCTCCTCGGTCTTGGTTTCGGCAATTCGGCGTTGCCCCACCTCGTTCGCCTGGGCGGCCTCCGCTACCCCTCGCAAGCGCCGCTGCTCCCGCTCCGCCCGAGTGGCCCGCACCGCCTGCCAGGTACTCACGAGAACACCGAGGACGAGGACTGCCACGACCGCCGAACCTGCCGTCACCATCAGCTTGTTTCGCCGCACGAACTTCTGCACCCGATAGAGCGTGGCCGGCGGACAGGCGGTCACCGGTTCGTGCTTCAAGTGCCTCTCGATGTCCTGCGCCAGCCCGTTCGCCGTCTCATACCGCCGGGCTCGATCCTTCTCCAGGCATTTCATCACGATCCAGTCCAGATCACCCCGCAACAGATAAATCAGCTTGGGTGGTTCGGCACGCCGATGCTTGGCCCTCGTCGTCAATTCCCCTCCCCCCATCGTCCCCAGCCGCGTCGACGGCCGGGCAGGTTCCTGCTCGCGGATGATCCGCCGCATCTCGTCCAGCCCAGCCGCCATCAGCGCCTTCGCGTCAAACGGCGTCTTGCTCGTGAGCAACTCGTAAAGCAGCACTCCCAACGCGTAGATGTCACTACGCGTGTCGATGTTCAACCCGTTCAGCTCTGCTTGTTCCGGGCTCATGTAGGCGGGGGTGCCGACGAACTGTTCGAAGGCGGTGAAGAGCGTCTTGTCGGTCAGCCGTTGTTCGGTGGCCTTGGCAATGCCGAAGTCGATCACTTTCGGCACGGGCACCTCATCATGAAGGGTGACCAGGATGTTGGACGGTTTAATGTCCCGGTGGATGATCCCCTTCTGGTGGGCGTGCTGGATGGCATGGCAGACCTGGATGAACAGGTCCAGCCGCTCCCGTGTGGAAAGGCTGTTCTGGTCACAGTAGTCGGTGATCCGTACACCCCGGACCAGTTCCATCACGAAATACGGCCGGCCCGTCTCGGTCGCACCCGCGTCCAGGACCTTGGCGATGTTGGGATGATCCATCAGGGCCAGCGCCTGGCGTTCAACCTCAAACCGGCCGATGACCTGCTTGGTGTCCATGCCCAGCTTGATGACTTTGAGGGCCACCCGGCGTCGGACGGGTTCCTCCTGTTCGGCCATGTAGACGACGCCGCAACCCCCTTCGCCGATCTGCTGGAGCAGCTTGTAGCGCCCGATCCGGTCGTCGGGTTTCTCAGTCAGTGGACTCTGGGCACTGATGGTTCGGGGGTCCGTCGGCAAGAAAGCTTCCGCATCCCCTGCTGCCTCGAGCAATTCCTCCACCTGGCGGCGCAACGTGGCATCCCCCCCGCAGGCGCTCGCCAGAAAAACCTCACGCTCTTCGAGCTTGAACTTCAGAGCTGCGTCAAACAGCGCTTCCGCTTTGTCGTGGTCCACACTCACTGCACGAATTTTCGTTTCCTATCTACAGTGGCGTCGCGGGGGCTCCAATCGTCTCACCCCAGACTGACTTTTTCAGGCGGTCACAGGCCCCGCTTCAACTCCGCGAGCAGCCAGGCCCGCGCATAGTTCCAGTGCCGGTTGGCGGTGGCTACGGAGATACCCAGAGCCTCTGCCGCTATGGGGATGGAAAGACCCGTGAAAAACCGGAGCTTGACCACGGCGGCCTTCTCGGGAGCCTCGGCCGCCAGTCGCTCCAGCGCTTCGTCCACCCGGACCAGGAGATCGTCGTCGGTGGTGAGCGCGACATCGACCTGAGCCAAATCGACGCGTTTCAGGCCGTGCCCATGGCGCTCCCGCTGGCGCCTGCGGGCGCGGTCGATCAGGATGCGCCGCATCGCCTCGGCCGCAGCCCCGAAGAAGTGGCCACGGCCCTTCCAGTGCTGATGATCCGAGCCGACCAGCTTGAGCCAGGCTTCATGGACCAGTGCCGTCGGTTGCAGAGTCTGCCCGGGCCCTTCATTGGCCATCTTCGCCTTGGCCAGCTTGCGCAGTTCCTCGTAAACAAGCGGTAGTAGCTCCTCAGCGGCTTTGGCTTCGCCCTGATGCACGCGGTCCAGAATGCGCGTGACGTCGCTCATGGACCCAGTGTAAACGACCATGCCCAGATGTCGATTCCCGAGGGAAGCTGGTGATCTGAGCGTTCAAGCCGTCGCGGGGAAGCGGTGTGGCTGCTGCTGTCGTGCGCCGTGTCCTCAGCCGGGTTCTGCCTCCGCAGCAACATTCTGCGCCAAGAGCGACCTCTTAATGCTCAGCCGATGTGAGACCGGAAGCCTCGGTGCCGTCTCTCATGCCGCCATTCGCCTCCCCGGCTGAACCGTTGAGCGGGTCCTGAGTGTCTCTAGTTCACGGGTCACGGAGGGAGTGCCTTTTACGCCGCGCCAACTCGCAGACGCATCTATCAACCCCGCAAACATCAAACTCAATCCCGACCGCCAGATGCAAAAGCACCTTCTTGCCGTCCTCGCGAATCCCATAGGCGCACAGCACCGCCACCGCTTTCTCATCTTCCGGCCGCAATCGGAGGTAAATCCCATCGCAAAACAGATAGAGGATCTTGTGTTCGGTCAGATCCCGGTTCTGCCACCGCTCGAAGTCCTTCTTCAGTTGCCCGCACAACGTGCTGACCGTGCTCTTGCTCACCCCCTCCACCTCCAAAGTGTCGTTGAGGGCGGCTTCAATGTCCCGCGTGGACACTCCCTTGACATAGAGTTGTGGGATCAAGGCTGCGAGCTTATCACTTCGCCGAACCAGCGCTCGGAGCCAAACGCCGTCAAAGGCTTCGATCGTGTCGCGCACTTGGGGCATTTTCAGATGCAGGGGTCCTTCGGCAGTCTGGACCTGCTTGTCCTCGTAGCCGTTGCGATAGCCCTGGAGAACCCCTTCCCCGCTCCGTTGGTAGTGGTCGCGCCCCAGGAACTCAGTCACTTCGAGTTCGACGGCTTTCTGGAGCATGAGTTGGGCGCCCAGGCGGATGGATTCAGAGAGCGGAGTCTTTCGGGTAGACGGGCTGAGGAACTGTTCTTCGAGGGTTTGGCTGGGAAGTTGGCGTTTCATGTTTGTCTTTCGCTTTCTGTTTTACCGGCGCGGTTGGAGTCTGCAACCGGTTGGTTTTTACACGAAGCTTAGGACATCACCCAGGTCTCTCACCCCCCGGCTTCAGACTAACAGACCGTCGTTTTTGCCCAGGCGCTGAGCTTTGCGAAAGTCCACTTTGCGTCGGTGATGAAAGCGAGCCACGACCTCGATGCCCTGTTTGGGTCAACTGGCCAGTGTGGTGTATTCGCCGTAAGCGCGGTCGCCTGGCAGGATGTCCCCCCTTCTTGAGTTCCTCCCACAATCCCCGCGGCAAGCGCAGATTATGGCGATGGACCGTGCCCCAGATGACGTTGAGGATCGCCCCGCTGCATAAGGAGAAGAACACCACAAACTTCATCAAAGGAAAGCCGCAGGCACGAGAAAGCCTTGCGCAGGTAGCTGCTGGGTTCAGTGAGTGTGTAGGCCCGTTCCGTAACCTCCTGGCCGGCCTTCGCAAAGCCGGCGAGCCCGGAATAGTGCTTTAGTTGTTCGACGGTCGGGTAACATTCGAGCTCGCACTCGACAGTTTCGGGAAAATAAACCGCCAGGGGCACCCTTGCGCGAATGGTTTCTTTGGAATCTGTCATATAGCGATGATCCGCGTCATAGCTGACGTAGACTGTGCCATCGAACGTTTAATCAAAGGGCCTGGCTACATTTGTTTCGGTAAGAGGGCCTCCAGCTTCCGCTCCATCGGGTCCCAATCTGCGCTATTGGTTCGATAAGTGGCGCGATACTTCAACAACTCTCGTGCAAGGTGCTTGGACATTTGGTCATACGGAGGCGGCTGGTGGTCTTTATACGCGATCTCTGCCGAGTCAAAACAGAACTTCTCCATTTGACGAGTGGCACCCGCAATATCACCTGCCCGCACGCTCTGCAACGCGGCAAAAAAGCCACAACTTTGAACTAAGTAGCCACGCTCAATGGCGCTGACTTCGCCAGTGCGGTAACCGCGGTCATAGGCGATTTGATATGTAACCACCGAACCAAGGGCACAGGCCACCACTGAAACCAGAATCCAACGAATAGTCTGCTTCATCTCTAAAATGGACACCGGAGGTCCGTCATTTTGTGTGAGGCCTATGGGCCTGACCTACCGCCGCCTGGAGGAGGGGGTGGAGGGCCCCAGGGGTACGCGGATTCAGGGGGCGCCGCGAACCATATTCAGCCCAACGACGAGTGCGCCCGAGCAGATCAACAGCGCCACTGCCCAAAGAGATCGGTGAAGCTTCACGAGGTCTTATTTCTCAACGTTCGCTCTCGCTGGCGCCCAGTCAAGGGCGTTCGATAAACGACTGACTCAGGGACGGTTAGTGGTGTGGCATCCAGAGTAATCTTTCGTCGCGCCATTCCGGGAAGAGGCCTGCCACCAGCTTGCGGCTTCCGCCCGCACCCCGAACCTTACGCCGTCACCAGCCCCACTTTCACCGCCGCCTGCACCAGTTCCGCCACCGATTGCATCTGCATCTTGTCCATCACCCTGCCGCGGTGCACTTTGATGGTTTGTTCGCTCGCGCCCAGCTCGGCGGCGATCTGTTTGTTCAGCAGCCCCCGCAACACCAGCTTCAAGACCTCCATCTCCCGCGGTGTCAGTGTGCCGAGCCGGCGTTGGATTGCTTCCCGTTCCGCTGCCCCAGCCTGGCGGCTCGCATCCTTCCGCACCGCGTTGCGCATCACCTCGATCAGATTCCTGTTGTTGAACGGTTTCGTCAGAAAATCCACCGCCCCGGCCTTCATCGCCCGCACGCTTGAAGGGACGTCCCCGTAGCCCGTAATGAATACAATCGGCGTTTGCAGGTTCCGTTTGGCCAGTTCCGCCTGCAAATCCAATCCGCTCAGGCCGGGCATGTGGATGTCCAGGACAATGCACGCCGGGCTTTCCAGGCTCTCCTGGTCGAGGAACTCGGCCGCCGACGCAAAGGTCCTGCTCCTCAAGCCCGCCGCTTGCGTCAGCCTCGCCAGCGCCTTCCGCATGCCGGCATCGTCATCGACCACATACACTGTTCCGGGAGCGCTCACGCGCGCGCCCCCGCTTCCACCGGCAGCGCCAGCCAGAAGGTCGTCCCCCGGTCCGGATTGTTCACCGCCCACAGCCGCCCGCCGTGCGCCTCCATGATCGACCGGCTGATCGCCAGGCCCATCCCCATCCCTCTCGGTTTCATCGTGAAGAACGGCTCGCCCAACCGCTCCATTTGCTCGGCGCTTATCCCTGTTCCCGAGTCCTTGATCCCGAGCCGAACAAGGCCCGTGTCATCCGTCGTGCTAGCAATCTGCAGCCGCCGCTCCCCAGGCCCCCGCGACGCCATCGCCTCCACCCCGTTCATCATCAAATTGATGACCACTTGCTGCAGCTCGATGTGGTTGCCCGATACTTTCGGCAGCTCCGGCGCGAGCTCCAGCAGCACCGTCACCCCGCGCAGCACAAACTCGCTCCGCAACAGTTTCACGGTTTCCTCCACCAGAGCATTCAGGCCCAGCGCGCTGCGCTGTTGCCCGGTCCGTTGGTACATCGCCCGCAAACGCTGGATCACCTCGCCCGCGCGCTTGCCATCCGCCCCGATATCACCCAGCGCCGCCCGCACCTCGGCCAGGTCCGGCGTCGGCTGGCTCAAAAATTGGACCGCCGCCTCCACGTTGCACACGATCGCTCCCAGCGGCTGGTTCAATTCGTGCGCCAGCGCCGCCGCCAACTGCCCCCCAGTCGTCACGCGCGACACCAGCGCCAGTTCCTGCCGCAGATTCTGCATCATCAGCTCCGCATTCTTCCGCTCCGTCACATCCCGGTTGCTCGCCCGCACCCCCAACGATTCGCCTTGCTCCCCGGTCACCGGCCGGCACGTGTGCTCGATCCACCGGATGTCCCCGCCCTTTTGCCGAATCCGGAATTCGAGCGTCTTCAGCCCCGGAGCTTTCTGCGTAGCGCATACATGCTGCTGCCACACGCGTAGATCTTCAGGATGTACTATTTCCTCGAGCAGTTGTGTCCGGCCGGCCAATTCCGCCGCGGTGTAACCGCTGATGCGCTCGCACGAGGGCGAACAATACACCAGCGTGTCCTCAGGCGTCCGCCAATACTCCCAGTCGTACGTGAAATCTGCCACCGTCCGGTAACGCTTTTCCGCTTCAATCAGTTCCGCCTCCCGCTGCAGACGGACCTCGATTTGATGCCGCAACTGCGCGTTCGCCGCCCGCAGGTCGGCCGTCCGGTCTTCCACTTCCCGCTCCAGTTCCGTATGCGCCCGCGCCAGCACCGCTTCCATCCGCTTCCGCCCCGTGATGTCCTGGATGATCGCAATGTGAAAAATCGGATCCCCCGCCGGACGCCGCAGCGGCGACACCGTCAGGTGCGCCCACACCACCGCCCCGCTCTTGTGGCGATACCGCTTCTCGATGGACGCTTCGCGCACCTCGTCCTCCCGCAGCCGCCTCATCATCTCGAAACTCGGCGACAAATCGTCCGGGTGCGTCAACTCCTGGAATTTCATCCCTTGCAGCTCCTCCCGCGTGTAACCCAGGATCTGGCACAGCTTCTGGTTCACCCGCGCAAACTGCCCGCCCTGCACCTCCGTCAACGCCACCCCCACCGCCGCCTGCTCGAACAACGCCCGGAACCGATCCTCGCTCTCCCGCAGCGCCGCCTCCGCCTCTTTGTGCGCGCTGATGTCCGACGCGTAAACCCGCACCCGCTCGCCCCCAGGCACGCTGCTCACCGTTTCCGCGTACCACGTCCCGGCCACCGTCACCTCGTTCCGGACGGGCGCCGACGGGCTCTCACGCAACGCCGCGATCGCCGCCGGCAGCCCGGCCAGAAACGGATGCGCCAAACCCTCCGCTTCCAGCCCTGGAAAACGCTCCCGCGTCGCCGGGTTCTGGTAAACCACCCTCCCGCTGGCCACCTCGATCTCCATCACCGGGTTCGGGTTGAGTTCCGGAAACGACGCCAGGTACGCCAGCTCCGCCTGCGCCTGCTCGTGCGCCAGCCGCAATCGCAACGTCGCGATCCCGTACGCCAAGTCGCCCGCTAATTCGCTCAGCAGCTTGACTTCGTCCTCGGAAAAGGCGTCCGGTTTCCTCGAGTAGATCGTCAGCGCCCCCAACGCCTTCCCCTCACGATACAACGGCACCGCCACCGACGCCGCGTATCCCCGCTTCAGCGCCGCCTCCCGCCACGGCGCAAACCGCGGATCCGTCCGCATGTCCCGGCACACGCTCGGCTTCCCTTCCCGAATCGCCAAGCCGGTCGGACCACGCCCGCGATCCGTGTCCGCCCACGACAATTTCAGCGTCTCAAGGTAGCCCTCCTCAAAACCCGCGTATGCCACGGGCCGAATCGACTTGCTCTCATCCTCTTCCGCGTAGCCCACCCATACCATCGCGTGGCCGCACTCGTTCACGATGATCCGGCATACCTCCTCCAGCAGCTCCTTCTCGCCTTTCGCCCGCATCAGCGCCCGGTTGCTGCTCCCTAACGCCCGCAACATCCGGTTCCCTTGCCTCAGCTCTTCCTCCGCTCTCCTCCGCTCCGTAACGTCGATCCCCGTCGACACCACGAACTCAACTGCTCCCTTGCTGTCCACCAGCGCCGTGTTCGACCACGTGATCCGCCGCCGCTCTCCGCTCTTGGTCACCCAATAACTCTCATGCTGGTTCGGAAACCGCCCCGCCTTCAAGTCCTCGAACATCCCTTTGACCCCGGCCAGCTCTTCCGGCAACAGCAGAAAGTCGAAAAAGACCCGGTTCTTCACCTCCTCGAATCCATACCCGCTCGATCTTTCCGCCGCCTGGTTGAATTGCTGGATGCGTCCCTCCCGGTCCAGCACCACGATCAGGCTCCCCGCGGTGTTCATCACCGAAGACGCAAAATCCCGTTCCTTCGCCAGCATCTCCTCAAACCGCCTCCGCTGGATCGCCAGCGCGTAGAATCGCCCCAGCCCTTTCACGTTCTGCAAATCCTGATCGGTGTACGCCCGCCGTGGATTCGCCAACGCAATCTGCCCCACCAACTCCTTCTCCAGCAGCACCGGCACACTCAAAAACCGCTTCACCGCCACATGCCCCTCCGGCACTCCCTCCGCCGAACCATGCCGCAGCGCATCGTTGGTGTAAAACCCCTTGCGTGTGTTCAAGGCGTGCCCCCACAACCCACGGTAATGGCCCCCGGGCCCTCGCCGGAGTACGATGGTCCTCATCTCCTCCACCACCTTGCATGTCCTCAGCATCTCCCCTTCCAGCGTATGCCCGATATTGTCTCCCGTTCGGGGATCTATGCTCGATACAAAACCCTGCACGCTGCCGGTCAGCCTCCGCGCTTCGCTCAGCAGCGCCTCCGAAATCTCCGCCATCCCCGAACCAGGCGAAATCAGCGTCCGGAATAACCGGCTCAACGCCAGGTGCAGTCGCGCGTGCCCGTTCCGCGTCGCTCGCGAACCTTCACGCGGACCGTCCCTCGTCTCCCGGAGCCTCGGGGCCTGTCCTTTCTTCCCCTGATTCACAGTCAATGCCAAATCTAAATCTCGCCAACCCCGTTCCGCTTCGTTTTCTCCGCCCGCTGTTCTCAACCACGCCAGGTCACCCTGGTGTGTTTTCCTGCTCTCCCCCGCCCCCGCACCTGCCTTCTCTACGCAGCACGGCAGAATCTCGACCCGGGTGAGCTGCCTGGATGGGGCCAACCCCGTCTGCGGATGTCAGCTATCGCTACTCACTCTCAAACCCTGACCTGCCCGCCGGCCGCGCGCCGGCTCAACGCAGCCTCTTCCGACGCTCTGTCTTTTACCCAAAAATGCCGGCTGCGTCAAGCTATCTCAAACCCACTCCCGGTGCGCGGACTTCAGCCCGCCTCCCCAAACTTCTTCCGCAAATACCCCAGGTGGCTCACCGCTCCCGTCGCTCGTCCCGTCGCCTGTTCCATCAATGCCGGCGCCGGGTAACGCGAACCGTGGCGATGGACCTTCTCGCGCAACCACCGCAGTAGCTCTCCGTATTCCCCGCGCCCAAGGTCCGCAGCCAGCCCGGGCAACTCGTCGCTTGCCTTCGCGAAAAGCTGCGCCGCATTCAAGTTGCCCAGCGTGTAGGTCGGGAAATAACCCTGGTTGCCCAGGCTCCAATGGATGTCCTGCAGGCAGCCCTGCGCGTCGTTCGGGACCTTCAACCCCAGCAACTTCTCGAATTCTTCGTTCCAGTAAGCCGGCACGTCCGCCACGTCGAGCCGGCCTTCCACCAGCCTGGTCTCGATCTCGAACCGCAACAGGATATGCAGATCGTACGTCACTTGGTCCGCCTCCACGCGGATAAAAGAGGGGCTCACCCGGTTCACCGCCGCCGAGATGTCCGTCGGCCCGAACTTCTTCAGCGCCGGAAAATGCTCGCACGCGATCGGATGCCAGTGCTCCCAGAACGCCGCATGCCGGCCCACGTGATTCTCCCACAGCCGCGACTGCGATTCGTGGATCCCCAGTGACGCCGCCGTTCCCAGCGGAGTGCCGAAGTCCTCCGCCGGCAAACCCTGTTCGTAAAGCCCGTGCCCCGCCTCGTGCAGGATTCCATAAAATGATTGTGTGAAGTTGCGTTCATTATAGCGCGTCGTCAGCCGGCAATCCCCGGCTCCCGGTGTCGTGCAAAACGGGTGCGTCGTCGTGTCAATCCGCCCCGCGTCAAAGTCATAGCCGATCGCCTCCGCGACCTTTCGATTCAACGCCTGTTGCGCCGCCACGGGATACTCCCCCTCGAGCATCTCCGCCGGCAATGCCGCCGAGCGTTCCAATGCCCCCGCCAGCACCAGCCCCAGTCCCGCCCGCAGCTCCGCGAATAACGGCCGCAACTGGCTCGCCCGCATCCCCGGCTCGTACTCCTCCAGCAATGCGTCGTAGGGTGATTCCTGGAAACCCCAGGCCTCCGCTCGTTGCCGGTTCAGGTCCAGCAGCTTCTTCAGGTGCGGCTGGAACAGCTTGAACCTGGATTTCGCCCGCGCCTCCTTCCACGCCTCCCGCGAGTGAGCTCGCGTTCGCTCGAACTTCTCCACCACCCGCGCGGGTATCTTCGTCGCCCGATCGTAACGCCGCCGCCACTCGCGAACATTCGCCGCTTCCGCCGAGTCCACCGCAAAACCGTGCTGCTCGCACGCCGCGATCCACTCGCCGGTCTTCTTCGCCGTGAACAGCCGGTGCGTGTGCCCCCCCAGGCACGCCAGTTCCTCCGCCCGAAAGTCCAGCGCTTTCCGCGGCATATACGTCTCCGCATCCCACGTCAGCAACTCCGCCGCGCCGCCGAACCAGGCGATTTCACGCGCGCGCTTCAACAGCTTCCGATAAGGGGCACATTCGCTCGCCATATTCCGGCGAAATGTGGAACCGCCCCCCTGATTCTTCAAATCTATTTTCCCACGCGGCACCGACTCTCATTTTGCCGAGCGGAGTGCGCCCGTCCTCGGACGCTGAATCTTTCGGGACGTTGGGCCCCGGCACGAATCGGGGCTTTCCACACAATGGGTCTGTTACTCTCCCCCGGACAGCTGATCTTCTCCCTCTCCTCCTCGGGAGGAGAGGGTTGGGGAGAGGAGGCCCTTTGTAGCGAGAGTTCCCTATCTCATTACCGAGCTGAGTAGGAACGGGAACTCTGAACAC
>DATDCV010000664.1:0-31547 GCA_036524155.1 Verrucomicrobiia bacterium
TCCTTCAGCCGTGGCGGTCAGCCCGGACAACCAGACCCTGTTTGTCGCCAACGGAAAAGGGCTGGCCTCGCGGGCGAATGTCCCGCCGATCACGTCGCTGCCGCAGCGCTTGCACAAGCCGCCGACGTTCGACTATATCGGCCGCACTTTGGGCGGGTCGGTTTCTTTTATCAAGCGGCCGGACGCGGCGCAGATGCGCGCATATACGCAGCAAGTGCGGCGCAACTCGCCCTACACGCCCGAGCAACTCCAACGCGCGCCGCTGCCGCCAGCTTCGGTGATCCCTGCCAAAGTGGGCGAGCCCTGCTCGATCAAATATGTGCTTTACATCATCAAAGAGAACCGCACCTACGACCAAGTGTTCGGCGACTTCAAAGATGCGCAGGGCAAACCCGCCGGCAATGGCGACGCCAACTTGGTCATGTACGGCGAGGACGTCACTCCGAACCAACACCAGCTCGCACGCGAATATGTGCTGCTCGACAACCTCTACTGCAACGGCGAGGTCAGCGTGGACGGGCATAGCTGGTGCGACGCGGCGATGGCGACGGATTACCTCCAGCGCTCGTGGATTTTATCCTATTCCGGCCACGGCAAGCTACCCGGTAACTACGAAATGGAGGTGCCGGCCGCAGGCTATCTTTGGGACCTCTGCAAGCGTCACGGCGTCAGTTTCAAAAACTACGGCGAAGGGGCCAGGCGCGTGCCCTCGGCCAACCGTGGCCGCTGGCCGAACGGCCGCGACATGGACCGGGTGAAAGGCTGGGTTGAGGATCTGCAGGAGGCCGACCGTACCGGGGTGCTTCCGCGGTTTGCCATTATGTCGCTCGGCGAAAACCACACCCGCGGCACAACCCCCGGCGCGTTTACGCCTGATGCGTGCGTCGCCAGCAATGACCTTGGCCTGGGACGAATCGTCGAGGCCGCCACCCGCAGCCGGTTCTGGAAAGAAATGGCGATTTTCGTCATCGAGGACGACGCGCAAAACGGACCGGACCACGTGGACGCCCATCGCACCGCCGGGCTGGTGATCAGCCCGTACTGCAAACGCGGGTTCGTGGACAGCACGTTGTATACAACGGCAAGCATGGTTCGCACGATCGAGCTGATCCTGGGCCTGCCGCCCTTGACACAATATGACGCCGGGGCGACGCCGATGTTCAACAGTTTTGGACAGAGGGCTGAGGTCACGCCGTTCCAGGTCCTCACACCGAAGGTGGACATGTTGGCCAAGAACAGCGTGAAATCCCCCGGCGCGAAACAGTCCGCGCGCATGAACTTCCGCGACTACGATTTGGCGCCTGAAGACCAGCTTAACCGGATTTTGTGGCGCGCTGCCAAGGGTCCGGGTGTGCCCTATCCGACCCCCATCCACCGTGTGCTGTTCACGGACTCAGTCGCCGCGAGCACCGGGAGTGAGTAGCAGGGCCGGGGAACCCGTGAGCGGTTCGCCTGCCAAAAAGAACGGCGGCCGGCCCGCGGACTTCAGTCCGCAGCAATGGCCAATTCCCAGTTGTGTCCGAACAAGTGGCGGGCCCCTGGACGTCGGAGCCTGCCGCGGACTGAAGTCCGCGCGCCGGCCCTAGCTGCTTCGGAATTTGTTGGTCCCCCGGCGATGGGCCCGATCCGATTTTTGGTAGTTTCCCCGGGTTGTAAAAACAAGGCACGCCTTCATAGTACCGGTGTGATGACGACCAGCGACACCGCGATCATGCCCCGCCCGAAGTTCTCGTTGAAGCGATGGCGAGCGAGGGCACTGGAGCGAGTCGGAATCAGAACGCCTCTGGCGATGGGGTTATTGAAATTCTGTTGTGTCGCTGGTTTTTGTTTTTGCAGTTACTTCCTGTGCAGCCATTTCGTGATCGGTACCATCAAGGTGGTTGGCAAAAGCATGCAACCGGGCTTGCACGATTCCGACTGCTGTCTGCTCAACCGGTGGATTCTGTATGTGCGGGCGCCGAACCGTTCGGAAGTGGTGGTGCTGCGCGACCCGGGGTGCCCGGGACTTTCAGTGAAGCGGGTCATCGGACGGCCCGGCGATTTCGTTTACTTGAGGGATGGCGCGGTTTATGTGAACGGCGCGAAGCTTAACGAGCCCTACCTCTCGGCGGGCACGAAAACTCTCATGGCGGGTTCAGGTAGCGGGTGCCTCTTCAGGTGCGGTGTGAACGAGTACTTTGTGCTGGGAGACAACCGCTCCGATTCGGCCGACAGCCGGGAATATGGGCCGGTGTCTGAAGACCGGTTGTTGGGGCTGGTGGTGAACTAGGGCGGTTCCCGCCAGGGGAGCGTATCCCGTCCGGCTGCGATTAACAGCCGCTTCGCTGTTGACTGGGCTGAGCAGCGCGCGGCACATTCATTCCCGCCGCTGATGCTCCGCACAATCAGGCAACTGCTCCGGCGACCCGCGGCATGACCGAACCAATGTCGCGCGCGGGGCGTTTGGGTTTGCTCTACGGCGTATCGGCCGTGGTGTTCTGGTCGTTTGGGGCGTCGTTCGTTTACCTGGGGGCGCGGGAGGCAGGGACGTGGTTTTTCGTGGCTGTTGGATCGGCTTGCGCGGCGTTGCTGCAGTTTGGGGTCAGGAGGGCACAGCACGGGGAGTTGCGCACGGCGCTCTTTGTGCCTTGGAGGCTATGGGTGGGCCCGGTGTTTTGTTTCGTGTTGTATGGGCTGGCGTGGCCGCTGGCGCTGGCGAGTTCGACACCGGAGCGAGTGTTCGGGGTGAGCCTGGTCAATTACTTGTGGCCGGTGCTGACAGTGGTTTGCAGTGTGTTCCTGGTGCCGGGGGTGCGGCTGAGTTTCCGGACCGTAGCGGCGCTAGCGCTGGCGTTGGGAGGGTTGGCGTTGGCCAATGCCCGAGACCTGGCGGGGCTCTTCTCGAACGTTTCCGATGCACAGGGATCAGGCTTTGGAGCGGTCGTGCCGTACCTGCTAAGTCTTGTGGCCGCAATTACGTGGGCGGTGTATTCGGCTTTGCTGGCACGGTGGCGTTCGTGGGCGCAGGGTTACGTGACCAGTCCGTTGGGCTTTTTGATCATCGGGCTGATTGGATTTGGTATTCTGGCGGTTGAGCCCGTAGCCCGAGGGCACATCGGCGGCCAAGGCCTGATGTGGACGTTGCTGTATGGAGCCGGGCCGTTAGCAGCGGGCTACCTGCTCTGGGAACTGGCGTTGGCGAGAGCCCGGGTCCAGACCTTGAGTATCATTGCTGCCGGAACGCCGGTGTTATCCACGGCGCTGCTGTGCCTGTTTTTGCGGAAGATGCCCGGGATCGAACTCGTGCTGGCCGCGATTCTTGTGAGCGCGGGAGTGGTCTTGAGCAGGAAGGGATGAGACAGGCGAGATGTCTGTCTTACGGCTGAGCGCTGAGCAGGTAATACAGGGTCGTGGGTTGCAGTTTTATGGAGTCGGCGGTGCCGGCGGTGCCGGCGGGATAGCCGTTGAAATCGAGGGCGGTAACCTTGAGTTGCCGGGCGTCAGCGCGCCTCAAGGTGACCGTTCCCCTGAGTTCTTTAACGGTCCAGGGATCCACGCCGATGTTCGAGATACGCTTGAGGCCCTCGGCGAGAGCTTCGGTTTGAAACTCTGAGGATCTTTCTTCCGACATGACTTGCAGCAGCATTTTAGATGAGGTTGCCAGCGGCTGGCCATCCAGCGGCACGAGGATGATGTGGCCCAGCTCCAGATCGGACGCCAGCGACAAATCTTTGGTTTCGAAACGACCGACCGTCTTGAGGAGGCCGCTGACGCCTTGGGCGCGGGCGGAGTCGATCGTGAGAATGCCTTTTCCGTAATCGAGCTTTAGTTCGCCACTGCTGCTGGTGACGGTCTGGGCGGTGTGGTCAATGAGCGGGCCGAGATCCTTGAGTTGGACCGAGCCCGGACCGTCGACGAAGCGGACGTCGGTTCTGCCGGCGTAGTGCACCAGGGGATCAATGCGCGTGCCGGGCTTTCCCTCGGCAGCGGTCGGAATGTCTTTAAGCCGCAATTCATCGAGCGCGGCATCCTGGGGCAGCGGCGTGCCCTGGAGTTGGAAGAGTGCGTCCCTGCTGAGGTTGATCTCCGCCAGGACGCTGCCAGTTGAGACCAATCCGCGGCGGTAGATGAGCGCGGCCGCCGGGAATTGACCGACCATCGAAGGGCTCATGAGCGTCCAAGGTTGCATCCAGAAACCGGGTTTCACCGCCCAGTCTTTGCCGTCCAGGGCAAAGTGGACTAGGGCGTCGCTATGCTGGAGCGCGCCGTAGACGGCGAAGTAGAGCGGAGCCTCGCTGCGGAAGCGGTTAGGCCGGTTCCAGGTGGTTTCGGAGATCATCGAGGGTTTGCCGTCGTAATGTGGGTCCATGGCCGGGTGCACGAACTGCCTGGATTTGCCGGGCTGCTCGGGATCGAAACGCAGGCCGCTGCGATCCGCGTAGGTGTGCCCCGGGCGCACGGACCATTCCGCCGACTCGCCTTTGTGGTTGCAGGAGAAGTACCCGTGACGATCGAGAAAGTCGCACGAGGTGTAACTCAGCTTCTCGAGCGGGCCGAAGACCTCGGGGCTGGCGGTCGCCCAATTCGAGGCGGTGATAACCCCTTTGAATCCCAGCTTCCGCAGGAAGGCATAGGTGTCCGTGTAAAACCTGGTTTGCAGTTCATAAAGGAAACCGGCGGTGTCCCGGTCGCGGAGGCTCTTTTCGTTGAATATCGACCAGAGCGGACGAAAGCCCAACCGGCCCTCATCCGGCGCATCTCGCTTCACTCCCTGCTTGTTCCATTTGGTCAGCGCGGCGGCAGCCGAACCGTATTTCTTTGCTGCCCAATCGCCGAACATCTTTTCCAGGGTCCGAAGCTGCGGGTCGGGGATGTTCTGCTCTGAGAACGTCCAGAAAAAGAACGAGTCTTCGTTTTGGATCTCAAGGCCGGCAACGGCGGGCTCCTCGGCTAATGTCTTGCCCGTGGCCGGGTTGGGAGTGGTGAGCAGGGCCGTCCACCAGTTGCGATACTTTGCCTGGAAGGCGGGATTAAACAGGAGCGCCGCAAAAGGATGAGTCTTGCCGTCGTATCCATCCAGCCAGGGCGTGTTTGGTTTTGGCGTCAGCCACAGCGGGAAATAGATCGAGAGGTGGGAATAAATACCCTCGGCTTTCATCGCCGCAACGATTTCGAAAGCCTGCTTCACGCGGTTGGTGTTGACCTCACCCGACTGTTCGAAATAGCCGCCGTGGATGCGGACCAGGTTGACGCCATGCTTGGCGAGCATCCGCGCGCACTGTCGAAGCTCGGGAGGCTTCAGTTCATGTGGCGGACCGTTGACACCCCAAAAGCGGAGAGGCTCACCAGTGGAAGTGTGAATGAACTCGCCGGCTTTGACGCCGATGTAACCATGTTCGCCGGCGAACTTCTCATTGAGGAAACGCAGATCGATGGCGCTGTCCGGGCCAAATGAATCGGGCTTGGGGTCAAACGGGAACCAGCCTTTTTGGTCCGCCGCGGCGGTGGCCGACTCGGCAGCCAGTTGGTCCGGTTTGAGCAGGCCGCGAGGCTGAAACGGCTCGTTGCTGAACACGAAACAGTCCAGGTACCCGTGGTGGTTGTTTTCGCTGGTCATGCGAAAGCGGATCGTATTTTGACCCTTGCGCAGCGCAACGTTACCGACCTTGCACCAGGCGATAAATCGCAGGTCGGGCTTGTTGTCGGCGGCGACGTTGACCTCGCCGCGCTTTTCACGATTCAAATCGATTGCAGTCTCGGGCCCGTCGTTGAGCGAGAAGGACAGTTTGCTCATGAGCGGGTTGGCGCGGACCCAGAAATCGTAGCCTCCATCCTGTGACGCGTCGAAGGCGTAGTCGGCTTCGCCGGCCTTGTCCTTTTCGAAATTGGAGATGAAATCGCCGCCGGAAAACTGCTCCTTCTTCACCTGGTCGTACCACCAGGGATGACGGTTCATTTTGTTAACGGTGGGCTTTTCACCCTCGACCCAGATCCAGCCGGCGCGAGCGGTGAAAGCCAGAGAAAGCATTGTGAGTGATAGAAGCCAACCCCTCAATGAACCATTAACTTTGCGCGACATGCGCGCGATTACTCCAGAGGGAAGTGGCAATGTCAATACGCGACCACGCGCCGACGCCAATCTAACTTGAATTGTAGGCGACGAGGTAACGAGTCGACTGGGGAAGGTTACCACGCGCCACTCTCCTCGACTCGTTACCTCGTCGCCTACAATCGTTGGCTTTCGTGCGGGGACTCGTCAGGCGCTGTCCTACAACGTAAGGCTTTCCCCGGCGAGTTGAGTTATGCCAAGCTGCGGGCATGACGACCGCGACGCAGTCTGGCGAAGGGATCGGCGCGAAACAGCCGGAGCTGCAGCGGCGGTTCGGCCTGTTGCACGCCACGGCGCTGAACATGTCGACGATGATCGGTGTGGGGCCGTTCATCACGATCCCGGCATTGATGGCGGCGATGGGCGGCCCCCAGGCGATGCTGGGCTGGGTCGTGGGCCTGGTCATCGCCTCGGCGGACGGGCTGGTCTGGAGTGAGTTGGGCGCGATGATGCCGGGCTCCGGGGGTTCGTACCATTACCTCCGTGAGGCGTTTGGGCGCGAAAAGCTCGGGCGCGCGATGGCATTTCTGTTTATATGGCAGTTTCTGTTAAGCGGGCCGCTGGAGATCGCTTCTGGGTATATCGGTTTCGCACAGTATGCACGCTATTTGTGCCCCGGCTTGGAGGGGCACTCACTTCGCCTGGTGATGGCCGGGGTCGGGCTGTTGATCATCGTTTTGCTTTATCGGAAGATCACCGCCGTTGGCCGCATCACAATCTGTTTGTGGGTGGGCACGCTGCTGACGGTCGGGACCGTTGTGCTGACCGGACCTTTTCATTTCAGCTCGAAGCTGGCTTTCGATTTTCCGCCCCATGCCTTCCATTTTACCTTGGGCTTCCTCTTCGGTTTGGGCGCCGCTGCGCGCATCGGCATCTACGACTATCTGGGGTACTACGACATTTGCTACATTGGCGACGAGGTGAGGAACCCCGGGCGCGTGATTCCCCGTTCGGTGCTGATCAGCCTCGTGGCGGTCGCCGCGATCTATTTCAGCATGAACCTGGCGATCATCGGGGTTGTGCCGTGGCGCGAGTTTGTGCCTGCGAACGGCGGTCCGGTGTCCGATCCTCCGCCGCCGGTGGTTTCGTGGTTCATCGAGCGGATTTACGGGACGAGCACGGCCAAAGTGTTTACGCTGTTGGTGCTGTGGACGGCTTTTGCCAGTTGTTTCAGCCTGGTTCTGGGGTACTCGAGGATTCCATTCGCCGCCGCCCGGGACGGAAATTTCTTCAGCGTGTTTGCGCGGCTGCATCCGCGAAAAGAGATCCCGCACGTATCGCTGTTGCTGGTCGGCGGACTGTCCATCCTGTGCAGCTTTCTGCCGCTGATGACGGTCATCGACGCGTTGTTGACGACGCGGATCCTGGTGCAGTTCATCGGGCAGATCGGTGCGCTGATTTGGCTCCGCCGCACGCAACCGCAGGCGCCACGGCCGTTCCGAATGTGGCTTTATCCGTTGCCCACGGTAATCGCGCTGGCGGGATGGACGTTTTTGTACGCGACCACGGGTGGCAAGACGATCCTGTATGGTTTGGGTGTCCTGGGGTTCGGCGTGGTGGTATTCCTCGCCTGGTCACGGTGGGCCGGACGGTGGCCGTTTGAGAAGGCTTCGCCCGGCGCGGCGGCCGGAGTTACGCCTGGGGCATGAGCAGGCGTCCCAGAGCCTCGTAGAGTGCCGCGGGCGCCGGCAAATCCAGACAATCGCTGTCCGGAGTGACCAGGCCGAAACCGGGCCCGTAGGCCCGGCCGTTCGCCACGCAGGCATTCGTGCGGCAGTCTGAAATCTGTCGTTGCGCCAGCTGCAAAACTCCCGCGCGGTCCCCGTCCACCTCGTATTTCCAGCCAACCAGGACAGCTCGAGGGAACCAGTCCCGCAACTCACTGATGATCTTTGGGGTGGGGATCAACTCGGCCAGCAACGTGCCGTGGCGGGTCGTCAGTTTTCCAGCGTGAACTTCGGCCAACCGGCCGTCGGTCGAGCGCGACCAGATCTTGCCGAACGCGAAATCACTCACCGCGGCGGCATGGAACACGGCATCGATGGAGGACTGCGACATGGTTTTCAAATGTTCCCGGAGGCTCGCGGTCGTCCCGAACGTGCCGATATGCGCGGCCCTATATGCACCCCGATAGGTCGCTTGCTGCCCGATCAACAACGTCACGTCGTGCCCGCGCTCGGTGAGATAGTGCGCCAGCTCCGACCCGAGGCGGCCAGTCGAGAGGTTGGTCAGCCGGCGGACGTTATCGAGCGGCTCGTGGGTGGGACCAGCCGTGACTATGCAGCGCATGCGGACAAAGTAGCGGAGCCGGCACTGCCCGGCAATGGAGAGGAAGTCTCCAGGTTAGAACCGCCAGGTCAGGCCGGCTCGAATGCGATAATCCGGCACGATTTGCAGCGCGGTGTTATCGCGCAGACCGGGCCAGTCCAGCGCCACTTGCGCGCTGATTTTGTCGTGCCAGGTGAAGACCAATTGCGGGCCGACGTAAACCGCCAGAATACCTGTATCCTCGGCTGCCTGGCCGCGGAACTCGTCGCGTCCTTTGACTTCGCCGGAGACGTTTGCCTCCACCGAGAGAGTGTAGTCTTCCGACAAGAGCACAAGGTAACCCGGCGCCGCCGACCAGATGAAGTCATTGGCAAACCGGTAATCGTAGTCACCGCGCGAGCGGATCGCGTATTGAACTGTGCCTGTCAGGAACAACCGGTCCCTGCGTGCGTAAGCGCTCGTGCCCACCAGGCCGTCGTAGGACCCACTGCCCAGGGTCAGGTCATGCCCGTGGATGCCGCTGGCGATGGGGCCCTCTTGTCCGGCGCCCTCCTGCGTTTCTTCTCTTAGTCGGCTCGTGCTGCCCGTCGGGAATTTGACTCCTGCCAAAACGCTCCAGACAAATGTCGAATGCCGCCGTTCGAACCGCATAACCTCGTGAGTGGCAAGAAGCACACCGTCGCCAATCCCGGATTCCGTTCCCTCGTGGATTGCTGAGGCCTCTGGCCGCCTGAAACTCCGGTAGATGAATGGAAGATTCAGTTGCAGGCCAAAGCGTTCGGACACGTTGTAGCCGACCAGCACCTGCGTGATAGAACTATCCAGAGACTGGTCGGCTGGATTGGCCACCTCGTGCCCTTCATACTGCAACGTGCCATAGTGCGTGAACTGCTCGCCCAAACCCACGAACGGTCCCTGGCCGACTTCGCCGCGCGCCTGCCCGGCAGCGTAGATGGCGCACAGATCACAGCCCGACCCGCTGGGAATCCCAAGCAGCAGAGCCGCAGCCGCATGAATCAGGCAATTTGACCGCACAAACGGCGACCCAATCTCGCCGCAGTCGAGTTCGTGTCAAGCGGCCTGAACGGTGGGGAAGCGGCGCCGCATGGCCCTGAGCCTGCCTGATGGCCCTAACGACACGGCAGGCGTGGAAAAGGTTTACCCGATGCGTAACCCGGGCAGCTACTTCAGCTTCTTGACCAGGACCTTCGAATTCCGGCCGCTCTGTTCGTACTTCTCCCGGCGGCTGGGCGGGAGGTCCTCTGGCGAGCCTTCGACAAATCCCCCTTTGGACTGGAAATAGGTGAACGCCTGCGTTGAGAGGGCGATCAGCTCAGAAAATCCGAGCTCCCGGGCTTTGTTTTCCACGAATTGGATCAGCTTGCGGCCAATGCCCTGGTTTTCATGTGAGGGGCTGACAAAAAGAAAAGCGAGCTCGCCCTTGCTCTGTTCGGGGTAGCAATGGAGGGCAACACAAGCGACTGGGTTTTGGTCGATCTCAAAGATATAATAATCGCCGAGTTGTCGCTCGATGCTCGAGCGAGTGCGTTTGACCAGTTCCTCGCTGGCTACCGATGGTTTCGTGAGGTTAAGGATGCTGCGGATGTCTTTTTTCATCGCGCGGCGGATCTGCTGGAACTCATTGCAGTAGATCAGCGTGCCGACGCCTTCGTTGGTGAACACCTCGGCCAGTAAGCCCTCTTCCAGGGAACCATTGATGACATGCACGCGGGGCACACCGGCTTTGCAGGCGGCGACGGCGTGGATCGCCTTCGAAACCAGCGCGGGCGGAACTTCGCTCTTCTGGAGCGCAAGAACCGATTCCAGGTCGGCTACTGCCATCTGCCGGATCACCCGGTTGCCGACGACGATGCCGTCCTCGGTGGTGATAAACATCAATTTGGCGGCGGTGAGGGCCTCCGCCACGGCGACCGCGATGCTGTCCGAGTTGACCCGGTAGGTCTTGCCATCACCGTCGAAGCCGAGTGGTGGCAGCACCGGGATGATGCCGTTATCCAAGAGCTGCCGGCACATGTCCACGTCAATCCGCTCGACTTTTCCGGTGAACAAGTGATCCACGCCGTGGATGATGCCCAGCGGGTGAGCGATCACGGTGTTCGTGCAGGCCGCGCGCAAATCATTCGCGGAAAGGCCCTCGAGAATTTCGTGCGTCAGGCGGTTGGCGGCGGTCAGCGCCAGCTTCAGCGTGCTTTCATCCGTGACGCCGCTGCCGTCGAGGTCTGAGGGAGTGAGGGCTTGCTCGGAGCCCAGGGCCCGGATCTGCGCTGAAGCACCGTGAACCAGGACGATCCGGATGTTCAAGGACCGGAGCACAGCAATATCCATCAGGATGTTGCTGAAGTTCTCGCTGGTGACGATCGCTCCGTCGAAGCTGATCACGAACGTCTTTTCCCGGAATTGCGGGATGTACTTCAGGATGCCGCGGAGGTCGGTGAGTTTCACGTTAAGGTGGGTGGCTGGTCCGGCGATGGACCCGGATTGAGAACCTGTTGCAGGGCCTCGAGACACCGCTGGTTTTCTTTCGCGGTGCCGACCGAAATGCGAATCCACTCAGGCAATAGGTAGCCGCCCATCGGGCGGACAATCACGCCAAGTTTCTGCAATTCGGTGAAGACACGCTGGCCGTCCCCGACGCGGACAAGGATGAAATTCGCAGAGGAGGGGACGTATTCCAGGCCCATTTTGCGGAAGGTTCGCGAATAGAGCCTCAACCCCCGGGAGTTGTTCCGGCGCGTTCTGACAGCATGCCGGGTATCCTCCAGGGCCGCCAAGGCGCCCGCCTGGGCGACCGAGTTGTTGTTGAAGGGCTGCCGGATCTTTTCGAGCGCCGCGATAAACTCCGCGTGGGCGATCCCGTAGCCCAAACGGACGCCGGCGAGACCGTAGATCTTGGAGAAAGTGCGCATCAGAATCAGGTTGGGCTTGCGGCCCGCACGGATCACCGGCAAAAGGTCGATCGGTTCCTCGAGAAACTCGATGTAGGCCTCGTCGACGGCAATGACGACACTTTCGGGAACGGCCTCAATAAACCGGTTCAACGCCTCCGGGGAAACGGTCGTACCGGTTGGGTTGTTCGGGTTGGCGACAAATACCATTCGCGTCTGGGGCGTGATCGCCGCGAGCATGGCATCCAGATCATGACCGAACTTCGTGGCGGGAACGACAACCAGCTTGGCGCCGAACAGCGCGGCCACGATTGGGTACACGGCAAAGCAGTATTCGGATACGACCACCTGGGCGGGCGGCGGCAGCAGAGCGTGGCCCAGCAGCTCGATCAGTTCGTTGGAGCCGTTACCGAGGACCAGGTGAGTCGACGGAAGCTCCAGCTTCGCGGCGAGTTTTTCCTTGAGGTAGAAAGCGTTGCCGTCGGGATAGAGGTTTACTTGCGACAGGGCGTTGCGCATCGCCTTGAGCGCCAGCTTCGATGGCCCGAGCGGATTCTCGTTGGACGCCAGCTTGATGATATCGTCGGCGGGCAAGCCCAATTCGCGCGCGACTTCTTCAATCGGGCGGCCGGGCTGGTAAACCGGCAGGCTTTCGAGCACTGGATTGATGGGAAAGGGGAGCGGCATGGGATAGTAAACTTAGATATGCAAGGTCAGCCTTTGCGTTGTTTGTTCCGGCAGCTAAGCGGCTCCAGCATTGCCTTGGTCAGCCGGGGCCGTCTCTTCGTCGCCCGGCAATTTCTCGCCTGCGCCCGGGTAGAGCAGATGGTAATCGACCGCCTGAACGCCGACGATCGCGGCCACCCCGAGTATGTCGTGAGCACTGGACCCGCGTGACACATCGGCCGCCGGGCGGTCGAGCCCGAGGAGAATCTGGCCGTAGGCGTTGGCGCGGGCGACGTGGCGCACGAGCTTGCTCGCGATGTTTCCGGAATTCAGATCCGGAAAAATGAGAACGTTGGCGTCGCCCGCGATTTTGCCGTCGGGGGACTTGCGCGCCGCGATCTCGGGCACGAGAGCGGCGTCGACTTGGAGCTCACCATCGAAGACCGCCTCCAGTTTCTTTTCGGCCGCTTTCTTTTCCGCCAGTGCCGTCGCCGCCTGGACACGGCCAACTGACGGGTGGCTCGAGCTGCCCCGGGTCGAGAACGAAAGCAGGGCGACGCGGGGTCGCACACCCAGCAGATGGCGGGCTAGTTGTGCCGTCGAGACGGCGATATCAGCCAGTTGCTCGACGTTAGGGTCCATGATCACGCCGCAATCGGCCATGAACAGCACTCCGTCTTCCCCATACCGCGAATCTTCCACCTCCATCACCAGGCAACTCGAAGCGGTCGTCGTTTGCGGTGCGACTTTAATGATTTGGAACAAGGGTCTTAACACCCCGCTTCCATGCTGGTTGGCGCCCGACACGAAACCGTCCGCCTGGTGCATCGCCACCATCATCGCGCCGAAATAGTTGGGCTGCAGCATCGCGTCCCGGGCCTCGAAATTCTTCATGCCCTTGAACCGCCGCAGAATTTCGAACCGGTGGGCAAACCCCTCCAATTCTTCGCTCTCAGGCGGGTTGATGGTGCGGATGCCTTCCAGGGAGATGTTGAGCGCCGCGGCCACTTCCTTGATCTTCGTGCGGTCGCCCAGGAGAATGGGGGCGCCCAGCCGCAGCGAATAATACTGCCGCGCCGCTTGCAGCACACGCGGCTCGGTTCCTTCCGGGAACACGATCCGCTTTGGATGCCGTTGCAGCTTTTCGATGACACCACCGATAAATCGCATGGCGGCTTAAGTACCGCACCAAAGCAGTATTTTCAATGGTTTTTCCGCCAGGTCTCGATGCTATTGCCCCAACCCGAAGAAGAGTCGTGAACCCGGCACCGGAGTATTGGTATATGGGCTCCTCGCCCCCGCTACCGCGACATAGGGGCCGGCAGCGTCCGTCGAGCTGAGCAGCGGATGAGGACCGATCCAGGTGATGACCACCTTTTGTCCGACCAGTGCCGCCGAGAGCAACGGCGGCGCGCCGACAACTGTCAGCGTGGCCGGTTCGGAGGTGAGGGAACCGTTGGCGCCGCCCACAATGCAGGTGTATGTGCCTTGATCACGGCCCGTAACCGAGTTCAGGGTCAAGGTTGCATTGGTGGATCCGGGGAGGGCGCTGCCATCCTTCTGCCATTGGTAGCTTGTTCCCATAGCGACCACAGTGAAGGTCGCAGTGGTTCGGTAGTCGTTGGTGCGGCTGAACGGCTGCTGGACGATGTAAGGATCATTGACCGTGCGGAACGAAACATCGTCGAAGAAGCCCGCCGTTTCGGAAGTGGCAGGGGCGAAGATCGAGCACGCCAGCAGGTGAATCGAGTTGAACCCGACATTTGCTATGGGCAAATCATGCGCGAACGCCGCGTTGACCATGTCATCGACATAGAACCTGGCGTTTGCGGCGTGCGTGCCCGGATCGGGCGGGCCGACCAGGATGCGCGCGTGGTGCCAGCCTTGAGAGCGGGCAGCGGTGGTGTTGAAGTATTTCGTCGTTCCGGCGATGTTCCGGCTAAAGATCCCGGCGGTTCCATCGCTTACGCCGATGATGGACGCCTGGTATTTGTTCGTATCGAGGTTGGGCCAGGCGCCGAGGAACAAGCGCTGCGCCGCGCCGCGCGGGAGCAGGAATCCAGTACTGTCGGCGCCGGATGGCATATTCGTGGTGAAATTCGCGAGGGCGAACTGGTCGCCATAATCGGGTGTCCCCGGGTCATAGAACTGCCAGTCGAGGAGGAGATTGCCATAGTAACGCTGGCCGTTGTTGAACCGATAGGAGAGGTTGAGGAACGTCTCGTCGTTGTCGCCTCTGGTAACGGTAGTGTAGGCGGCTCCGATCATGAGGTTGCCGCTGTAGGGCGTGGCGCCGTCCGTGCCAGCCGGGTAAGTAAAGAAGTTAGGCGGAGAACTGCCCCACCAGGGGCAGGTAGCTGACGGGTTGTTGCCGTAGTTGTAATCGAGCGTCGTCCCGCCGACGCGCCCGCCGGCGTTATCGAGGCCGGTGGCGTAGGATTCGAAATCATCGAAGAACGAAAAGACAGCCTGGTTCAGCCGAAGCGCCGCCCCTGCGCTGGTGGTGCTCCCCGCGACGTTGGTGACGGTGACCGTATAAACGCCCTCGTCCGCGAGCGACGTGACGTGGATCGTCAGAACGGGTGTGGTGACTCCGGAGAAGTCGCCGGCGTTGCTCAAGGCCGCCCCGTTCTTTTTCCACTGATAGGTAAGCGATATGCCAGTGGCAACAACGTCGAACTCGACCGTGCTGCCGTTGGAAGCCACCTGGCTGACCGGTTGCGTCGTGATCGCTGGCGGGTCGATCACGGTCAGAGTCGCCGTCGCGGTGTTGGTCGACCCTAGCCCGTTGGTAATCAGGCACGAGTAAGATCCCGCGTCAGAAGCGGTCACGGAGCTGATGCTCAGCGCCGAGGTGTTTGCGCCGCTAACCCGGGCGCCATCGTTTAGCGCTGTCGGGCCCTTGCTCCATTGATAATACAGGCTGGTTCCCGCCGCACTGACGGTGAAGGACGCGGTGGCGCCGGTGGCGACGGTCTGATCGGTTGGCTGGGAGTTGATGGTCGGAGCGCTGGCCAGCACGAGCGCTACCGAGGCGCTGTCGGTCGCCCCTTCCGCATTGCTGAGATGACACGAGTAACTCCCCGCATCTGTTGCGTCCACGCCCGTGATCGTCAAACTCGCAGTCGTGGCTCCCGTAATCCGCGTTCCGTTGACCAGTGGCGTGCCGCCCTTGTTCCATTGGTAATTGATTGGGTTAGAGGCGTGCGCGTTCACCGAGAAAGTGGCGGTGCCGCCTGCGCTCACGAAGACGGTTCCGCCCGGCGGGGTCTGGCTGTCGAGCGTCGGCGGGACTATGAGCGTCAGCGTCGCGGTGCCGACGACCGCCCCCGCGATGTTGCTCGCCAGGCAGGAGTAGTTCCCGGCATCGGTCTCGACCGTGCTCAAGATCGTGAGTGCGGGAGAATTGACACCGCTGAATCGTCCGCCGTCGGCGAGCGGCGCGCCGTTCTTCTGCCAGAAATAGAAGGGCGCGGGATTTCCGGTAACGCCCGTCACAGCGAAGGATGCGTTGGCGCCGGCGTTAACGGTCAGGTTCGTGGGGCCGGTGCCGATGCGAGGCGCCAGAGCGTTGTCCTGGAAGACAAAATCGTCAAAGTACCCCGTGGTATTTCCGTAATCACCGTTGACCTCGAGCAAGTTGAAGCCGCTGTTTGTCATCACGGCGTGGATTAACGCGGGGGTGATCATGTCGTCGATAAAGAAAGAGGCCGGCGTATCGGCGCCGTTTTCGGCCCCGATCACAATGCGGGCATGGTGCCACCCAATCGAGCGCGTGGCGTTCGTCAGATAAAACCAGCCTTCGGGGTTCACGGCATCTGTGGCGCCAACAACCCTCGCCTGGTACATCGGCGCGCCGGAACCAGTGCCGGGCATGTAGGCTCCCAGGCTCAACCGCTGCGAGAGGAAGGTTGGCCACCAGTAATAATCCAGGTCCGGTGCGACCCCATCGTAATTGCAGAGGGCGACGTATTCGAGGTAATCGCCGCCACCGCCGCCCCCCAGCGGGTCGTAAAACCACCATTCCATCACAAGGTTACTGTAATAAATCCCTCCCCCCGCACAGCGATAGGACAGGTTATACCACTCGACGTTATTTCCGTACAGCGCATTGTAGTTCTGCGCGCGGATCATGTTCGTCCCGCCGTGCGGCGCGACCGAGTACTCCGTGGCGACCACTTCCATGCCGGCCGCTGGATAGGCCGCCGACGAGAACCACGGATTTGTTCCTCCGTTCCCACCGGCGTTTGGCCCCAGGCTGTATGTCGCATCGAGTATTCCCCTGGCAAAGCCTTCAAAACCATCGAAGAACCCCGTGGCACGGCTGGCGCACGCCGCCAGAATAAACGCCAGCACGGCGGCGCGGGCGCAGGTTCGAGCGGATAGGATTTCGCCCGAAAAGGCCTTATTCGGTTTCATGTGATTTCAATCTTCCTTTTTCCGGCCCATGCGCTTTGTGGAAAGTTGGAGCCCTTATTCAATATCCCATTCCGTACCATCGGGATCGTGATCATCCGCGCCAATTTCGAGAAAAGATTTCGCCTCATGGAGCGCATTCTCGTAAGTGAAGGCTTCCAGGCGCATGGTGTTCTTTTTGCCAAGAGTGTTTTCGTATTCCAGCCCGAACGCGTCGCCGGCCTGGTCAACAATTCGAGCGATTTTCATAGGTTCACGGAGTCAGCTGCGACCGCAGGGAAGCACGATTGGCACATGCGCATAATCATCTGCCGTTCCCGGAGGAACACAAGCTGCGATTTCGAGCAGCTCGCAGCGCACGCGGCCGCGAGACGGATTTTCTCAAACGCGGCCGGCGCGTAAAGCGGCTTCGAACTGCTGAAGGTCTTTGGGCATCTCTGCGGTCCAGGTCATGCGTGTGCCGGGGTGGTCCGGATGTTCGAGCGCGAGCACTTCTGCGTGCAAGGCCTGGCGCGGGAAATCGATGGGCGTTTCTACCCGGTCGGGCCCGCGAAATCCCGGGTTGTAGGTGCGGTCGCCGACCAAGGGGAGTCCGGCGTTCGCGGCCTGGACGCGGATCTGATGTTTGCGGCCGGTTTCCAGCCCGAGCCGCAATTTGGTGATAAAACGCCTGCCGTCGGCGAGCGGGTACCGGGCGATGACTTCGTAGTGGGTAACGGCCTCGCGCGCCTCGGACCCGGCGGTCCTGGCCTGCATTTCGGACAGGATATGCTGACGCATTTCATCGCGGCTCAACTGCAGCCATTGCCGCCAGACACCTTTGGAGGTGCTTGGGCCGCCTTCGACAAAGGCCACATATTCCCGCTTCATGGTGTGCGTTCTGAGTTGCTCGATCAGGTGGTGGCGCGCAGCGGGGTTCGTAGCCATGCAAAAGACGCCGCTCGTATACTGGTCGAGGCGATGAACCGGCAAGGGTTGCAGCCGGCGGTAGGCTGGCGGCAGGGATCTGCCGGCCAAGCCGCGGTCCCGTGCCCGAAGTCTGCCCGCGAGGAAATCGGCTACAATGCTGAGGGCCGAAAGGTCGCAGTCCGGCGCCGGCACCGAGATGAGCCCGGGCCCCTTGTTGACGACCGCGATGGCCAAATCCAGATAAAGCAAGGAAACGCGCGGATGAATTTGCCAACCGGAACCGCAGGCCAGGGTGGTGGTGTGACGATCGCTTAGAACCAGCGTCTCGCCCGGGTCGGCGGTGTATTGGTGGGGTTTCCTGATCACCACGCCGTTGACGCTCACGCGCCCTGCCAGAATCCATTGTTTGGCGCGGGTCTTCGGCGTGTCGGGATGCTGCCGCAGCAACCAATCCAGCAGCGGCTTGGTGTTGGTTTCCATCACCTGAGGATAGGGTCGCATGGGCAGGGCGAGGAGGCGAGCAAGAAGCTTGGAGAGGAGGCAGTCGCGCTGACTGACCCGAGCGGTCCCGGATCTGGACATCGATACGACGGGGACCCGTTGATTCGAATCTGCTCGCAGGAGTTCCCGGAGTCAAGGTTCGAGCGGTTTGATAATCTCGAAGCGGGCGGTTTTGTCGCTGACGAGGTTGATGAGCACGCCCTGTTTCGGGTCGGCTTTCTTGAGCGCGGCGTCAAACTGTTTTTTGGAGCTGACCGGTTGCTGGTTAACGGAAGTGATAATATCGCCCGGCTTCAGTTGTTTGAGGGCGGCCGGGGAATCTTTGGCGACGGCGGCGATGAGGACGCCATCGGTTTGAGAGGGATCGAGCCCGAAACGTTTGGCCAGGTCGCGTGTGAGTTCCTGGACCGTGAGGCCCAGTCCGGTGGGCTCCACCTTCTGCATGCCGGGCTTTGATGCCTTGGCCACAGCAGCGACGGGCTGCACCCATTCAGCCGGTATGACCTTCACGTGAACCGTTTTGTCTTTTCGAAAGACATCCAGCGTGAGGGGTTGGCCGACGGCCTTGCCGCGCACGGCAGCACGCAATTCCTGCGGCGTGGCTACTTTGGAGCCGTCGACGGCCGTGATAATGTCGCTCGGTTTCAGGTCGGATTTCGCCGCGGGCCCTTCCGGTAAAATTGCGGTGACTACCACTCCATCTCCGGTGCCTTTGATGAGTTGACGCAGATCCGGTTGGTCTCTTAACGCCAGGATTCCCACCCCCAGCCAGGCGCGCTTGAATTTGCCGCTCTCGATGAGGTGCTCGGCGACTTCTTTCACCAGGTTGCTGGGAATGGCGAAGCCGATGCCGGTGTGCAGTCCCCGGATCAGGGTGTTCATCCCGATGACCTCGCCTTCGAGGTTGACCAGCGGCCCGCCGCTGTTGCCGGGGTTGATTTGGGCGTCGGTTTGGATGAAATCCTGGTCCATGGCCTGGCCCTCGGTTCCCTCGATGACCCCGGAGCGCCCCTTGGCGCTGACGTGGCCAAAGGTCACGCTGTAATCAAGGCTAAAAGGCGCGCCCACCGCTATCGCAAACTCCCCCACCCGCGTCCTGTCCGAGTCCGCCAGCCGGGCAACCGGCAGGCCCTCTGCTTCGATTTTGAGCACTGCCACGTCCGACTGCGGATCCACCCCTCGGACGGCCGCCTTGAACACGCGCCCGTCTTTTAGCCGCACGTCAATCCTCTCAGCGCCTTCGACGACATGGCGGTTCGTGAGAATGTAACCGTTCGGGCGAAAAATGATCCCGGATCCCTCCTCGTAGCTTCGTTCGGGCCGCTGGAACTGTTTGTGGAACTCGCGCCAGAAACCTGGCGGAAATGAATCGTTGGGGTTATTTTCCTCGGGCTCGACTGAGACCCGCTGCACGACGTTGATGACGACAACTGCGGGTGAGACCTTTTCCGCCACTTCCACGAAAGCCTCATTTAATTGGCGAGCCGCATCGCCCGCAGGCGACGCATTCTGGCCGTGACAGCGCGGGCCCGCCAGCCACAGAGCGATCAAGGCCGCCGCCACGCCACTTGGGATTCGGGTATTCATATCATGATGACTTGAGCACGTCTGACCGAGAATATCGCTGAAGCATAACCCAGGATTCGCTTCCCTGCCACACGGCAACGTGCGGAGGTGACACGCGCTGACCGGGATGAGAACGCAGCACGCTGCTTGGGGCGTCAAACCCATCGCGCACAAAATGCGCCGAGGGATATTTGACTTGGCGCGGGCTCGTCGATACTCTGTGAAACTTGTTCGCATGTTGGATGTGATTGAAAAGCTGCTGATTTTACAGGATCGCGACGTCAGGATCCGGCGTTTGCGCGCCGAGTTATCCCGGATCGAGCCGGAGCGGCAACTGTTCCAGGCCAAGTCCGCCGCCGCTCTCGCGGCACTAGAAAACGCACGGAACAGAGTGAAGCAACTGGAGTCGGACCGCAAAGCCCTCGAGCTTGAAGTAGAATCCAGGAAACAGTTGATCGCGCGTTACGCCAACCAGCAGTTGCAGACGCGCAAGAATGACGAATACCGTGCGCTGGCCCACGAGATCGAGACCTGCAACCAGGAGATCTTCAACATTGAAAATCGGGAGATCGAGTTGATGGAGTTGGCTGAAGCCGCCCAGAAGACGGTAGCCGGGGCAACCCAAGCGGCAGGCCAGGCGCGAAAACTGACGGAGGAACAGCATGCGAACCTCAGCAGCCGCGAGGAGAACCTGAAAAAGGACCTGGCAGCCCTGGAAACCAACCGGGAGGAGTTGGCGGTTGCGGTGGATGGAGCGGCGCGTGCACGATACGAACGCCTGGTTCGCAGCAAGGGCGAGAATGTTGTGGTTGGAATTCAGCATGGAGTCTGCGGCGGTTGCCACATGCGGGTTCCGCCGCAACTGTTGGTCCAGTGCCAGGCGCAGCAGGAGGTAGTGACTTGCAGCAACTGCGGCCGCATCCTTTACTACACACGAGACATGGACCTGGCAGTGGCCGAGTGACGTGAATTAGGGATTCAGGATGGCGGTTAAGGGATTGGCACGAACTCGCTGCCCGGTCTGTTTGGTCGACCTCGTGCGGGGGTGCCGAGGGCAGAGTCCGCTTTCCGGGGATTACTCCCTCCACGCGAACGACGGTGGACGCAAGAGATCTGCCTTGCAGATTGTTCCCCCCCCGGTCGCGCGCCGAAAAATCGGCTGGCGTTATACAAACAGAGGCGGTTATGGTGTCTTTTTGTTGAAATCGCATTATGACGAATTCTAACAGTCCTACGCGGGAGCCACGCTCGCCTCAGAAAAGCGCCAAGCCAGTTCCGAGTGCGCCTGCGGGGACCCCACCGCCACGGACGCTTCCCCCTACACCCGGCAAAGTGGCCCCGCTGTTCAGGAAGATCGACTGGCTGACCCTGCTGATCACGTTCGCAGTCATTTGGGTTGTTTACTTCCTAACCCTCGCACCTGAGCTGACTCTGGAGGATTCGGGAGAATTGGTCACCGGTTCCTGGTATGCCGGCATCCCGCACCCGCCGGGTTACCCGGTTTGGACGATTTACAGTTGGCTTTGGACGGTGCTGGTTCCGGTTGGCAACCCCGCCTGGCGGGTGGCCCTGGCCGAGGCCTTTGCTGGCGCGGTGGCGTGCGGCCTGCTCAGCCTCATGGTTTCGCGCGGCAGCAGCATGTTCATGGAGAGCATCGAGGACCTCAAAACCATGACGGGCAAATGGGAAAGCGCGATCTGCATGGTGTCGGGGTTCGTTGCCGGCCTGCTGATGGGTCTGGACGGGTTCATGTGGCGCGAATCGGTGGCGGTGAATCGCATCGCTGTGTCCAGCGTGCCCTGGTTCCTGATCGTGCTACTGTGTCTCCTGCGGTGGCTTTATGCGCCCCACCAGATCCGATTTCTCTATTGGGCGTTGTTTGTGTTTGGGGTCTGTTTTACGACGCACCAGAGCTTGATCGTCGCGGGCATCGGTGTGCAGGTGGCGATCGCGGCAGGAAACCGACGTTTGGGGCGGGATGTCTTCTTCATGGATTTTGTCTTTTTTCTGCTTTACTGGATCTACTACCTGGTTACCAACCAGCACCTATTCCCAAACATTGGCGCCAAACAGGGTCTGCTCAACATTTTCGTCATGGTGGGTCTGGGCTCCATCGTGGCCAGTTGTTGGATGGCGGTGCAGACCAAAACGCGTGGAATTGAGGTCGGTCGGAACCTTGCGCTGGCGGGCGTGTTTATTTTCGGGCTGCTCGCGGCGTTGTATCGAAGCGACTCAGGTTACTTGTTCTTCTACGCGGTGTTGGCAGCCGGTTCGTTGTGGCTGCTGATCCGGCAGGCGCGGCAGTCGTGGAATATCGGCCGGGAATGGCTCCATGTGATCATTCTGGGTCTGCTGTGGGTGGCCGGCGCCTCGTTTTACCTGTACATGGCCCTGTCAGGCATGACCAATCCACCCATGCAATGGGGCTATCCCCGTACGGTCGAGGGTTTCTGGCATGCGCTAAGCCGCGGGCAATATGAGCAGCCAAACCCCACGAACGTTCTGGTTGAACCCGGGCGTTTTGTCAGCCAACTGGGGATGCTGGTCAGCGGAATCGCCGAGGAGTACACCTGGGTCATCATCCTGGTGACGCTCGTGCCTTTCTTGTTCTTTTTCCGCATGCAGAAGCGTGAGCGAGCCTGGTTGATCGGGCTCTCGGCAATTTACCTTTGCCTCGGCGTTTTGCTGATGGTGCTTCTCAACCCCACCCCCGATCGCGCGGCAGCCGACCTGGTAAAGGTCTTTTTCAACAACTCCCACACCATTGTCGCCGCGCTGATTGGATACGGCCTGGCTCTGGTTGCGGCCTTCATGGCGACGCATTATGTCCGCTTTCGCCTATGGGGCATCGTCGGCGGGACAGTAGCGTTCATCCTCGGGGTGTTCACGCTGTGGAACGCGACGGGCAAGCACTTTTTCGGTCCGGCCGGCGAGATTGGGCTGATAGATTTGCCGCATTGGGTCGCCCGGGCTTTCGCTCCTGGCCACTTTGGCCTGCCGATCCTGGGAAACCTCTTGTTAGTGGCGATACCATTGGGATTTGTGCTGGCCCTGCTGGCTTATCGGAATCGCGCGCCCTTGTTGTTGACGCTGGGGCTCTTTGGCGCGCTGCCGTTGTATTCGGGCCTGGCGCATTGGTTCGCCTGCAACCAGCACAACCATTGGTTCGGTTACTGGTTCGGTCACGACATGTTCACTCCGCCCTTCAAAGGGGCTGACGGCAAACCGATCTACCCGGAGATGACCAAGGACGCGGTGCTTTACGGCGGCACCGACCCCGGACGGTTCTGCCCTACCTACATGATTTTCTGCGAGAGTTTCACCCCCCACAACTGCCAGCCGGCGGAGGACCAGAAATTTGACCGACGCGATGTTTACATCATTACGCAGAATGCCCTGGCCGATGGCACGTACCTCAACTACATCCGCGCCCATTACAACCGGAGCAAACAGATCGACCCGCCCTTCTTTCAGGAACTGTTCCGCTCGGCCAAAGAGCGGGAGCAAAATTATACGACCAATCTGCTGGCCCGGGCGGTTTCGGTCCTCGATGACATCTTCGAAGGGGTCGGTGCCCGGGTCGAGAAGCGCCGCCGGACTTACACCTCCTGGTTTAAGGAAGGCGATTTCAAAGACTTGCCCGGCTTTGCGGCGCGATTGCGTCCAAGCGGCGACCAGGATCCTCTCTCGAAATATATTTATGAAAACCTGAGCTCGGGAACCCGGCAGTTGCTCGCTGCTTTCGGAAAGACCGAGTCCCCGCTGCGCACCGGCCTGGCCCAGGACCTCAACCTGCTGTTAGATCGTGAACTCCGCAACGACCTCTTCGGCAAGCAGAGCGAGAAGGATTCGATCGACAAAGAGATCGCCGCTGGGAGAACGTCGGAGCCATTGCGCCAGAGACAGCAGCAGTTGGCAAAAGAAATCTCGGAAATCACGCTCTACAATCCGGAGCGGTTCAAACAGGTCCCGCTCTCCGAGTATCTAGTGGATTTCATTAAAGAGAATCCCCTCAGCCACACTCGGGTTCGATTGAATAGGCTGTTATTGGAGGCTGCCTATCCGCAATCCATCGCGCCTAGTCTGGGCGGCGTGTACCCGGACCGAGAGATGTATATCGCCACGCCTGAGGATTCGCAGCGTTGCTTCAACGAATACCTCCAGGACGCCAATAAGCGCCTTCAGCATGACATGCAGTTCCCCAACGAACCGAAACATATCCGGCCCGGCGAGGACGTTCGGGTCGTCGAAAACCGCGTCACCGTTGCGGGCCAGGTGGCCGTGATGGCCATCAATGGACTGCTCACGAAGGTCATGTTCGACCACAACCCCAAGAATGAGTTCTTCGTCGAAGAAAGTTTTCCGCTGGATTGGATGTATCCGCATCTGACGCCTTACGGCATCATTATGAAGATTAACCGCCAGCCGTTGCCGACGCTCACGGCGGACATTTTGGACCGCGACCACGCGTTCTGGAAGCAGTACTCAAAGCGGTTCACGGGTGACATTATCGATTACGACACCCCGGTCAAAGACATCGCGGAGTGGATTGACAAGACATATCTCCGTCGGGATTTCAACGGCTTCACGGGCGATCGCAAATTCATCCATGACGATGACGCCCAGAAGGCGTTTTCCAAGCTGCGGAGCTCGATCGGCGGTATCTACGCCTGGCGGTTGAGTCCCCAGTGCCCCCCACAATTCAGACCCAAGCCCGGCGCGGAATTCGACCGGATTCTCAAGGAGGCGGATTTCACATTCCGGCAGGCCTTTGCCTTTTGCCCCTATAGCCCCGAGGCCGTGTTTCGCTACGTTAATCTGCTGCTCCAATTTAACCGCCTGGACGATGCGCTCATCGTGGCCAAGACCTGCCTCAAGCTGGACCCGTATAACGCGCAAGTCCGCGGTTTGATCAACAGCCTGGAATCCTGGAAATCCCAGCGTGGTGCGGCGCTACCCATGCCGGAAGCCCAGCCCACCGTCAGTCTTGAGGCGATGGAAAAAAGCGTCCGGGACAAC
This sequence comes from Verrucomicrobiia bacterium, assembly GCA_036524155.1. Taxonomy (GTDB): domain Bacteria; phylum Verrucomicrobiota; class Verrucomicrobiia; order Limisphaerales; family UBA8199; genus DATDCV01. The sequence continues at coordinate 24,340 of DATDCV010000664.1, forward strand.
CCATCGAATTTTCAGGCGACGGTCGAGCTGGCAAAGATCTACCTCCAACTTCAGCAGACCGGCCGCGCGGTTCAGTTGCTTGATTCTGTCGTCAACAGTTCCAATGCCGATGGTCCAGCGGTGGTCCGGGCGGCGATGGTGTACCAGGACATTTTCAATATGCCCAAGCTGGAGAGCGCGCTCGAACGGCTGGTCAAGCTTTCGCCTGACAGCCCGGAAGCCTGGTACGACCTGGCGGGAATGAAGGCCAACCTCCGGAAGGACAAGGAGGCTCTTGGCGCCCTCAGCCAGGCGCTGAATCTGAACGCCCAACGTCTCCACCGTGAGCCCGGCGCCCGGAATCTGGTGACCAATCTCGCCATCGACCAGCGTTTCGCGGGGCTGCGTCAATCGCCCGACTTCCAAAAGCTCATCTCGGCGAAATAGCGCCGTCGGGCGTTGGCGCTCCTAATCAGCTTGCCCGCCGATCGTGCTTGAGTTAGTTTCCGCCAGGTATGGAAGAAAACTCCCCGTCAGCCAGTGCGCCGCCGCCGGTGCCGCCACCCCCCCCGGTGGCTCCGCCCGTTATTTCGCCACGTCCGATTTCCCCTCCGGCCCCTCGCCGCCGCGGTTGGATGATCTTCGCAATCGCTCTCCTGGTGTTGCTCGGACTCAGTCTGTTCTACAACCTCGAGGCTTTCGCCGCGAAGCTGTTCCGCCGCGGCCTAACGCCGGGTTCTTACAGCGCGCGCGTGTCCGGTCCCAGGCTCGAGGAGGTTCTGCGCGAGGACCACGACGCGGTCAGCAAGATCGCGGTTATCGACCTTACGGGCATTATCACCGGCGCAGGCTTCGAACAGGGCGGGTTTAGCATGGTGGACGTTATCAAGGCGCAACTGAAGCGGGCTGAGGAAGACGACCGCGTCAAAGCCGTCATTCTCAAAGTGGATTCTCCGGGGGGTGAAGTGCTCGCCTCCGACGACATCTACCGCGCTATCGGCGCCTTCCAGCAGCACTCACTAAAGCCTGTCGTGGCGTCGATGGGTTCCGTTGCCGCCTCCGGCGGATATTATGTTTCGGCCGCGTGCCGTTGGATCGTCGCCAACGAGTTGACCATTACCGGCAGCATCGGCGTCATTCTCAGTTCCTGGAACTATCGCGGGCTTATGGACAAGGTGGGGGTTCGTCCGGAAACGTACAAAAGCGGCAAATTCAAAGATATGCTGAGCGGGTCACGTGAGCCCGGTTCCATTACCGACGAAGAGCGCGCGATGCTGCAAAAGCTCATCAACGATACTTACGGGCGCTTTACCAACGTGGTTCAGGAGGGCCGGCAGAAGGCTTATGAAAAAGGCAAAGCCACGCATGACGAAAAAGCTCGGGGCCGCGAACTGAATTCTAACTGGCCGGACTATGCCGACGGCCGTGTGCTGTCGGGCGCCGATGCTTTCAAGCTCGGGTTTGTTGATGAGTTGGGTGGCTTCAACGACGCTGTTGAACGCGCTCACAAGCTGTCCGGCACCGCCCGCGCCAACCTCATCGAGTACCAGCTCCGTTACGATTTTGCCGACTTCTTTCGGATCTTCGGGAAATCCGACGCCAAAGCGCTCAAGATCGACCTCGGGATGGAAGTGCCAAAACTCCAGGCTGGCCAGCTCTATTTTCTCTCGCCCACGTTTGCCCATTAAGGCGGTGCTCGTTACGGAACTGGCGGGAAGGGCAGGCCAACACTGCGCCAACCCGCTATGGTTTTGTAGGCAGGCGAGCAAAATTGGCGCATCTCCCTCGCCCACCCTTCGCCCTAAGCGCTTGGCGGGAAGGAATATCACTCCTGGCACGAAACCCGCTTTTGAACGTCCGGTGACCGGTGGTGTCCTAAACATTGCAGCGTATCCGCTTGGTCTTGGGTCGGAGCGCCGAGCTGCGCTCGGCTTACACGCGGCCGTCGGCGCGGTTAAGCCGATTAAAAATCGGCGCTCCGGCCCAAGACTAAGCGGATACATTGCGGCGCTTTCCTGCGCTTGCTCAGGGTGCCGCCCAACCCTGTAACCTGGCAGCGACACAAATTTGATTATCGAGGAATAAGAGCTCAATTCGATGCGTCAGGTGCGGAGGCGCATGGGGACAACTACCCATATGGTGGGGCTGTCCTTTCTGATATTTGCCACCATGTCACGCCGCAGGCCGTTCCGTTATTTGGTTGCCAACACAAACTCAAACGTCAATCCTAACTGCGCGAATATGGTTGCCCACAGCAAAAACTATAAGCCTGAGCGCCGCAAACCTCGTAGGCGTGACCGCGCTCATACCCGCCCGGGGAAGGGGCGGGCACCGTTGCTCCGGTTGCTACCGGGCAGACCACGAGTCCAGGAGGAACTGCCGAAGGATGAGGACGAGCCAAAGCCGGAGGATCTTGCCAAGGAAGAGGAGGCTCTTAAGGCTGAGGAGGCCGCAGAAGTTGCTGCCAACCCTGCAGCTCGCGGAACCGAAGGGGGTGAAGAACACCTCGAGCCGCGCGGGCGCGAGCGATCGTCCTATGACGGTGACACCGCCATCAAGCTTTACCTGCGCGAAATCGGCCAGGTAAAGCTGCTTACCCCCCAGGAGGAGATTGAACTCGCGGCGCGCATCAAGAAGGGTGACAAGAAGGCTCGCGAGCAGATGATCAAGGCGAACCTGCGCCTGGTGGTGAAGATCGCGCGTGATTACGAGGGGATCGGCCTGCCTTTGCTGGACCTAATCAGCGAAGGCAACATCGGCCTGATGAAGGCCGTCGAGCGCTTTGACCCCGCCAAGGGTGGCAAGCTCTCCACTTATGGTTCCTGGTGGATCAAGCAATCCATCAAACGTGCGCTGGCTAACCAATCCAAGACCATCCGGTTGCCGGTGCACCTGGTGGACAAGATCTCGAAAATGCGCCGCACTGCAATGCGGCTGCAGGAGGAGTTAGGACGCGAGCCCACCGACGACGAACTGGGCGAGGAACTGGGCATAACCGCCTCGCGGGTCGCCCAGATGCGCATGGCCGCCATTCGCCCTGCCTCCCTGGACGCGCCGATCGGCGATGAGGACTCCAACAACTTCGCCGAAGTCGTCCAGGACGAAAGCGCCGACACCCCCTACGAACAACTCGAGGAAAAGACGGTCACCCGGATGCTCCAGGAGATGGTCAAAACCCTCGATCCTCGCGAAGCCACTATCCTCCGCGCCCGGTTTGGGCTCGACGGCGGCCCCCAGAAAACGCTCGAAGAGGTTGGCCAGAAGTTCGGCGTCACGCGCGAGCGCGTGCGCCAAATCCAGAATATCGCTCTGAAGAAGCTGCGGAAAATGATCGAGAAGATGGAGACCACAAAAACCTAGGGTCCATCGGGCTTGAGAGTCGCCTGAGCCGGACTTCGGCCGGTGCTAGCTCTTGTGTTTGCCTGTCGGTAATTACCGCTTTGACCTGTCACTTTGCGTTGAGTGAACGCACGTCCATCGAACCTAACGACCTATGCTCACAGCCCCCAGTCCGTCGCCCGGCCTGGCCGAGATCGCCAGCGCCATCAGAAACATACCCGATTTCCCCAAACCGGGGATTCAGTTTAAAGACATTACCCCGGTGCTGTCCGATGCCGGCCTGTTTGCGCGCACCATCGAATTATTGACCGCTCCCTTCACGCGCGGAACGGTTGATGCGGTTGTAGGCATTGACGCCCGCGGTTTCATTTTTGCCGCAGCCGCAGCCCTCAGGTTGCATGCCGGGTTTATCCCAATCCGGAAGAAAGGCAAGTTGCCGTTCCACACCTACGAGCAGTCATACGAGTTGGAATACGGGACGGCGACGGTCGCGATGCACACCGACGCTCTTCGTCGTGGCAGCCGTGTTTTGTTGCTCGACGACCTGTTGGCGACCGGCGGCACCGCCGCGGCTGCCGCCGCACTGGTTCAAAAGGTTGGCGCGGAGATTCTCGAGATCTCGTTCCTCATTGAACTCGGCTTTCTCAAGGGCCGCCAGAAGTTGGCTGGCTTGCCCGTGCGTTCGTTAGTGGTTTTCTGAAACAGCGGACGTTTGGATTCGACCGACGCCGGGATCAGCCCTCCCGGGTCGAAGAATATCTGATCATTACCGGCGAATCTGAACAAGTTTGCCCCCTGCGCCGGCGACCCGGAGCCGCGTAATCTGGACGTCGGTCACTCCAGCGGGCCTGTTTGTGAGCGGTTCGATACGCACCGACCGTAACTGCCGCAGTGAGTTGCGGATGAAAGACTCATCAGGCTCCGCGCCGACCTGTTTGGCGTGGATGTTCGGTATTTGCCCGGTCTTGTCACCCCAGTAGTTGCAGTTTGCCAGCGCTGCCTGCGCGGCGGGCTTGGAGCTGTCGGCCCAGACGTTTTCCGCGGTGACATCCGCTTTCGCCATGTTGAAAGAGTTGCAGAGGCACAAAAAACGGCAGTTCGCGCCCTCGCCCGCAACATCCAGCCGGTAGATTTGCTGGCCGATATTGTTGGCCAGAAACGCGAACGTGCCGGAGAAGCCGGCGAGGCTAAGAAGAGCGTTGCGGGTGTTGACGGCCCAAGGCATGGCCGCGACAGTCAGCACGCCCGATCTCCCGGCCAGGTCGACAAAAGGTGAAGGATATTCCCAGTCGGATTCGTACCAATACGCCTCCGCAACAAGCCTCCCGCCCTCGGTCACCTCGAAGAGTTGTCGGCCGTGACTCGATGCCCCCGACAGGACATTCACCTGGCCTGGCGCCTCGCGGTCGGCGGAGAGCAGCGGCCCTCCTCGAACCGAGATACCGTGGTGGCACTCGCTCAATCCTCCACACAGCAGCGTGACGTCGCTCGACTCGACTCCGTCGACAAAAACCGCGTAATCGCAAAATTTGTCGGGCGTTCCTCCCGTGCCGGAAAGGTTTAGCTGGTTGGCATAAACGCGCCCGCCCGGTTGATCTGCGTGTGTGACAATAAGGCCGTTGGGGGCGTTGATGCCGAAATCGCGAAGCGCCGCCCGGCTTGGCCCCTCGAGGCGCAGCAAAGCTTCGGCGGAACTGCCATTCCACGTGAGTGTGGTCCCATTTTCACCCGGGCCATCCCCTACGAGTTGAATGTCCTTCCCCGACGGGATGGTGACGGTGCGGTTCAGGGAAAAAGTACCGCGCGGGATGTGAACGACCGGCCTGCTGCCCCGGGGTTCGGAACACGCGGCGTCGATTTCCGCCTGCAGCGTTCGGGCATCGTCACCGCTGCCGGGCCGGAATTCAAAGACCTTGCGGAGACGCTTTGCCGGTGTCCTGGGCAGCTTGAGCTCTGGCCTGCGGTTGGCGGAAGCGGCTTCCAGGAATTCCGTGTCGATCACCCGGTAACGGCCTTTGCGCGCGTCGGCGGCGGTCACATCCACCGGGTTCTTCACGTTCGAGCGATTGCCGAGCAGCAATTGGTCGCCGGCCGCCAGGTAAATCGGACGACGGCTGTCACCGGGAGTTTCGGTCACGATAGTATTGTCGATCAGCACTTGTGAGCCGGCATTCCCGGTGCGCATGGCGAAGGGCCCGGTGAAGTCGTAAACGCGGTTGTTCTGAACGAGCATCGGGCTGGGCCAGGTGTGGCCCACCATGTCGAAGAAGCACTTTGAGCCTACCGACACATTGTTGACCCAGGCGAAGACGCAGAGGTTGTCGGCCCGCAGGTCCCGTTGTTTCGAGCGAAGGAATACGTTTTCATAAGCGTGGTAACCGCCCATGACGTTGTAGATGCCGTTGGCGCAATCCTCGAACAGGCAATGCCAAACGTAGATATCGAGGCTGTTGAAGTTGACGGTGGCGACGCCCGCGCTCGAGCAGCGGAAAAACCGGCAGCGCAGCACGGCGTGCTCAGCCTGGCCGGCATCGCCGCGGCCGCCCGCGAAGGAGACGCCGGTCTTCACGTCCTTGAAAATCAGGTCGCTGAGTTCGCAATAAGTGGAGAAGCTCCCGTCTCGCATGAGGCCAACTCCGGCGGTACCTTTGCCGTCGAAGGTTAAACGGCTGAGCTTGCAGTACCACGCGTCGAGGTTGACCATGTTCCTGCCCGCTGGACCGTCCCAGATGAGAGTCGTGTTTGCGGGGTCCTCGCCCACAATACTGAAACCCAGATAATCAGCGTGCCGTCCTCGCTTCGTTTCCAGCGGCGCGGTGAGCCGATACGTTCCCGCCGGAACATACAAAACCGACCAATCGATCTCAGGCATCGGCTTGAGCGCGTCCAGGGCCCGCTGCCAGGCCGCCGTGTCGTCGGTGACGCCGTCTCCTTTCGCGCCAAAATCCCGACGCAGGTTTTTCCAGCTTGCGAACGGCCCGACAAATTCCTCAGCAGTTTCGTAGAACTCAACGGTTGGAGATGCCCCTCGGACCACTTGGGCAACGAAGACAAGCAGTACGGCAGCAGGAGGGATAAACTTCATATTGAATCTTGCTTTCGCAGTTACGCGAATCCGGGCGGATGTCGAGTCGAAAAACCCGGCGCACACCTGGCGACGGGTCGCTTTAGAGCGTCGCAGGTTGCAGTCGCTCGCAACGAAACAGGGCAAGGGCCTCGTCTCCCCGTCCCTCTGCCACCAACCCGCGGATTGGCGGGAAAAACGGGAATTCTCTCGACGGTTGTGCTGCGTAGGGCTCGGGGTGGCGACACTCTAACGAATAAAGTCTTGCCGATCCACATCGCCCAGGAAAACGTCCTCGCGCCGGTCGCCCCGGCTCATGGTGTGATAGATCGCACCTGGATACTGGACCCGGATTTTCCGTGGCATAGAGGCATTAGATCGGAAACACCACGCCAAGACAAGCTCAATATCTATTAATGTGCTGCGTTGACCCCTTTCCGGGTGGTGCGGGGCGGGCTGAAGGTTGCAGGTTGAAGGTTCGCTGGCGGCGGGCGAGGTCTCGGCGATTAGCGGGTTAGTGAATTAGTGAATCAGCGAGACGGAGCCGTGGGAGGACACCGGGTGGCCTGAGACCCAGCGGCTCCGACAATTCCCGATGCCGGTGCCTGGTGATTCCAACTGTATAAATGTCAAAGAGCATCAGCGCCTCTCGAGGCCGCGAGGCCCGAGGCGCAATCACGGAGACACTTTAGCGCGGGGCCGATGCCGAGTCTTCTTTGTGGAAATGGGTTTGTATTAAGAAAGGGAGGGTGTCCGCGGGGGGGCACTTTATTTGTTATCTGGCGTTATCTGGCGTCATCTAGCGTTATGCAGCGTTAGTGGTAAC
>DATDCV010000665.1:0-6852 GCA_036524155.1 Verrucomicrobiia bacterium
GTCCTCAATATCGGCGTGCTGACGCTTGGCCTTGCCCTGCTGGCGTACGGGCATCTGCACTGGGCGATCAGGCACGAGAGCCAAGAAGTGAAGGCAGCCATGTTTATACGCCACGTGGTCGCTGGGTGGGCCCTGGTTGGCATGGGGTTTGTGGGCCTTCAGTGCGGAAGAGATCGCACCGGGGGGCCTGAGCCATGAGCGAGGTTATGTTCCAACTGAGCCGTCGATGAAAAGCTTTGCCCCAACGGAGCCCAATTTTTGCTCCAGCAAATGCGGCGGTCGCCTCTCGGTTTCGATCTTGGGCTCTTGGCGGCGCACCGCTGAGCGTTCCCGTTCGGCGATACCTTTTCTCTTGTGACCACGCCTCCAAAACCAACGCCCAGGGAAACAGAACCCTCGCGTATCCGCCTCAGCGTTTGGCTTCTGGTGCTGGTGGCTGGGCTGATCATCCTAGCAGCCATCTGCCTCCCGCGCCCCGGTGCGACCACGGCAGCGGAGCAACCAGTTCAGCCCCCCACCGATATGGCCGGGCACGGTGCTTCGGCCCCAACCCTTGGCAACGCGCCGACCACCCGCACCAGACCAGTGGTTGCTGCGAGCGAACCGATGCAGAAGACGCTGGCCGGGTGGCTCCTGGATCTGGAGAGCCCGAATGCCGAGGTTGTCCAGGCCGCTCGGAAGGCGCTTGCCGACCTCGGTCCCGATGCGGCACCGGCGATTCCACAACTGGCCCAAATGCTCAAGGAAGGGCGGAACTGCAACAGCGCCGCTTACACTCTGGCAAATATCGGTACGAATGCTTTGCCTGTTCTCATTGACGCGCTGACCAACGGAAATCCAAAGGCCCGCTTGGACGTCGCTGGAGCCATCGGCACTCCCCGGTTTGGGGAAGCTGGCGAGGCGGCGGTTCCGGCATTGGTAGAGTGTTTGCGCGATGAGGATCCGTACGTGCGCAAGAACGCAATTGCCGCCCTGCAAGCGATTCCGAAGCGGCCGGATCTCGCCGTGCCCGCCCTGATTGCAGCGCTGGCTGACCCTGATGCTTCGATTAACGACAACGCGGACATCACGCTCCGCAAATACGCCAAGGTCGAGGCTGATGCAACGATACCCATGCTCGTGGAAGCTGCCCAGCAAAGCCAGAACCCGGTTTCCGTCAGATTCAGAGCTGCGGAGATCGTCCGAGCCATCGCGCCCGAGCGCGCCAAGGCCGAGGGCCTATGAATCACCAATGGCCGAGCAAGCACGTTCAGCCAAACCTGCGATGAGCATTCTGTCGCATGTTGGACGTCAGTGGCGCCGGGCCGCTGATCTGGGGCGTTCGGCGCTGCTGTGCGCTTGCCTAATTCAGGAACACTATGCAGTCTGTAAGTAGAGCGCTGCTCATTGGCAGCAGCTTCCTATTTCTCGTGCTGGGCCGTTGTGCCGCACAGACCAATGTCACTGGCGTTGTGGTGGACGAGGAGGGGAAACCCATTCGGCAAGTCTCGTGCCGCATCAGCGGCTACCCGTTGGCCGACGGACACCGGATACTCCAAACTGGCTGGGCCGTCAGCCGCTTCACCGATGAAAAAGGCGGATTTGCCCTTCCCGTGCCTCGCTCGGATCCGCTGGTAGAGCTTCAATTCGATCATGGTCAGTATGCACCAGTGTTCCTCTATGATGTTCGGCTGAGTGCCACGCCGCTGAAGGTCGTTATGACTCGGGGGAAGGAATTGAGGGGGCGCGTTGTGGATGAGCTGGGGACGCCGATTGAACACGCCGCGATCGAGCTGCAAATGCCGCAGCCGGATTACTGGTATCAGCGGCACAACCGTACAGATGACAAGGGTGAGTTCCGTTTCAGGATTTCCGAGCCTCCGCAAAAACATACGTGGAGGCTCTGCTATGCAGGTGAATGGTTCACGGTCGACTATGAACAAGTAAACCTGGACACCGTCATTGAACTTAGGGTGAAGCTGGAGATGAGAGTAGTCGCCGAACAGACGCTGCGCCCAACAGCCCGCCGCCGTCGCAGTCGGCAGCGTCACCGGGAGTTCCGTCGTCCGATCCGCTGCGGACGCCTTCTTCCGGCGTCGGTGGGGAAGCGGAGGATGGTGAAACGCTGAAATGCTGAGGTGAACCAGTGATAGACGAACCACGGGTTCGTTGATCCATTAAGAGCTTTCATGAGCGCGCGCTGGAAACGATACATCGGAGCGTTGGCGGTGATCCTGGTGTTGATGGCGTTTGCAGGGATCGCATACGTGAGCTTGCGGGGGAGTAAGCCGGTGGACGTTGCATTCTTGGATTACACGGATAGTGCGCCGGGAAGGCTTTCCGCGACGCTCGAAATCCGCAACCGCAGCAAAGACCGTATCGCCCGTAACGCTTGCCGCATCAGTCCCGAGCCAGCCGATGTCGGATACTGGTATGCTGCCGCTGCTCCGTCGCATCGGCTGGAGCCTGCCGAGACGGAGAGGCTTACCGTTACGTTTCAGCCCCGTCCCATGACTCGCTGGCGGGCCACAGTCATCTATGTTCGCAATCCCACGGCTCTTGAGTTCCGGCTGATAAGCTGCGTGGACTGGCTGAGTGGCCACGGATGGGCACCATCTGCTCTCCGCGAATGGCGAGACAGACTTGCTGGTGGTCGGGTATCGACCGACTGGATCAAGGTTCCCGCTACCAACGGCGCTCCCAACAAGATCACTGAACCGAACGCGGGCGGGCCACGTCAATCGCCAGTTGGGACGCGCTCGGCCGCCCGCGTCGGTCGGTTCTGGCGTTGGGCGGGTGACAATTCCTTTGCGGTTGGACAGGGCTCTGTTACAACAGACCACATCGGAATATGAACAGCGCATCTGGAATGACTCGGCGTGGATTTCTACGAAAAACGACAAGCGGGCTTGGCGCCGCTTTGGCCTTGCCCAGTGTAGTCCCGGCGTCGGCGCTGGGTCGCGACGGGGCGATGGCGCCGAGCGAACGGATCACGATGGGGTTTATCGGGGTGGGGACGCAGGGGGGCGGTCATTTGCTGGGGGGCGCGTGGACTTACGTCGCCGGCGGTTATGCGGGGCGGAAGGACGTCCAGGTGCTGGCGGTGTGCGACGTGTGGCAGAACCGGCGGGAGCGGGCGTGTCAGAAAGTCAACGACCACTATGCGGAGGTGCTGGGAAAGGGAAGCTACAAGTCGTGCGAGGCGTACAACGATTTTCGCGAGGTGCTGGGTCGTCGGGACATCGACGCGGTGCTGATCGCGACGCCGGCGCATTGGCACGCCACGATGGCAGTGATGGCGGTGGCGGCGGGGAAGGATGTTTATTGCGAGAAACCGACGGCGGTGAATATTGCCGAGAGCCAGGCGATGCTGGCGGCGGTGCGCCGGTTTGGGCGGGTTTACCAGGCCGGGACGCAGCAACGGAGTGAGTATGGCGGGAAGTTCCGCCAGGCTTGTGAATTCATCCACAACGGCCGAATTGGCCAACTGAAGGAGATTTATGCGTGGCGTGACGGCGGGGGCATCCACTGGCCGCCGCGGCGCTTCGGAGGGGAGAAACCGGTGCCGGCGGGTTTTGACTGGGACTTGTATTTGGGGCCGATGCCGTGGTTCCCGTACGACGGCGGCGATACCGGGCCACACCGGTTCGACATCGGCGAGTTGAATTGGGGCCAGCACCATTATGACATCATCCAATGGGCGGCCGGCGCGGATGATACGGGGCCGGTCGAGATCTTCCTCGAGGGCGATCGTTCCGGCTACAAGTATGCGAGCGGGGTCGTAGTTTACGGAAAACCCTACCCGGGAGAGGCAATTGGCGGCGACGGCGGCGCGTGTTTTGTCGGCACGGGCGGACGGATCGCGGTGGACCGGGGCGGGTTGGTGTCCGACCCGCCCGAAATCGTGCGCGAGCCGCTCCGGCCTTCGGAGAAACACTTGTATTACAGCGACAGCCACTCGGGCAATTTTCTCGAGTGCGTGCGCAGCCGGAAGAAGACCATCTGCGATGCCGATATAGCGCATCGGGCGGCGAGCGCGCTGTTGCTCGGCGGCGTCGCCAAACAGGTGCGGCGCACGCTGAAGTGGGATCCCAAAGCCGAACGGTTCATCAACGACGACGCGGCCAACCGGATGCTGTCGATGGCGAAGCGGGGACCGTGGAAAACGTGAAACAATCAGTGAATTAGTGAATTAGTGAATGAGAGAAGGAGTAACTGAGTGAACGAGTGAGCGAGGGAAGTAGGGGATGAGGGGGTGGAACTTTTATAGAATGGCAGATATGAATCTATTCTCAGATGAGTTGGGCGGGATGAAAGATGAAAGGGCCTCCGGCGTTCGGAACTTATGCTGGAGAGGGATGGTTGCGGTGAGTGCGGCGATGCTGTATGCCGCGGTCTTTTGCGCGCCGGTCCGCGCGGCCGAGGTCGGTGAGGAGCAACGCCTGATCGCGATTCTGAAATCCAATAGCACGCCGCAGGAGAAGGACACCGCGTGCGTGCAGCTCAAGCAGATTGCGACCGCGGCGGCCGTGCCCGCTTTGGCCGCGCTGCTGGCGGATCCGCAGCTTTCGCAATCGGCCCGTTATGTGCTGGAACCAATGGAACTGCCCGAGGCGGGCGGCGCTTTGGTGGACGCGTTGGGGAGAACGTCGGGGCTGACAAAAGCGGGGATTATCGATTCACTGGGAAACCGACGGGAGGAGGCGGCAGTTGACGCGTTGGCCAAGGCCCTGGGTGAGAGCGACGTAGTCGTGGTCGAGTCAGCAGCTACGGCGCTGGGCAAGATCGGTGGGGCCACGGCGGTGAAAGCACTCAACGGGGCGCTGCCGGGCGGGAATGAGTCGGTGCATGGCGCAATCGTGGACGGACTACTGCGGGCGGCGAACCAGTTCTTAAGCGCGGGGGACGAGGCCGGTGCCAGCCAGATTTTTGAGCAGCTTTATCGAGCAGGCGAAAGCCAAACCGTTCGCACAGCGGCCTACGCCGGAATGATACGGTCAGGCGGGCGGAGAAGCCTCGAGTTGGTGATGAAAGGCATCGAGGGAAGCGAATCGGCGGCCCAAATGGCGGCGCTTCAGCTCGCCCGGGAGATTCGCGATCCGGCGGCCGGCCCGGCGCTGGGCGGTTTGCTGTCAAAATCGCCGCCCGCGGTGCAGATTTCACTTATTGGGACTCTTTCCCGGCGGGGCGAGATCAGTGCGTTGCCCGCAGTCGCCAGCGTGGCGAAGGAAGGGACGCCCGAAGCCCGGATCGTCGCCCTGGAGGCTTTAGGCGAGTTGGGAGACGCTACTGTGATTCCCCTGCTAGCGGAAACGGCCGCGACGAGGACCGGGACCCTGCAAGCGACGGCGCGGAGATCCCTTGCGCTTTTGAGCCGGGGATCCGTCACGGACGTGCTGCTCTCGGAACTGACAAGCGGCAAGCCCCCCATTCAGGCGGAGATGGCGCGCGCGCTCGGCGAACGCAGGGAAATCGCCGCCATTCCGAGGCTATTCGACCTGGCCGAGAGGGGCGGCGAATCGGCGCGGAAAGCCGCGCTCCAGGCGCTTCCATTGCTGGTAAAACCGACGCACGTTGACGCGTTGGTCCAGCTCGTCACCAAAGCACAAACCGAGGTGGCCCGCGTGGATGCCGCCCAAGCTCTGAACGCGGCGCTCCAACGCTTTCGGGTCTCGCAAGCCAAGCTGGAACTCGACCTCCTGGTCAAGGCACTGAGCCCCGGCGCTACGGTCGAAAGCCGGCTCGCGTTGTTACCCATTTGCAGCGGCCTCCCCGATCCGGAAATCCGGAAAGCCTTGCGTGAGGCGCTCTCGGACGGGGATTCCCGGGTGCGGGGCGCGGCCATACGGGCGCTTTGTGACACGGTCGATCTCGACCTGTTGCCCGACCTGGTCCAAATCGCCTGCCGGGCGCCGGAGGAGAACTTCCGGACGCTGGCCATCGGCGGATGTGTTCGGCTGGCTACGCGAGAGGAAGGCGTTCAACTGGCCAGCAGCCAGCGCGTGGAGGCGTTCAAAACGCTCCTGGGCACTACGCTCAGCCCCGAGCAAAAGAGGCTGGTGCTTTCCGGCCTGGCCGAAGTCCCCGATCCCGAAGCGCTCAAACTTGTCGAACCGATGCTGGCCGATCCCGCCGTCCGGTCCGAGGCCGCTCAAGCCGCCGTCAAAATCGCGCCCGCTCTGGCCGACGCCGACCTGGCCACCAGCGCTCTGAAGAAAGTGGCCGCCGCCGAGACGGATCCAGCCACTCGCCAGGCCGCGCAGGCTGCTCTGGAGCAAATCGACGCGCGGAGCGGGTTCATCACCGCGTGGCAGGCCGCCGGCCCCTTTCGGCAGGCCAACAAGAACTATGCGGCGCTCTTTGACATTCCGTTTCCGCCCGAAACACCGGAAGCCACCGCCGTGGAATGGCGAACGCTGCCGCCCAGCACCGACGCCAGTCGGCCCTGGTCGATGGATTTGCTAAAGCTTTTCGGCGGAGAGCAATGTGTCGGTTATGCGCGCACGTCGGTTTATTCCGACCGGGACCAGCAGGCCCGGCTGGAAATCGGCAGCGACGATGGCGCCAAAATCTGGCTCAACGGCAAGGTGGTGTTCGCCAAAAACACCGCGCGACCGCTCCAACCCGCTCAAGACACAGTCGACGTATCGCTAAAAGCAGGCTGGAACCCGCTGCTGATCAAAGTCACGCAAAACAACCTTGGCTGGGAATTCTGCCTCCGGTTGACCAAACCCGATGGCTCACGCATCGAAGGCCTCCGCGCCAACCCTTCGGGAGGGCGTTAGGAGTTCTTGGAGCGGGTCTGGAAAATGCCAAAAGCCGCCGCGTGAGGGCACGCGGCCTACAAGAAACGCCCTGCCTTTCATGGACGTG
>DATDCV010000666.1:0-6333 GCA_036524155.1 Verrucomicrobiia bacterium
GGTCGATGAAGACATGGCCGACACCCTTACTAGGAAAGCGGTCGCGTTTATCGACCAAAACAAAGACCATCCCTTTTTCCTGTATTTCGCCTCTCATGATCCGCACGTGCCCCGGGTGCCGCACCCGCGCTTCGTCGGCCAGAGCGGCTGTGGCGTCCGTGGAGACGTCATCGTTCAATTCGACTGGTGCGTCGGCGAGATCCTGAACACACTCGGACGGCTGCGCCTGGACCGGCAAACACTGGTGATACTCACGAGCGACAACGGTCCGGTCGTGGACGACGGCTACAAGGACGGCGCCGTGCAAAATCTGAACGGTCACAAACCAGCAGGGCCGTTGCGGGGCGGAAAATACAGCAATTACGAAGGCGGCACGCGCGTGCCATTCATTGTGAGCTGGCCGGAACGGGTGAAACCAGGTGTCGCCGACGCCTTGCTGAGCCAAATCGATCTGCTCGCATCGTTCGCCGCTTTGACGGGTCAGACTCTAAAGCCGGACGATGCCCCGGACAGCCGCGATACACTCGCCGCTTTGCTGGGTGAAACCCGGTTGGGTCGTCCCCATTTGGTGGAGCACGCGGGTGCCCTGGCAATGCGCGAAGGCTCGTGGAAATACATTGAGCCCGGTCGTGGCGCCAGGAAGAACTCCAACACCAATACAGAAATGGGCAACGACCCCGGCGGCCAGCTTTACGACCTGGCCACGGACCTTGGTGAATCGTCAAACCGGATCGCCGATGAGGTGGCCACCGCCCGCCGCCTGAGAGACGCGCTGGAGTCAGCAAAACGAGCGCCTGCCGCAGTCCGAACCCCGAGCGTCAATTAAGCGAGGTTGAACGGTCAGGAAGCCGCCGAATCAGCTATTCCGAAACCGTCAGCACCGAGTTGATGCCGCCGAACGGGTTTTGCACGCTCTCGTTCGCCTTGGGATCGGGGACCCATTGCCCGTCCACGACGAACAGGTACTCGTAGCGTCCGGGCGGCACCTGGAGATCGCCGACCCAATGGCCGCCGTCCTTTTTCACCAAGGGGGCTTTCTCGGGCTTCCATTCGTTAAATGAACCGGCAACGCAAACGGTTTTAGCGCCAGGCTGCAACAGTTCGAGGCACACACGACCACCCTTTGGGGTGGCAACAGCGTGGGGGCTTCCAGGCCTCGGGGCTTGAGGCTTCACCGCCGCAAGCTTCGTCTTCCGCGTATTCTTGATCATAGATGTTATTATACTAAATCCAGCTCTAAATTGTTCAACCACTTCTTCGGTCCCGCCCCGCGAAGCAAAGGGCATGCCGGAATTCCCAAGCCATTGATCCAGCTTGGGATTCCGCGCCTGCTGACGGAGTCCGCCGCCCTGGAGGCTGCTGTCTTTTGTGCACGCTGCAAGAACCTCGCCAGCGGCCTGGTAAACAGATTTCTCCGCCTCTCCGCCCCCTCAGCCGCACTCGTGCGGACTGTGAGGGTAAGGCGGGTAACCGGGGAAAGAGTTCAGCGCTACCTGTTGTTCCTCACGAAGGAAAATGGACTCACGATTGGCCGCCATTTGCTTCAGCAACTCGGTGGCTGACTCGTCGAGCGGCTGGTAGGCCTTCGCGGCCTTGATCGTGCCATCCAGCAAATCAAGAAAGGACGGCGGAATACCCGCCACCACGCCGGGTTGTGACAAAGTGAAGCGCATCGCCAGATTTATGTCTTTCTGATCCTCGACGGACCGGTACCACCACTCGCGCGTCTTCTTCGTCCCGGCAGGCCAGGTCCCCCACGAAAGCGGTTTGATGGCGAGCACAGCGGCTCCCTTTTCGCGCGCCCGCGCCAGCACTTGCTTGCCATAGTCCCGCGTATAGTATTCGACGAAATTAATTGGAAACATGACGGTGTCGAAGTCGAACCCGTTCAGGGCTTCGAGCGCCGCCTTCGTCGTGTGGGCCGAAAAACCGATCCACTTGATCTTGCCTTCTTCTTTCGCTTTAAGAATCGCCTCCATGGCGCCGCCCGGCCCGAGGGCTTGCTTCACCTCTGCGGGACGCACCAGGTGGTGGAGTTGGTATAGATCAAAATGGTCCGTCTTCAGCACCTTCAGGCTGTTCTCC
Organism: Verrucomicrobiia bacterium; assembly: GCA_036524155.1. GTDB lineage: Bacteria > Verrucomicrobiota > Verrucomicrobiia > Limisphaerales > UBA8199 > DATDCV01. Next base: position 2,086 of record DATDCV010000666.1, read on the forward strand.
AACTGCTCCCGGCAGCCATCCTTGTCCCGCTTCTTGGTCTTGCAGGCCAGAAAATACTTGCTGCGGTTCAGGCCCTGCAGGCCGAGCCCCATTTTGGTCTCGCATTGGCCGTCGCCGTACGCGGGCGCAACGTCGAAGTAATTCAGCCCGCGGTCCAGCGCGTCCCGGATCGCCCGGTCACACTGCTCCTGCGGGTAATGAATGAGCGCGAGTCCCGGAAAACCCACGACCGAGAGTCTCTGACCCGTGCGACCCAGCACGCGGCGCGGAACACCCTGCACCTTTTCCACGGTGTCGCCAGCGGCGAAAACACGCGGCCCGGCCATGGCCGCGGCACCGGCCACGCCCCCAACGGTTCTGAGAAAAGTTCGACGCTTCATACCAGGTTATAATCAGTCTGTGTTCGTGCCCAGCAACTGCGTGCGATATTCCGTGGGGGATTGGCCCAGGATCTTCTTGAAGACGCGGTTGAAATGCGTCAGTGATTGAAACCCCACTTCAAACGCGATTTCGCTGACTCGCAGATTGGGATTGAGCAGCAGGTTCTTGGATTTTTCGATCCGCACGCGGGAGAGGTAATCGGTAAAATTGATCCCGGTCACTTTCTTGAACATCTTGCAGAAGTAGAACGTGCTCGTATTGCAGGCTTTGGCAACGTGGCCCAGTCGGAGGTTTTCGGTTTGGTGCTCGTGGATGTATTCCTTCGCTCGCGAAATCACCGGCGGCTCCGCGTTTTCATGCTGGACAACCACCTGGTTACTCAGCATCGAGAGATGCTGCGCGAAAATACTCAGCAGCTTCACGACCGCCTCATGCTGTTTGGCTGGCACCACGCGCGTCGAAAAGTAGGCGCGCCGCAAAACCTCGCTGTCCACATCCACGCCCCACTCCGCGACCTGTTTGAGCGCGCGCTCGAACTGACCCTCCGTCGGGCGCTTCCGAAACACCTGGCCGGTCTGGAGGAACCCGATCAACCGGTCGCCGAGACGCACCGGCACTGCCGTGTCACATAGCCCGTTGGGGCACCCCGCCGTGTGAGGTTCTTCGGTGGCGAGTTCCGACAGTTTCTCCTGCACCGACAAGCACGACGCACACGCCCGGCTTTTTTCCGAAACGATCGCGCAAAACGGGCCCTCGTTCCGTTTGCCGTGGTGAGGCAACTGCCACGATTCCACGGGTCGCAACGCCACCGGCAATCCCGTCGCCTCCGTGAAGGCCCGCTCATACTCCTGGAATATCTTCGAGTTGACGAGCGCCTCGATTAGTCCTCGATCACCGTTGCCACTGCCGGCAGTCCGATTCTTGAGGCCGCCGCCCCGCGCCCGAGGCTGTGAAACACCACGCAGGCTGCCGACCCGTCCGGGGCCGCCGGCCTCAGAAGCGCCAACCTCGCTTCGGTTTTCCGAGGCCTGCCTGACAAATGTTGTCTGCATGAGAACAAATTAGGAGAAACCCACGGCGAACTCAACCAGGAACGGTCTCGATCCGACGTTTGCAGGCGCCTTTATCCACTTTATAAGAATTCACAAGGCTAAACTAACTCGCGGGCAAGTACAGTCTTTCTCCTGCTGGCTGGCGCCAAAGGTCCAACGCGATGTCACGCGAGCGTCGGTCAGATTTTGGGCTGTCGTTCGGGATCTTGACCTTGGGCGGAGGGTGCCCAGCGGCATCCGTTGGTAACTGTCCCGAAATTGCGAGTTACTCGACAGTTTTTGTGTTGTGTTCCTGAGAGAAGGCCCCGCCTCGAACCTTCGCATCCGACTATTCTCGTCTCAATCGGACTGGCGCTGGAACCCGAATTGAGGGCGCGGGCGGTTGAACAAGGGCGTTGCGGGGTTCGTCGAACCACTCGAATGTTGTCGTTGTGTTCTGTGGGCCAGAGTCGATATGTGGTATGGGCTTTGCTTGTTGCATGGCAGAATCCGAACCATTAATGTCCCTCGGGTCCCAGGCATTTTCCAGGCTGACGGGAGCTCCGCGGGTTTGTATTTGTTGCGAATAAGATGCGCCGTTTGTTGTGGTTCTTAGTTTGTGCCATCCTCGGGGTGGGGATGCTGACAGGCGGGCTGCTTGTGCCGGTACATCTGCGCGCCGTGGAGGATAGTGTGCTGGAGAGCGCGGGCCGCAACACCCCCTCGCTGGTCAGCCAGGGATTGGCCTTGGCGGCGGCGAATCAACTCGCCGCAGCCCAACTGGTTTTGAACGCCGCCCGGCAGGAGAAACTGGCTGGTCGCGAGAAGCTCGAATTCGCTGTGGGCAACCTGGCGAGACAGCATCCTCGTTGGGAGGTCTGGGGTGGGCCCGAGCCGCGGTTCGAGAGTATCTTTGAACCAGACAAACGCCTGCCGGATTCCGGCTCTGAGTCATTCACGCAATACCTGGTTCGCGAACCGAACCGCGGTCGGGTGCTGGCTCTTCTGGAGAAGTCCGACCGCCCTGTAGTCCGGCAACTGCTCCAATTCCGGAATGTGACCAACACGGCCCTCTTTCCTGCCTCCCACTCGTCCTCAGGCCAGGCGCTGGACGCGGCGATCTCGCTGGCCGCACTGCTGGTGGATGCTCAACACGTCGGTCCCAAGCTGAGCAACACGGTCTTTGAATTGGCAACGGAAGCTAACGCAGGCGGGAAAACTCAACCGCTCGAGAACTTGTTGCTCGACCTGATGTCGCTGGGCCAGCGTTTCAATTGGGGGCAACTGGTCGTGTTTGTTGGGCAGATCCGGGACCAGGAGACGCTAAGCCTGCTACTGAACCTGTTGCGGCGGGACGAGCAGAGCGCGCCCATCGTGTTCTCGGCCGTGCAGCTCTCGGGCGATCCGGCGGCCGTCGCGCAGTACTTGGTGGAGTTCGGACAGACCGGAGTCAAAGATATCGGGAGAGGCCTGCGCTTCGGTGCCGGGGGTTTGAAAGAGCTCCTGGCGCGGAGGCAGCGGTTGTACACCAGCCGCTGGGCGGAGCATCTGGCGCTCGAATCAGCCCTGCACACGCCCTGGGTAGCGCTGAGCTTGAAGTGGTTGCTGTATGGCGGCGCCGGCTTTTTCTTCGCGGCTGCCTTTCATTTTGGCCGGCCGGTGGTCTCAGCGCTGGAGTTGCCTCTCCAAGTGCGGGGGTTCCACCTGGCTCGCGAATTGCTCTTTGGCCTTGGTTTTCTTTTAGTCGTCCTGCTCCTGACGGAACCGTTTCTCTCGGAGGAAAGTCAGCGGGTTGCCTTTCCAATTCGATTGCGCCTGCCGACGGTCGGAAGCGTGTTTCCGGGCGCGGCGGCGAACAACAATGTTAACTCATCGATTATGAACAAACTCAGTCTACTAACGCTCCTGCTGTTCTTCGTGCTTCAGGCTTTGCTCTACACGGCCAGCCTGGTGAAGCTGGCGGAAATTCGCCGCCAGCGGGTGCAACCGAGAATCAAGCTCCGGCTGCTGGAAAACGAGGATCATCTCTTTGACGCCGGCCTTTACCTGGGATTTGTGGGAACGATCATCTCGCTCATTCTGGTTTCGCTTGGTATCATCAAGCCAAGCTTGATGGCCGCATACTCCTCGACTTCCTTCGGCATCATTTTTGTCTCGATTTTCAAGATCTTCCATTTGCGCCCTACCCGCCGGCAACTGGTGCTGGAGTCTGAAGTGGAGGCCGCGCAGATCGCGGCAACCGGTGCGACACCCAGATTGGTCACGCCATGAACCGATCCATCCTGATTGTCATTTGCGACTTTCTGCTGGTGAGTTTGCTGGCCTTCTCCACGGTTGACATCAACAAAGTCTCTGACGAAGGCACGCCGCGCAATGTGAAGATCGATTTCGCGACGAACCAGGTCGAGAGCGGCAAGGACCTTGCCGCCGTCATGCGCCTCGCGCTGGATGAAGAACGGCGGACGCGGGACCAGCTCATGGGCGAACTGACTCGTGCGCGGGAGACAGCCACCCGGCAGCAGTCGGTCCTCAGCGACCGCGACAAACAGGTGCAGACCTTCCAGCAGGAGCTGCAAGCACGCGACCAGCAAGCGCAGCGTTTGCAGCAGGAACTGCAGACCCGCGACCAGCAGGCGCAAAACCTCCAACGAGATCTGCAGTCGCGGGAGCAACAACTGCAGAATTCCCAAAAGGAGTTGCGGGCGCGCGAGCAGCAAGCCCAACGCCTTCAGCAAGCCCAGGCCGGCCTCGAGCAACAATACGCAGCCGCACAGATCAACATCGCGAACCTTAACCAGCAGGTTCAAAGCAGCGCCACTGAGTCCCTGCTGTCGAA
>DATDCV010000667.1:0-11682 GCA_036524155.1 Verrucomicrobiia bacterium
GCCGTTGTGGTGCTCTGTCTTGCCGCCGCCACGCGCATCCCCTTCCTCACCGGCGGCTTCCTTCCCGAATTTCGCGAAGGCCACTTCGTGCTCCAGGTGTTCGCCGCGCCCGGAACCTCGCTGCCGGAAATGCTCCGCATCGGCACCCGCATTTCGGAAGAGTTGCTCAAGATCCCGGAAATCGACACCGTTGAACAGCAGGTCGGCCGCGCTGAACTCGGCGAAGATCCGTGGGGACCTCACCGGACTGAATTCCACGTCGAACTCAAGACGATGGCCGGCGAGACCCAGGCAAAAATCGCCGACCAAATCCGCGAGGTGCTAAATCGCTTTCCCGGTCTCCAGTCCGAAGTGCTCACGTTTCTCGGGGATCGCATCAGTGAGACGCTCACCGGCGAGACCGCTCCGGTCGTGGTGAACATCTTCGGTGACGATTTGGATGTGCTGGATGCCAAGGCTCAGGAAGTCGCTCGTGTGCTCGAAACCGTACCCGGCCGGGCCGACGTCAAAATGAAAGCCATGCCGGGCTCGCCGCGGATGACGATCCGTTTGCGCCCCGACCGTCTCAGCCAGTTCGGCTTTGACCCTGTCAATGTCCTGGAGGCCATCCAGACCGCCTACCAGGGAACGGTGGTCGCCCAAACTCATCGTGGCAACCAGACCGCCGACGTCGCGGTGATCCTCGCGCCCGAGGAGCGACAGGATCCTGAGGCCATTGGTTCGTTGCTGCTGAGCAATGCGCAAGGCGCGCGGTTGCCGCTCCGCGAACTAACCGACATCTTCCCCACTAGCGGCCGTGCCTCGATCCTCCACGAGGGCGCCCGCCGACGCCAAACCGTCACCTGCGCGACCAGCGGGCGGGATGTCACCTCGTTCGTCGCCGAGGCCAAGCGCCAGGTCTCTGCCAAAGTCAGTTTCCCGGCAGGCGCCTATGCCGCCTTCAGCGGCGCCGCCGAAGCGAAAGAGAAAGCGCAGAGCGAGTTGCTGGTGCACTCCGGCATCGCGGCGGTGGGCATTCTGCTGCTGCTCTCGATTGTTTTCCGCCAGTGGCGGAACCTGCTGCTGGTGCTCGTGAATATTCCTTTCGCGCTGGTGGGCGGTGTGTTGGCGGTCTGGTTTACGAGCATGCTTATGCCGGGTGAAAGTGCCCTGACCATCGGCGCGCTGGTGGGCTTCGTTACGCTCTTCGGCATCACTACCCGCAATTCCATCATGATGATCTCGCATTTCGAGCACCTGGTGAACGAGGAAGGCATGACCTGGGGCCCCGAAACAGTCATGCGAGGCGCCTCCGAACGCCTGATGCCTATCCTCATGACGGCAACGGTCACCGCGCTCGGGTTGCTTCCGCTGGCGCTGGGCAGCGGTGAGGCCGGACGCGAAATTGAAGGCCCTATGGCGACCGTGATCCTCGGAGGACTGCTGACCTCCACCGTCCTCAACCTGCTGGTTCTGCCCACCCTCGCCCTCAGGTACGGCGCTTTCCAGCGCCACCTCTGAGGCTACGCCTTCTTCGCCGCCGCCTGGAGTGACGAAGGCGTCCGCAATCGCAGCAGGTGCACCGTGGATTTCACCGCCAGTTCCAAAGGCAAAACCGGCTTGGCGATCAGGTCGTCGCCACCAGCCATCGCTCCGGCGGCGCGGTTGTCGAAGTTGGAGTGGACCGTGACGTAGATTACCGGTGTCTTGGCATACTGCGGCAGGGCCCGGACCCGCTGGCAGAACTCGAATCCGTGCATGCCCGGCATCTCTAGATCCAGCAGAATTAGATCATAGCTCTCTTGCTGCAGCATCTCCAACCCCAAGGCAGGGTCTTCCGTGCTGCGGGCCTGCAAATTCGCCGTCCCCAGCGCCCAGGTGACCATCCGGTTCGAAACCGCGTCATCATCCACCACCAACACCTTGCCGCCGGCGGCCTTGCCAAACTCGCCGTTCTCCGCTTCCTGCAATAAGGTCGCGACCAACTCGATCGCCGTTGAAATAGTCAAGAGGACCGACGACGTGGCCAAGGTAGGTTCTTCCGTCAGTCGAAAAACAAGTGCCTCGAGCGGGGTCATCATCTGCGTAAGGCGCGGATGCTCCGCCATTCCGGCCAACGTGGTGAGAAAGTGAATTCGGCGATAAAAATCCCACAACCGGTTTCCCCGCCCGTCCGCGGCCGCTGATTTCCACGCATCAAACGCCGTGCGCAGCGCTGCGGAGGTGACCGTCGCCCCACTCGCCAACTGCGCCCGAGTGGCCTCCCGCCATTCTGCATCGGAAATCCGCCGTCCGGGGGATCCCTGGCCCGGCGACTGTCCTTTAAGCAGCGACACCAGCTTCGTCGCGTCCTGATTGCCCGGCCCGCCCTCCAGCACCTCTCGAATGGTATCGGCCAGGATCGCCGGCGTGCAACGCGACTTGTGCACGCCCCGCTGGGCCGCCGTTCCGGCGATCTTCGCCGTCTCGGCGTCGATGTAAGAGTTGGAAAACAGGATCGCCGGCACGTCAATCAGGTCCGGCTGCGACCGCATCACTTGTAGCACGTCCGTTCCCGAAAGCTTCGGCATCATCAAGTCCAGCACTACTACGTCCGGCCGCGACCGATGCATCGCCTTGAGGGCGGCGACGCCGTCTTCGGCAATCTCAACGTGGAAGCCTCGACGCGTCAACGCGCCTTTGTAGGCTAGTTGCACTAACGGATCGTCATCGACTATCAGCACCCGCGTCATATTTTCCCTGCCGCTGGTCCGCCATCTGCCAGTGAGGATCAACCGCAGACCCCGGCACAGCGCCAGTTTGCCGGTTGTCGGGATTCTGTCAATCAGAGCCGAGCCTAATCCGGATACCCCTGCGGGTGTTGTTTATGCCATGCCCAGGCGGTCGTCACGATGTCCTCAAGCCTGGGATATTTCGGTTTCCAGCCCAATTCCTCAACGGCCTTACCCGCGGCGGCGACCAACTTCGGCGGATCGCCAGGCCGCCTTGCCTTCTCGATCGCCGGGATTTTGGTGCCGGTCACCTTCTCGCACATTTCGATGACCTGCCGCACCGAATACCCGTCGCCGTTCCCCAGGTTGTAAAACCCTTGTTTCCCGGGCTGGAGCGCCAGGATGTGCGCCTGCGCCAGGTCGATGATGTGGATGTAATCCCTGATGCACGTGCCGTCCGGCGTCGGATAATCGGTGCCGTAAATCTCGCATTGCTTTGCCAGGCCGAGGGGTACTTTCAGCACGTTCGGTATCAGGTGCGTCTCGATCCGGTGATGCTCGCCATATTTCTCACTCGCTCCAGCCGCGTTGAAGTACCGGAACGCGACAAACTCCAAGCCGTGCAGTTCGCGATACCAATGCAGCATCCGCTCGAACATCAGCTTGGACTCCCCGTACGGATTGATCGGACGCTGCGGCAGGTCCTCGGTCATCGGCGCGCGGTCCGGCGGCCCGTAGGTCGCGCAGGTCGAGCTGAAGACGAATTTCTTCACCCGCGAAGCGATCGCCGCATTGAGCAGCTTCAGGCCATTGCAGACATTGTTATGAAAATACTTGCCCGGATTGGTCATCGACTCGCCAACCAGCGCGTTGGCGGCAAAATGGACAACAGCTTCGGCTCCGGCCTCCTTGACCGCGTGCGCAAGGTGGTCCGCTTCCTCGGGTCGGCCCAGGACAAAGCGCGCCCTCGGATCCACCGCCAACCGGTGCCCCTCGCTCAGGTTGTCGTACACGGTTACGGTATGGCCGGAATTCAGCAACTCCTCGGTGCAAATCGACCCGATATAACCCGCCCCGCCCGTGACAAAGACATTCATGTGGGGTCAGAGTAACCGCCCTGCCCTGTTTTTCAAGACGAGGTGATCATCCACCGCATGGCGGGGCCGGCGAAGTCGTCGCCCCCGGCTGCGTCCCCGGCGGAACGCACATCGCGACAACAACATCGTTGCCCCGGCCCATCTGCCGTCACTGAGTCTTCGCCTCACCCAGCAGTTTGAGCAACGCCGCCTCTGTGATGACAGGAACCCCGAGTTTGGTGGCCTTGTCCAGTTTCGATCCGGCCTCCTCGCCAGCCACGACGTAATCGGTCTTCTTGCTCACGCTGCCGCTCACCTTTCCGCCCGCCGCCTCGATCTTGGCCGTCGCCTCCTCCCGCTTCAGATTCGGCAGCGTGCCCGTCAGCACGAACGTCTTGCCGGCCAGCGGCCCGGCCTGGGCCCGCGGCCGGTATAGTTCAGACTTGAAGTTGACTCCAGCTTTGCGCAGTCGCTCGACCAATTTGCGGTTACGGCCGTCCCCCTGCCACTGCACGACGCTGCCGGCGATCACCTCGCCCACGTCCTCGCAGGCCATCAATTGATCGACCGGGGCGGCCAACACCTCATCGAGCGTTGCGAACCCTTTGCCCAGCGCCTTGGCGACGCCGGCTCCCACATGCAGGATGCCGAGGCCGTAGAGAACCCGCCACATATCGCGCTCCTGGCTCGCCGCGACACCGGCCAGGAAATTCTGTGCTGACTTCTCTCCCATCCGCTCGAGTCCCGCCACCTCGTCCAGCCTGAGCGAGTACAAATCCGCCACGTCGCGGACCAGCCCGCTCTGAACAAGCTGGCGCACGAGCACCTCGCCACCACCTTCGATGTCCATCGCGCCCCGCGAGCACCAATGCTCGAGCCGTCCGCGGATCTGGGCCGGACAATCCGGATTCAAGCATCGCCACACGACGCCCTCGTCGCCCTCGGCCACACCCGCCGCCCGCGATACTTTAGAGTCGCATTCCGGGCAGGTCTTTGGGAATCGAAACGGCAACTCTTTCCCTGTTCGCCTCGTCAAGACCACATCCACTACCGCCGGGATCACTTCACCGGCTTTTTCGATCGTAACTGTGTCGCCGACCCGAATGTCCTTTTGCCGGATGTAGTCGTCGTTGTGCAGGGTGGCGCGGCTGATGGTGCTGCCCGCCAGGAACACAGGCTCAAGTTCGGCTACGGGCGTAAGCGCCCCCGTCCGACCCACTTGGACGGTGATTCCTTTCAGCAAAGTCTCCGCCTGCTCGGCGGCGTATTTGTAGGCAATAGCCCAACGCGGCGCTTTGCTCGTGAAGCCGACTTTCTCGCGTTGCGCGAACGAGTTCAGCTTCACCACGGCGCCGTCTGTCGCATAAGGGAACGCATGGCGTATCTTGTCCAATTCCGCGATCGCCGCAATCAATTCATCTGCGGACCGGCAGTGCCACGTCTTCTCCGGCGTCTTGAAGCCGAACCCCTTGATCCAATCCAACACCCCGGCCTGCGTTCGCGGCGGGTTGGCGCTCCCCTCCACTTGTCCCACTCCGTAAAGCACAATATCCAGCGGCCGCTTCGCCACAATCCGCGGATCTAATTGCTTCAGCGAACCCGCCGCCGCATTGCGGGGGTTGGCGAACTGCTCCTCTCCGGCGGCCTTGCGCTCCGCGTTTAACTTCTCGAACCCGGCTTTGCTGAGGTACACTTCGCCGCGCACCTCCACTAGCGTAGGACAAGCGTCCCCCCGGGCTCCATCCACTTCCGCCTGAGGCTTCGAAACCGGCGGGACGCCTGCCCTGCGCCGGAGGCCGGTGGGTATGCTTCGGATAGTCCTGAGGTTCGCCGTGATATCGTCCCCGGTCGTGCCGTCCCCACGCGTGGAACCGCACGTGAAAACGCCTTTCTCGTACCGAAGGTTGATCGCCACGCCGTCGATCTTCGGTTCGACAATCCACTCGAGCGTCTCGTTGGGTAACAGCCGTTGCACGCGGCGGACAAACTCCTGAAGCTCCTCCTGCGAGTAGGTGTTATCAAGGCTGGTCATCGGCTGCAAATGACGCACCGGCTTGAACTCCTTCAGAGGCTCGCCGCCCACGCGCCGGGTGGGCGAATCCGGCGTAATCAGTTGCGGAAAGCCGCGCTCCAGGTCGGCAAGTTCATGGTAAAGCCGATCATAGTCCGGATCGCTAATCGTCGGCTGGGCCAGCACGTAATAGGCGTGGTCGTGCCGGCGGATCTCCTCGACGAGTTGGGTGTGACGGGCTCGGGCTCGTTCAAGCGTCATACTCTGTAATTACCTTGCCAAGGCGAAGTTGCCAACGGCCATTTCGCTTTCTGCTGGCTTTGGCCGGGCGTATCGGCTAATGCTGACGCCAGCTATGAAACCTTCGGCACAACCCGGGAAAAGGCCGGGCAAACGCGTCATCGCCGGCCTGATCGGCTTGGCGGCGCTACTGGCGCTCACGTCCTGCACCCATCGGTGAGGCAGCGCCAAAGAGCACTCAGGGAGAGTGCCACTCGTAATGAATATCGGCCGTTGACCAAGCCAACCCGGGGGACGGGCATCTCGCCTGTCCCAATTGTTTGGGAACTGCGGCCAGCCCGCAAGACTTATGCAGAAGAAGCGATTGATCGAAAAAGACCCGAAACCTGCGAAGGATGATCTGATTGTCATCGGCGGGGCGGGCGGCTTTATTGGGGGCGCGCTGGCGCGCTATTTCCACGACCGCGGCTTCACCCGAATCCGCGCCGCCGACAAGAAACCGCTGCCGGAGTGGTATCAACGGGTCCCCGGAGTCGAGTGCCTGACGCTGGACCTGAGCCAGGAAGCCAATTGCCGGCGCGTCTGCGAAGGCGCCGCCGAGGTCTATAACCTCGCGGCGGACATGGGCGGCATGGGCTTCATCGAACGCTTCCGGGTCGAGTGCCTGCGCAGCATTCTCATCAACACCCACCTGATCGAATCGGCTTACCGGGCCGGGGCTCGACGCTATTTCTTTTCGTCGTCCGCCTGCGCCTACAACACGGACCTCCAGCAGGACGCCAACGTGCGCGCTCTGAAAGAGTCCGATGCCTACCCGGCCATGGCCGAGCGCGGGTATGGCTGGGAAAAGCTGATGTCGGAAATGTTCTGCCAGGAATACTGGGCTGAGCGCGGCCTCAAAACCGCCATCGCCCGTTTCCACAATGTCTATGGCCCGTGGGGCACTTGGGATGGCGGCCGCGAAAAAGCCCCCGCCGCCATCTGCCGGAAAGTCATCGAAGCGCAGGACACCGGCAAACACACGATCACCATTTGGGGCGACGGCCACCAAACCCGCAGCTTCATGTATATCGATGATTGCACCAGGGGCATCGACATGATCATGCACTGTGACGCGCTCATCGCCACGCCGATCAACCTCGGGTCGAGCGAATTGGTTTCCATCAACGAGCTGGTCTCGAAGGTCGAAAAGATCGCCGGCGTGAAACTGCAACGGGCGCACGACCTTTCCGCCCCGCGAGGGGTCGCGGGCCGCAACAGCGACAACACGTTCATCCGGAAAGTGCTCCGTTGGGAACCCCACACGCCGCTCGATACGGGGCTCGCCGCCACCTACAAATGGATCCGGCAACAATACACCGCGCGCAAACAAGGCAGCCGCGTCGTGGAATAATCCTGCCAGCGCTATGATCACCGCCGGAACGGCACGCGATCAACAGAACACCAACGGCAAAATTAACACGGGCTACGTCTGGCTGATTTCAGTCGTGGCCGCGCTGGGCGGCCTGCTTTTTGGCTACGATTGGGTCGTCATCGGCGGCGCCAAACCGTTTTTTCAAAGATATTTTCAACTGACCAGCGAGGCGCAGATTGGTTGGGCGAATAGTTGCGCCCTGGTTGGCTGCCTGGTGGGCGCGGTAACGGCGGGAGCGCTTAGCGACCGCTTTGGGCGCAAACGGCTCTTGATCGCCTCGGCGTTGCTCTTTGCCTTGACCTCGCTCGGCAACGCATTGGCCGGCACTTTTATCCTCTTCATCGCCTGGCGCATGCTCGGTGGCGTCGCTATCGGCCTGGCGTCGAACCTCTCTCCGATGTACATCGCTGAAATTGCGCCGCCGCAGATGCGGGGCAAACTGGTTGCCATCAATCAGCTCACTATTGTAATCGGCATACTGCTGGCGCAATACATCAACTGGTTCCTCGTGCGGGACCTGCCGCAAGGAGCGACCGACGAGTTCATCCGCAACTCCTGGTTCGGCCAGCAGGGCTGGCGTTGGATGTTCGGCCTGACGGCCGTGCCTGCCATGGTGTTTCTCCTCGGAATGCTCTTTGTTCCCGAGAGTCCGCGCTGGCTGGCGAAATATGGAAAATCGGAGCCGGCGCGGGACGTGCTCACCAAAGTCGGCGGAGAAAACTACGCCCGGGCGGCGCTGGCCGACATCGAATCCACGCTGGCCAGCGAGGAAATCCAGCATGTGCGCTTTGCCGACCTGCTCGAACCCAAAATGCGCAAGGTGTTGGTTCTCGGCGTGGTGCTCGCGGTCTTCCAGCAATGGTGCGGCATCAATGTCATTTTCAACTACGCCGAAGAAATCTTCCGCGCCGCCGGCTACGACATCTCGACCGTGCTCAAGAACATCGCGTGGACCGGCTCCGTAAACCTCGTGTTTACCTTCGTGGCGCTTGGCGTGGTCGACCGCGGCGGACGCCGTCCGCTGATGTTGCTGGGGGCGGCGGGCCTCGCGGTGATCTACCTGGCTATGGGCTTCTGCTACAGCGCCAGTGTCAAGGGCCTGCCCATGCTGCTGCTGGTCCTCGCGGCGATAGGCTGTTACGCCATGTCTCTGGCCCCGGTCACCTGGGTGGTCATCTCGGAGATCTTTCCCAACCGGATTCGCGGAGCGGCGATGGCTGTCGCCGTATCGGCTCTGTGGATTGCCTGCTTCATCCTCACTTACACTTTTCCAATCCTGAACGCCAGGCTCGGTTCGGCGGGGACCTTCTGGCTCTATGCCGTGATCTGCGTGGCGGGCTTCTTCTTCATCAAGTTCAAACTCCCTGAGACCAGGGCCAAAACGCTCGAACAAATCGAAAAGGAGTTGGTGGACTGAACAGGGAACTTTAGAGTTTCGAGCGCCGACCCGGGCGCCTATGCTGAGACCGTGCTTGAGCAATACACACGCCAATTAAGATCCGCTCAATGCCTGACTGACCAGGACGTCGGAACGATCGTTGAACAACTCGTTGCGGAATCCGTGTCAGCCGAGGTAAAAGCCGACTTCCTGAGCGAATTGGCGCGCAAGGGCGAAACGCCCGCGGAGATAACTGCGTTTGCCCGCGAACTGCGCGCCCGCGCCGTTCAACCGCGGCTTGACGACTCTTTACGGTCCGGCGAACTCCTGGACGTCGTGGGCACCGGGGGAGACCGCCTCAGCACGTTCAATATTTCGACCACCGTGGCGCTGCTCGCCGCCGCCGCGGGAGTCAAGGTCGCCAAGCACGGAAACCGGGCGAGCACGTCTCCGATCGGCAGCGCGGACGTGATGGAAGCCCTCGGAATCCCCTTCGACCAGGGACCGGAGGACGCCGTGCGGTCGTTGCGGGAGCGAGGGTTTGCGTTCTTTTTCGCGCCGAAGTACCACCCCTGTTTCCGATATATCATCCCCGCGCGGAAGCTTTGCGCCGCTCGCGGACAAAGCACCATCTTCAATTACCTCGGCCCGCTGCTAAACCCTGCGGCTCCAACAGCCGCGCTCATCGGCGTACCGCGACCGGACTTGTGCGAGCCCCTCGCGCGAGTGTTGCAGTCGTTGGGTGTCCGCCGCGCCATGGTCGTCTGCGGCAGCGTGAGGGATGGAGGCGGCGCGACGCGTTACCTGGATGAGCTGTCGCCGCTGGGACCAAGCACTATCGCGGAGTTCTATCAGGAAAACGGCTTGAACTCCTCAGAGCTGGCGGCGGATGCCTTTCCCGTGCAACGAGCCGTCCTCGCCGACCTGAGAGGCGGCGACCGCGAGGTAAATTCAAGGATCATCAGGTCGATCTTAAAAGGGGAAGAGCGAGGCCCGAAACGCGACGCGGTGCTGCTCAACGCCGCCGCCGCGCTGTTCGTCGCCAACCGCGTCCGCTCAATGACCGAGGGCTGGGACCTCGCCGCTGAAATTATCGATAGCGGCGCGGCCTGGCGCAAATTCGAGCAGCTGCGTTCCCTGTAGAACAGGCAGAAAGCCTGTCCCACGGGGTGCTACGGCCTCGAAAAGTCTTGTGTTCATATCGGGAGGAAACCAATCTCGGCGTATGACCAGCATCAGATTGGCTTTCATTGTGTGCGGCCTCCTTTGCTCCCAGATTTGCGGCGGCGCGGAGGCTCCCAGGAAAATCACTTCGGTCGAAGGCATCACCGAATACCAACTCGATAACGGCCTTCGAGTGTTGCTCTTCCCGGACAAATCCCAGTCCAAGGTGACGGTGAACCTGACCGTTCTGGTCGGCTCGCGGCAGGAGGGCTATGGCGAGACCGGCATGGCGCATCTGCTCGAACACATGGTCTTCAAGGGCACGCCGCGTCACCCGCAGGTTCCGAAGGCGCTGCAGGAACACGGAGCCCAGTTTAACGGCAGCACCTCGAGCGACCGCGTCAACTATTTCGAGACCCTGAACGCGTCGGAGGAGAATCTCGAATTCGCGCTCGACCTCGAGGCCGACCGCCTGGTGAACAGCTATATCAAAAAGGAGGACCTCGAATCGGAAATGACCGTCGTGCGGAATGAATTTGAGCGCAGCGAGAACTCCCCCTCCGGTGTTCTGGGCAAGCGCCTCGCCGCGACGGCGTACCATTGGCACAACTACGGCAAGCCGACCATCGGCAACCGCAGCGACATCGAGAAAGTGCCGGTGGAAAACCTCCGCGCGTTCTACAAGAAGTTTTACCAGCCGGATAATGTGGTGCTGGTCGTCGCGGGCCGTTTCGACGAAAACAAAGCCCTTGAGCTGGTGCAGAAGTATTTCGGCACCATCCCGCGCCCGTCCCGAAAGCTGGAGATGACCTATACCGAGGAGCCGGCGCAGGACGGCGAGCGGACGGTCGTCTTGCGCCGAGTTGGCGATGTCGCGGCAGTCGCGCTGGCGTATCACATCCCGGCGGCCGGCCACGAGGACTCGGCCGCGTTACAGGTGCTCGCGAATATTTTGAGCACGCAGCCTTCGGGGCGGCTATACAAAGGCCTCGTCGAAACGAAAAAGGCCGCCAGCGCCTCGGCCTACGCCGGCGCCGACCACGACCCCGGCCTGTTCATGGTTGATGCCGAGGTGCCGCGCGGAAACTCGCCCGACGAAGTGCGTGACCTGGCCATCGGCATTGTCGAAAAGGTTGGCGCCCAAGGCGTGACCGCCGAAGAGGTGAATCGCGCGAAACAACAGATTCTCAAGGCGCGCGAGTTGGCCTCCACCGAGACCAGCCAGATTGCGATCCGGCTGAGCGAATGGGCGTCCCAAGGTGACTGGCGACTCTA
Organism: Verrucomicrobiia bacterium; assembly: GCA_036524155.1. GTDB lineage: Bacteria > Verrucomicrobiota > Verrucomicrobiia > Limisphaerales > UBA8199 > DATDCV01. The sequence goes on from DATDCV010000667.1 coordinate 11,249, forward strand.
TTTCCTGCATCGCGACCGTATCGAGAAAATCACACCCGAGGCCGTGCAGGCCGCTGCTACACGCTATCTGCAACGAAATAATCGCACGGTGGGAATGTTCGTGCCCACTGACAAGCCGGAACGCGTCGACGTGCCGCCCGCGCCCAACCTGCAAACGCTGCTGGCCAATTACCAGGGCCGCGCGGCGATTTCCGAGGGCGAAGTTTTCGACGCGACGCCTGAGAACGTCGAGGCCCGGGTACAGCGGCAGGAGATGCGGCCGGGGATCAAGGTCACGCTGTTGCCGAAGAAAACGCGCGGCGAAGAGGTGCACCTGGTGCTGACACTCCGATACGGCAACGAAGAAAACCTCAAGGGCTTCGAACCGGCTTCCGCCTTCCTGCCGGACCTGATGCTCAAAGGCACCAGCAAGCTCAGCTACCAGCAACTCAGGG
>DATDCV010000668.1:0-31080 GCA_036524155.1 Verrucomicrobiia bacterium
GGGATATCCACGTTGTAATGGCCGGCGAGCTTGATAACCGCGTCGTAGCTCTTCGCGATCTGTTCGTACAAGTTCCGTTCCTCGAGCTGGCGTTCCCAGGCCTGGGCGGCGCTGTTCTGCAGCATCTCGGACAGCGAGACCAGCAGACCGCCCGAGCTGGCCAGGTTGTCGGGCACAACATCGATGTGCCGATCCTTCAGGATTTTCTTGGCGACACCGGTGATGGCGGCTCCGGTGAGTTCGCATACCGTCTTCACGCGCAATTTTCCCGCGACCTCCTCGTCCACCGAACCCGGCACCGCGGTCAGCACCAGCAGGTCCGCTTCAACCGTCTTGAGCACGGCGGGGTCGGCGTAAAACTGGGCTGCCAGGTCAGGCGGCGCCGTCCGGTCGTGGCCAAAACGGAAAGTGTCAAACCGTTTGCCGGCGTCTTTGTGAGCCAGGAGCGAGGCCAGGTCCTCCCCGCTGAACCCTGCCGGCCGGATGATCGCTCCCTTGCTGTCACTGACGCCAACGATGGCCGCTCCTTTCTCGGCCAGGATCCGCGCCAGGTTCTTGCCGGCGTTGCCCAGGCCCTCAATGGTGACTTTCAGGCCGGCGAAGGGATTGGTCTTGCGCGTGAACTTCTGCAGGAGGATCTCGATGGCGATCTGCGCCCCGACCGCCATCGCCTGTGGCCGCAACTCGGAGCCGCAGACCTCCACGGGCTTGCGCGTCACCACACCCAGCTTGGGCGTCGCGCAATCGTACGTGAATGGCAGTGTGAAAAACACGATGCGTTCTACGGATGGCATGACGTCGCTGCTCGACGTGATGGCCCGGATCGCCAACTGGAGCAGATCGCCCCGCGCCGCCTGGTAGGGTTCAGTCGTGGTTTCAGCCGCCTGGCCGAGCGCTTCGAAGAGAATATCGACGATCGCCAGGAAACGACCGGCGACCTCGTCTTTGGTGAGCGGAGCCGAGGGTGCCAGTGCGGCCAGTTGCCGCTCCTGCGCGACCGACAACGGCGCGCAGCGCTCGAACCAGTCCACCGGCAGCGATTCCTCGGCAGGCAGCCTCCGCAGCAGCAGCGTTTCCACCATGATCCGCTGGTTGTCGATCAAGGTCTTGAGGTACAGCGACAGCACCTCCGCATCGCCGCATTCATCAAGGCATTGGGCCGAGAGCGCGACTGATAAGGCCCGCAACAACGGCTCGCGGTGATGGAAAAGGCTCTGCTCTTGCTGTTGAGTTTCGCCCGCACCAAAAAACAGGTCAATAATCGCCCGGTACTGCGCGGGAGACGGTGAGCCGCGCCCGGGCAACTGCCTCAGCAGTTCCCTGAGCCGCCGCCGTGATGCCGGCAGCAGGATCGCGTGGTCCATCTGCATCGCCGCCGCCGCCCTGGCCAGCGCGCATCGCGTCGGCACATAGTCGGGATCTGCCAGGATTTGGCGCAGGCGCGCGGTCATGTCCTCGTCACCGACGATGATCTCGGGGTCGAGGTCGAGCAGCGCGCGGAGGTGGCCTTCGACGACATTGGTCGGCAGTTGCAGCCCCAACCGCGCGGTCAGGGTCGAATTCGTCTCGGCGGCATGCACGACCTTATCGTAAGCGATGCGTTGGGCACGGGTGAGCACCTCGGCCGTCGAGTTCATCATAAACTCGATGAGTTCCTTATCGTGCGCCGCGTTCTCATCACCCCCCCGCAACACCGGATGCAAAAAGTAACGGCCTGAACCGGAGTCAAAAACCCGATGCGCGCACAACACCAGGCCCTCACTGCCGGCAAACGGTGCGCCGGTGGCCTGGCATTTCAGGCTCATGCTCAGGCTCTCGCCCGTCATCAACTCGCGCATCGTCTGTTTGACGACCGACTCAGCCTCAGCCTCCTGTTCCCAGCGAGCGTCCTCCGCTGCGGACACCACTTCCACCACCCCGTCGCCTGCGTTCCGATAACGGTCGCCTTCTCCCAGCAAGTCGCGGGGAAACACGATCTTGAGCGCGCCTTTACCCACCATGCCCTCGAGCATATGGTGTGTTTCGACAACGATAAAACCTCGAGCCGCCCCGTCTGACGCCGGGGCCGTTTCGCCTTCAAAGACCGTGTGCGGCTCGAAGATTCCAAACAGGTCTTTTTGGGAAATCCGGAGGTGGTCCGCCGCCACCCGGATCCTCTCTGCGATCACCGACAGTAGCACATTGGCTGGCTTGGCGGTGCCGACGATGGTCCGCGCAGCCAACCCTCCGTCCCAACCGCTTTCCTGCATTGACGCCGGTCCTCCGGCACGCGTTGCCCCAGTCGTTTCCATTCGTTTGCCGTAATGGTCTGCCTCCGCTCGTCATGCCGGGCTACCTGCTCGCCCACGCCACGCCCGAGGCACCCACTAACAACGCGGGATTCTAGCCAAACCTCCTTCAGATGCCAAAACAGTTCAGAGCCACCGGGTATCCGCTCAGCCTTGGGTCGGAGCGCCGATTTTTGATCGGCTTAAGCGCGCCGACGGCGGCGTGTAAGCCGAGTGCAACTCGGCGCTCCGACCCAAGATTGAGGGGATACGCCACTGGGCCGGAAGCCGCGGGTTGCGACCAAGGCTGTCTAAGGCTTTTCCCGCTGGAGATCGTGCCTTCTCCTCGCAAGCTCACCTGGGCACGGGCCACGTGCCGGCCACACGGTCGGGCAAGCCACGCTCGGGCAGCAGGACGTCCAAGGTGGCCAGCAGGCCCATCAGCACCGCGGGTCCAAAGGCCGCTACGGCCAAGGTCTCCCGGGCCAGCAACGGCACAAGAACCAGAGCAACTCCCACGGGACTCCACGCAACCAAAGCTCGCCAGCCCAGGCGCAACCGGGAGGCCGGCTCGCCGTCTTTGCGCACAAAAGCAACCCCGGCTGCGCGCACTACCAGCCCGCCACGGAAGAGAATCGCGGCCAGAAACGCGGGAATTGCGACGTAAATCGCAAACGTCCCGTACACCAGGCTGACCAGGAACCACGGCTTTTTCAACAGGTCGAAGAATTCCACGCTGCGAACCATCGGGGCAACGGCTGCATCGGCCTCGGTCATTTGTTGTGCCGTCGGCGCGGGGTAATCAGAGAGGCTTTTTTCCGCGAACCGCCTGGAATCACCTTTGATCATCATGACGGAAAAGAAACTGTTCCAGGAAGCCTCATTGGTGATGACTGCCCGGTAATGCCTGGCGATGTAAATTCCGAGCTTTTCATCGCCCGGTCCGCGCCCGGCCTGGCCCCACAAGCGCAGCGCCGCTCGTTGCTGCAACAATTGCGAGAGCTGCATCATGCCGGGGTTTTGCTGGTTCCATTGCTGCATCATGCGGATACCGAACAACGAGGCGACAAACACGAACAGGGGCAATCCGGCGCACGCCGCCACGACGCACGCCCGCCGTGCCCGAGTCACTATGGGGGGACGGTGCAGGAGCGGTTTGAGAGCTGCTCTCACCGCGGCTATATTGGGCTGCCCGGGCAGATTGATGATCAACTTGCGCGCTTCGAGTGGCAGCAGCGTAGCGCGTCTTGTTTCTCCGGTGTTGGTCGCCGAACGCCCCTCCAGGGCCAAAACGGCAACTTGGTTCAGGAAATGCGGCCCGGGGGGAAGGCTCGGGAGAACCGGGGGCGCCTTGGATTCCTGTTCCGGTGTTGCGGCGGCTGCGGGACCAGACTTTGGTCCTGGGGCAGCAAAATCGAGCAATTTGGCGCGACCTTCGTTCGTAATCCATACCCGGTCCGGTCCCAGCACCGGAAGCGTGCCGTCCTTTTCGGCAGCGGCGAGTTCCTCCGCCAGGTCGAACAACCAGTAGCGGACCTGAGCCCAGGGCTGAGGTAGCGCGCCAATGGCCGGCAACGGTTTGCCATCCAGGGCCTCGAAGGCATCCCAATTGGCCGACGGCGAGCGCAAACCAGTGAGCCACCGTTGGCGTCCCATCCGGCTGAGGTGGCGGATCGCTGCGGCGACAGGGAGTGTGCCGGCGGGAACCAGATGAATCCAGACTTTGCGTAACAAGCGCAAGTCGTAGCCGAGCAGCCAGCTCTCCCTGGGCGATTCGCTCAGAGTGTCCAGGACGTGGTAGGGCCCCACCAGCGGAAGTTTGTCGATGCCACGGGGCGGCGCCTCAACCGCCGCCAAGGTACTTCGTGCCTCCAGGTCGAGCCTCGAGATTACGCGCGTTCCCGTCGCCAAATCCTGGACCGCCGCCAGCCCGTTTCTCCGCCGGGCGGTGACGAACAGCAAGCCGAAAATCACATAAACGGAAAAACCGACAAGCGCCTGCCACAGGTCCGAGGTCAGGAGGAAGTTCTTCGTGCCGGCGTAAACTGCGCAGGTCGGAAGCGTGGGGGCCAGCACGTAGATGAGTGCGCGCCCGAGGGCGCGCGGGATGCCGGGCATGCTCCGATGAGGGCCGACCACTAGCAGGCGGCATATCCTTTTCCCAAGCGTGGCCCCCCACAGCCCCTCGAGCACCGTGTAATACAGGACGGAACCGAGCATCAACGAGCCGAAGATTGCGAAAGACCTGGCGGGATTGCTCATGAACAAGCTAAGGCAACTCAGCGGGTCGAGCGAGAACAGGGACAGGATCGTGATGATGCAAGCGTTCAGAATGAGCAAGTCCAGCAGCCCCGCGGCAAAGCGCAGGGCCAGCCGGCCGGGAACGGGCGCGGCGGAGCCATGCGGGGCGAGGGCCTGGCGCAGCTCGCCGTAAGTCTTGAAGCGCTCACCCGACTGCTTTTCCAGGCAACGCCGCACGATTCTCGCCAGCCCCTCCGGAATCCCAGGCCGGATTTGTCGCGGCGAGGGCGCCGGGTGCTCGAGAACAGTAGCGATGAGGGCGACTGCGTTCTTTGCTTCGAACGGAGTCCGGCCTGTTAGCAGGTAGAACAGCGTGGCGCCGACGGAGTACATATCCGACCGCGCGTTAAGCTCCTCGCCGCGCAACTGCTCCGGGGAGCAAAACGCCGGGGTCCCGAGGAAAGCGCCAGTCGCAGTCAAAGCCGGTTCGGTACGGATGGCGGTCGAAATGGACAAGCCGAAGTCGCCGATCTTCACGGTGCCGTCGAGCGCCCGGAAACAATTGGATGGCTTGATATCGCGGTGGAGAATGCCGACTTTTTGGGCCGCTTCGAGCCCGGCGATTATCTGCAGCACGGCATCGACGGCGTCGCCCGTAGACATGGGGCCATGCGTCTGGACAAACTCTTCAAGTGTACCTCCCGCAACCAACTCCATCGCGATGACCGGGGTCCCGCCGACTTCCTCGGTTCCGAAAATATAAACGCTGTTCGGATGGTTGATGGAGGCTGCCAGGCGCCCTTCGCGGAAGAATCGCTCCCGGGCGTCAGGAGCATCCAGCGCCTGGCCGAGGACCTTCAGTGCCACCCGGCGTCCGGTCTCCAGGTCGTCCGCCTCGAACACCGAGCCCATACCGCCGCCGCCCAGGATCCCCAAAATCCGATAATGGCCAAACTGTTCGCCTGGATGCAGAATTCCCGCCGTGGGAACACCGGGCGCAACCTCCGTCTTCTGCTGCTCGTCCGGCCCGCTTCCCAGGCCGGTCTTGAGCAAACACTTGGGACAAAGGCCCAGCGGAGCTTTCGCCGCCATTTCCGCACCGCATTGGACGCATCTCGAGCCCGAATCAGGCTGGCTTTGATTTTCCGCCATACGCATTCATGGATTACTTAAGCGGAGTGTGGGCAAGGTAACGGTCGGATTGTATGGCGACGGTCGGGGACACGCACTCCTTAAAGTAGCCATGCAAAACGCGGCGCGAACCCGCACAACCGTCGGAATCTGCCCGACAGAGTGGGGCCAAACAGTCTAGAAAGCTGAGAACAGTTGCCGGATTTCCTCCTCAATTTCTTCCGGGGAACAAACGGTTTGGGCGATTTGGTCCCTTAGGATTTCGCGGTAGCGGCGCCGCAGACGCTGGACCGCCATCTTCACGGCGGGTTCGGTCAAGTTGAGCCGTGTGGCGATATCGGCATACGGCAGCGCGGATTCCTCCCTGGCAAGGCAATCGCGCAGATACTCGAAAAGCCTGGCGCGACCGGTTTCGAGGTATTCCTGACGGAGGCGGTCCATCGTGCTCTCGAGCAGCGTCATGGCCCACTGGCGGTCGAACACCCGGTCGGGCGGGATATTGTGGGCGCCTTCCGAGGCGAAGCGGGTTTCTGCCAACTCCGCGTCGATCGGGATGACGGTGGTGAAACCCCCGCGTTTTTGAGCGTGTTGACGGTCCCACTCGTTGGCCATGAAGCGCTTCAGCGCGGTCAGTAAGAACGTGCGAAACCGGCCCTTATCACGCGCGGCCAAGCGCAGGAAATCCTTCTCGAGCAACCGGGCGAAGAAGCCCTGCGTCAGATCCTCGGCATCCGCGGCGTTGTAGCCGACGCGGCGGGCATAACCATACAGGGGGAACCAATAAGCGCGGCAGAGCGATTCCAGAGCCTCGGTGGAGCGCGCCAAATCCCGGCCTTGCGCGGAAAGAACCACCGACCAGTGGGTTGTCACGAACCATTGGTTCGATCCCGCCGGTGCCGGTGCGGCGCTCGAGTCCATATGCCGGAACGACGGTAGGACCGAGACTCACCTCTGTCGATGCCGTTATTGGGCGAGGAGCTGCCTTAGCACAAAGGGGAGAATGCCGTTGTGTTGGTAGTAGTCGATCTCGATCGGCGTATCGATTCGGCAGGTGACGGGGATGCTTTCGACTGAACCATCTTTGCGCGTGATGCGGAGGGTGAGGTCCTGTCGGGGCTTCAAACCGGGGCCGACCCCCAGCAGGTCGTAGGTTTCGGTGCCGTCGAGCTTGAGCGTCAGAGCGTTAGTGCCTTCCTTGAATTGGAGCGGCAAAACACCCATGCCGACGAGGTTCGAGCGATGGATCCGCTCGAAGCTCTGGGCTACGACGGCTTTGACCCCAAGCAAAGCCGTGCCTTTGGCGGCCCAGTCGCGCGAGCTGCCAGTGCCGTATTCCTGGCCGGCGAGAATGATCAGCGGCGTGCCCTCCTGCTTATAGGCCATCGCGGCATCGAAAATGGGCACCACCTCACCCGGAGCGCAAGCGCAGCCCTTGGCCGCAAAACATTTCGTCACACCTCCCTCTGTACCCGGCACCATCAGGTTTTTGAGGCGGACGTTGGCAAAAGTGCCTCGAGTCATGATGCGGTCATTTCCCCTGCGCGAACCGTAGCTATTGAAGTCCCCGGCGGCGACACCGTGCTCCATCAGGTACTTGCCCGCGGGAGAGGCCTTCTTGATGCTGCCGGCCGGCGAAATGTGGTCGGTCGTGACGCTGTCCGCGAAGATGCCGAGGGCACGCGCACCTGTAATTTCCCGGACCCGGCCCGGCTTCAGGCTGAAACTCGCGAAGAACGGCGGCTCCTGGATGTAAGTGCTCTTGGAATCCCACTCGTACGCGTTGCCAGTGGTCGCCGGGATCTCGTTCCATTTGGGATTCTGCTGAGTGAAGTCGCGATATAACTTCCGGAAGACTTCGGGCTGCAGAGCACTCCTCATGAGGTCGGCGATTTCCCCCTGGGTCGGCCAGAGGTCTCTTAAATAGACCGGCTCTCCCTGTTTGCCTTTGCCAATGGGCTCTTTGGACAGGTCGATGTCCACGGTTCCCGCGAGCGCGAATGCGACCACCAGGGGCGGGGACATGAGGAAGTTGGCTTTGATGCTCTGGTGCACGCGGGCTTCGAAATTGCGGTTGCCCGAGAGCACGGAAGCGGCGACCAGATCGTATTTGCCGATCGCGTCATCAACGGGGACGGGCAAAGGGCCCGAGTTGCCGATGCAGGTCGTGCAACCATAGCCGACGAGGTTGAACCCGAGTTGATCGAGGTACGGCTGCAACCCGGACTTGGCCAGGTAATCTGTGACGACTCGTGAACCGGGAGCCAGCGAGGTCTTGACCACCGGGCTGACCCTCAGGCCGCGCTCGACCGCCTTCCGGGCGAGCAATCCGGCCGCAATCATCACGGAAGGATTGCTGGTGTTGGTGCAACTGGTGATCGCGGCGATCAGCACGCTGCCATGACGGATTTGGGCCTGACCGGGATGTGCCTGCGCCCGGGCCGGGCCCGGCGTGGGGCGGTTATTGGCCATTTCAAGTTCTGTCTGCGGGTTGGTGTTCCGGGACTGAGCGGCGAGTGCTGACACCGGTTCCTGGCTGCCCCCGCCGGCCGTTACGCCGTCACTGATCGAGACGGGGTAGCCCTGTTGCAGGTCGCTTGCGCCCTTGCCGAAGCCGTTTTCGGTGACAGGTCGCAGGAAGGCGGCTTCGAACTCCTGCCGCAGATTTGGCAACTCGATCCGGTCTTGCGGCCGCTTGGGACCCGCGACGCTGGGCACGACACCGGCCAAATTCACCTCGAGATCCACGGAATAATCCACCTCTCCCTTTTTTGGAATCCCAAATAGTCCTTGTGCCCGGTAATAGTTTTCGTAAAGGAGGCAATGCTCCTCGCTGCGCCCGGTGCCGCGAAGGTAAGCGACACACTCCTGATCTATCGGGAAGAACCCCATCGTCGCTCCATACTCCGGCGCCATGTTGGCGATGGTGGCGCGGTCCACCACCGGCAGCGCCGCGGCGCCGGGTCCGTAAAACTCGACGAATTTGCCCACCACTTTGGCCCGGCGCAACATCTGGGTGACGGTGAGCGCGAGATCGGTTGCGGTGACGCCCTCGCGAAGCGAACCGGTCAGGTGCACCCCGACGACATCCGGGGTGAGAAAATGAACCGGCTGCCCGAGCATGCCGGCCTCGGCCTCGATGCCGCCGACGCCCCAGCCGACAATGCCCAGGCCGTTGATCATCGTAGTGTGCGAATCCGTGCCTACGAGCGTGTCCGGGAAGTAGAGGGTTGCGGCGCCGGAATTGTGCGTGATTTGGGCCGCCAGCACGCCTTGGGCGAGGTATTCGAGATTGACCTGGTGGACGATGCCGATGCCAGGGGGCACGACCTTGAACGTGTCAAAGGCTTGCATGCCCCATTTCAGGAACTGATACCGCTCGCGGTTGCGCTGGAACTCGACGTCGAGATTGCGGCGGAGGGCATCCGGAGTGCCGTAGAAATCAACCTGGACCGAGTGATCGACGACGAGGTCCACCGGCACCAGCGGCTCGATAAGCTTGGGATTTTTGCCGAGCCGGGTGACGGCGGAACGCATGGCCGCGAGGTCCACCAGCAACGGCACGCCGGTGAAATCCTGCAACACAATGCGGGCGACGACGAACGGGACCTCCTCGGCGCGGGGCGCCTTGGGTTTCCAGTTGGCCAGCGCGCGAACATTCTGTTCGTGTACGCGCTTGCCGTCGCAATTTCGCAGCAGAGACTCCAGCACCAGGCGAATCGAAATGGGCAGCCGGCAAACCGGCCCCACGCCGGCCTTCTCCAGGTGCGGCAGAGAATACAACCAGCCCTGGCGGCCGGCGCCGGTGTCAAATTTCTGAAGGGAATCAAACAAACTGTGAGCACTATTCATAAATCAAACTGGTCACGTCGCCGCGATGAGGGACTTTGGTTTCGGAACCGCACGGCGTCAAGGGTTCCCATCCGGAGGCGCGAAAGAAGCCCGAGACGACCTGCATGTCAAAAATGGAGGCTCACCCCGAACATGTGCAGGTTCAGCCCCGGATTGTGGCTGCTCAATCCGGCGTTGGACATGTGCTGGAAACGGTAGGAGAGCCGGACCGTAGACCCCAAATGAAAATTCAAACCGGCGTAGCTGGTAAACTGGGCGTTGCTGCCAAGATTCTTTGTGCCAAAATCAGGCTGGCTGAGGAACGTTGGGCTCAGCCCGCCCTCGAATGTAACCGGAAAAACACCACACCCCAAAAGCGCGCCGGGCCCGGCTGTCCCGATGAAGGCATCGTGTCCCGGGTCGCCCAGCCAGCCAGCCGAAACCGAAGCTTGAAGCTTCATCCACCACCCCTGGCCGAAATCCCAGTCCAACGGCGTGTCCCATTTCGCGACGGTTTCCACCTGGTGAAAAGCTGTTCCTGACTCGTTGGCGGTGACGCCGGCGCGCAGGCCGGCCGAGTCAAATCGGAGCTGCTGCGCGGAGGCGAAATACTGGCCCGCGACCAGCAGGCCGCCGGCCAGACCTGCGGCCAGGCCGCTTGTCCTGGAGTTCCACTTCGGAAAACCCATGAGCGCCGGACTATGTCATCGAATCGCCATTGATGCAAGGCCTCAGGAGACCCGCCTCGTGGTTCAGTTCATTTCTGTCGGTAGAGACAGGGCTGACACGCTCCCGCGGGGCGTGGTGCTCGCACGTCCACAACGCGGTGTTCCCCCGTTTACCGTTTCAGGAATTTGGCGACCGCTTCGGTGCGGGTGCGGACCTGAAGTTTCTCGTAAATGCGGCGGATGTACGTGTGGACGGTCTCGTAGCTGATGCCGAGCTTGTCGGCAATTTCCTTGTAGAGAAAACCCTGGCTGAGGCAGTCGAGCACCTCCTGTTCGCGGTCGGAGAGATTTTCGGTCGGCTGTGAGGATGGGCCGGCCCGCTGGAACGACTGGGTGACTTTGCGGGCGATGTGAGTGGTCATGGGCGAGCCGCCGCGATGGACTTCGCGGATGGCCTCGATCAACTCGGCGCTCCTGGTGCGCTTGAGGAGGTAGCCGGCGGCGCCGGCAGCCAGCGCGTTGAAGATGTTGTCGGTGTCCTCGTAAACTGTGAGCATGACGATCTGAAGCGCGGGGACTACCTGCCGGAGGCGGCGCACGCATTCGACGCCGTTCATGCCGGGAAGGTTGATGTCCATCAGTACAACGTCGGGCTTGTCTTTAGGCAAGCTCGCGAGCGCGGATTCCGCGTCGCCATAATGGCTAAGGCAGCGAAAGCCTTCGGTGCGGCCGATGACACGCGCCAGGGTAGTGCGGAGTTGTTCGTTGTCCTCGACGATGGAAACCGTGATGGGCATAGTGTGCAGAGAGTGTTAGGGCTGGCGACGCTCGCCGTCAATGCGAGGCGCGCCCGGTTTGCGGAGGGGAACGACCAGTTTCACGCGGGTCCCGCCCTCGGCCCGCGGGGTCAGCTCGAATTGACCGCCGACCTCTTCCATGCGCTTGCGCATGTTGTTCAGGCCGTTCCTGCGTTTCCTTGTGTCCGCCGGCCCAAGACCGCGCCCGTTGTCCTCAATTTCCAGAGTGAACCCGTTCGGCACCAGGGCCAGGCGCAGCCAGGCCGACGAAGCCGCCGAATGCTTGACGACGTTGTTGACGGCTTCCTTGGCGGCAAGGAACACGTTATGGCGGAGCTCCGGCGAGATAGGGACCCCTGGCAGCTCAGGCGGGACCTCGAGCCGGTATTTCAATCCCGCCATGGCCAGGTAATCCTGGGCGTACTTGCAGACATAGTTGACCAAGCCGTCGAGCGTGTCGTTAGAGGGATTAACCGTCCAAACGATTTCATCCAGGGCGTGGGTGGTCTCGCGCGCCGTCTGGGAGATTTGCCGGGCGTGAGATTCGACCTCTTTTGGCTGGTCTTTGTCGGCCTCGGCCATTTCGCCGAGCAAAGCAACCTGGGTGAGGTTTGCGCCCAATTGATCGTGCAAATCGCGGGCAATGCGGGCGCGTTCTCTTTCGATCGCCTCCTGCTGGCGCAGGGCTGCCAACTGGCGTTGAAGCCGCTGGGTGGAGACGTAAGAGACCGTGCCGATGATCAACCCGAGCAGCGCCACGGTGGCGCCGGTCAGAAACCACCACGTCTGCCAGAAAGGCGGCAGCACGATCACTTCCAGGGAGGCGGGCGTTTCGTTCCACAGCCCGTCCTCATTGCAGGCCTTGACCTGGAAACGATAATGCCCGTGGGGCAGCCGGCTGTAGTGGGCATAACGCCTTTGCGCTTCCGCCTGGGTCCAATCCCGCTCATGGCCATCGAGCCGGTACTTGAACTGGCCGCTGTCCGGCACAGAAAAATTGAGGCTGGCGAAAAAGATGTCGAGGCTTTCTTTGCCGGCTGGAATGGTGATGGAGCTGGGAGCGGGTGCGCGCAAAACGTCCGCGCTCTTGAGTTCGCCGTCAACGCGGACGGCCTCAATAATGACCGGCGGAGGGTTGGTGTTGGGTTGCAGCTCTGAGGGCTGGACCATCACCAGGCCTTTGATCGTGGGGAACCACAGCCTCCCATCGGGGGTGCGGCAGGCCGCGGGCTGCGACCCGGCGCTGCACTCACCGGTGGGCAGGCCGTCAGGTTTGCCGAACACACGGCACGGAATTGTGTTGCTGTGGCTGAGCGCAGACTCGTTGAGGGCGCGTTTGGGAACGCGCATCAAACCGGCGATGGAACCGATCCAGAGGTAGCCCCGGTCATCCTCCAGCAAGTAGCCGATGCGGTTGCTCGCCAGCCCGTCGCGGGTCGTGAAACGTGCCCATTGGCCATGGTCGTAACGTGCCAGACCGCTGGCGGTGCCGATCCAAAGGACATCTTCCTTATCGACGTAAAGCGAGGAAACATCATCGCCCGGCAAACCATCAGCGGCCTGTTTCCGAAACACGGTGAATTTCCCGTCGCGCAGGCGGTTGAGCCCACCACGGTCAGTTCCGACCCATAAGTTGCCGCCCCGGTCGCTCGCGATGGCGCGCACGGAGTCCGAGGAAAGGCCGTCGCGGGTGGTGTAGGCCTTCCAGGCGCCGGCGGACCAGTTGAGGAGCCCCCCCTGAGTGCCGATCCAGATTGAGCCTGTCGCATCCTGGTAAATCGCCGAGGGGTCACGGTTGAGAGCCGGGGGACCGAACACGGGGACCGCCCGGCCGTCCTGGATTTTGTAAAAACACAACCGGGTCGGCAGCTCGCTGGATCCACCCACCCACAATTGGCGGTCAGCATCCTGGAAAACAGTTTGGACATAGAACCGGTCAAGCCCCGGAGGCGAAGGTATGGAAGCGGGCCAAATATTCGTGACCTGCTGCAGCTCACGCCCATTCCAGTAATCGACGCGCTCACTGTGATAGCCGATCCAGACTCCGGCCCGGCTGTCCGGACAAACCGACTGGATGGTAGTTCCCTGCGTGCCGGCCAGGACATCAAATTTCTGCCGCTTCACGCGATACAGCCCGTCGCGGTTGGTGCCGACCCACAAATCGCCCTCGCGGTCGACGGCCAGGCACCAGATCATTTCATAAGCTACCTCCGGCACGCGGCTCACGTTGCCTTGGGCATCAAACCAATAAACACCTTCGCCGTAGGTACCCACAACCAGGTTGCCGTCCAGATCTTCGCAGGCCGCCAGAATGGGCACGTCCGCGTTCCAGGGGTAGGCTCCAAGATCCTTCTCCCGTTGCTCCCTTTGCCATTTCCCGATGCGGCCATTGGCCAGGCACCAGTACCCTCCATGCCGGCTGGACACCAGAAAGTCCACTTTGCCACCCACTTCGGCCTCGTAAGTCAGCGACAGCGAGTGGGCGAGGTTCGAGACGGAACCGCCAAGTAACGCGCCCTGGAGCTGGGCGATCCAAATCAGCCCGGAATTGTCCGCCATTACCGCGCGACAGTTCCGGAGCACCAGGCGGCTCTTGCCGTCGGCATGGAAGTAAAGCTGGCCCTTGGACATGCAGAACCAGATGTTGCCGACGGCGTCTTCACAGATGCTGGTCAGCGGTCCTTCCCTCGCGAATTCACCGAGGCTTACTGGCGTAATCCTGCCCTTCGGATCCGCCTGCATGACCCCCGCATTATCTGTTGCGATCCAGAGGTTGCGCCGGCTGTCCTCGAACAGCCTCACGATTTTGCTGCCACTGAGCTCTGGAGCCTGATTCTCGTCGAAGGTCCTGAAACGGACCCCGTCGAAACGCGCCAACCCGTTTCCGGTCCCGAGCCACAGGTAACCGTCGCGGGTCTGGGTCATCGAGAGCACGACGTTCTGCGGCATCCCATCATCGGTCGTCCACTCCTTAACCAGGAAACGCCCGTTCGGAGCCGCCGACAGCCCCAGGGAACACGCGCCGAAATACAGCAGGAACGCCGCCGCTTTCAAAAGAAGCCAATTGCACGATCTACAGCGCACAGAGTGAGAACCAGTCTAAAGGCTGAGCGCGGGAGGCTAAAGGCTAAACCGTCAGCTCATCCCGTATTCTCTCGCCGGCCCCGGGCCGAGTTCGCGGGCGGCCAGCTCCCGCAGGTCCACGACCGCGCCCGCGGTGACACCGCCGCGGAGGACTTTGCCTTGTTCCAGGCTCGTTTCGGCTCCCTCCAACACAAGGGTGGTGTAAAAGTCCAGGGTCAGGGCATCGAGCGCTGATGTCAGGCGGTCCGGCGAAAGCTCCCCGTTGCGCAGCATGAGGATTTGCTGATAGAGCCGGCCGGGGCTGGTGATGCCGTAGCCGGTCACCTTCCCGTCGGGTTCAAAATTGCGGAACAGCGGGTTGACCTCAAGGACGCCCTCGGAGTGGATCTCGCGCAGGCCGGGCGTATCCAAGCCCAGGTCGATCAGACCCTCAGAGCAGATAAGCCGGCCCGATTGCACGGTCGTGGACCACGCGCTGTCCGGCAGAGCCCACCCGGTGAGGAAATGCGCCAGCGCGCCGCTGGCGAACCGAACCTCGGTGTCAACGAGATCATAGCCGGCGACGGGGGTAGGCTGCAACGAGGGCAGCTTGTGGGCGTAGCCAGTCGCCCGCGCTTCGACGGGTTTCTCGCGGGTGATGTGCATCAGCGCATCTGCCATGTGGACGGTTAGAAAAGACACAGGCGTGTTTTGCTCGGCAAAATCAGGCGAGGCGAAGTACCGCGGCTGGCGGTTCGGGTCCGCCACCAGCAACTTGTCGAGCATGTAAAACACGGCCGCCTGGAACTTGCCGTACCGCCCGCTCTGGAACCGCGCTGCGGCCTCTTTGATGCGGGGATCCTCGCGCTTGTGGAAATCGATGCCGAGAAACCGGCCGCTCTTCTTCGCCGTCTGGATCATGGCATGGGCATCCTTGACAGTGGCCGCGGCCGGTTTGGGCACAACGACGTCGAGTCCGGCATTCAGCGCGGCTACTGTTGGCTCGCAATGCAAGTGATCGGGCGTGTTGACCTGGACGGCGTCCAAAGGCACCTGGCTGAGCATGTCGTGATACCTGGCGAAGCGGTGCACGGGCGGCACCCCCGCCAGGCCACCCAGCCAATTCCGTGATTCCTCGTTGGGGTCGGCCACGGCCGTGACTTTCAGCAGATCGGAATATTCGCTGTGGAAATACAAATGCTGATAAATCTCGCGGACGACCGAGCCCGCGCCAATTACCCCTACACGAAGTTTAGTTTTCATAATGTTCCTGTTTGCCTCAGGATGAACAGTACCAGGAACTCGGCCGCCGATCGGACCTCGTCCAAGCCGATTTGCTCGTGGTCCGAGTGGGCAAAAGCGAGTTGGCCGGGGCCGAACGTCAACACCGGCATGGCCGGATATTCGGAAGCGAATAGCCGCGCATCGCAGGAGACGGTCCAGCCGAGAACAGGCTCTTCCTTCCAAAAACCGCAGGCCCTGGCGGTAGCGATTGCGTTTTGCATCGACGGCGAAGCCGGGTCGCCGTCATAGGCAACATTGTGCAATTTCTCGTAGGTGATGGTCACAACCTCGCCACCCCTTTCCTCGCGGCCGACGGTGCCAAGATAATTCCGCGCTCCGCGCTCCGCGGCGTGACGCATCCGCGCCATCACCTCGTCGAGAGAGTGCGTGGGAACAAATCCCTGTCCGCCTTCGAGGACCAGCTCAGCAGGAGCAACCGGCGGGCGGTTAGCTTCCGGGGGTTGCGGTGGATTGGAGGTAGCGCGCCGGGGCGGTTGCGGTCTCGCTGCGGACTGAAGTCCGCGCGCCGGGGAAGCGAGCTCGATCTGCACCGGGCCGGCAGCGAGGGATTCGAGCCGCAGCTTCGAGTAGACGAGGCTGCGAACCAGGTGTGCCATCTTGGTAATCGCGCCGTCGCGTTCGCGGATCGAGCCCATGTGGCCGGAAGCTCCATACACGGTCACCTCAAATCCAATACCCGATCGGTGCAAGGCGTAATGCTGCGCCACCATCGGTTTGCCGGTCGCCGGATCCGTGACTTTAGCCTTGTCGCCGTATAGCCCGACATAGGTCGCCAGCCCGGATTCCAGGCAATCACGCACCAGCGCCTCGACCGAGCCGCCCGGCTCCCGCCCGACCACAATCCGGAAGCTCACTTCGCCGCAAATCCGGCTGGGATGCTCTCCGTAAGGACCGATGATGCCGTGGCAGGTCTGGACTGGGCGTTGCGGAAAAAGCGGATGGCTGCTTTCGGCGCGGAGCGCGCTGCCTTCTTTTTCGAGTTCTTCAATCACGAACGCAGCAAGTTCGAGGGCCGATGCGCCCGCCGGAGCCTCCAGGCGCGCCTGGTACCACACGGCACCGCGGTTGGCCGGATGGACTTTGAGCCCCGTGCATTCGCAAACCAGCAGGCTCTCGTAGAGCTGCTTCAATTCACGATCGACCGCCAGTGAGAGCGAGCCGTTCCCGCCGGTTTCCTCCTCGACGACGAACATCGCCACGACGTTCCGGTTCAATTTCAGTTGCCTTTCGGCGAGGATTTCAGCCAGCACCTTGAGCGCCGCCACGACCCCGACTACCGGGCCTTTGTCGTCGCATGCGCCACGCCCCGTCACTGAACGGCCGCTTGTGCGCGGAGGGAAGTAGGGCGCAACGACATCGACGTGGGCGTTCAGCGCCACCGACAAACCCGGCCGGCTTCCCGAGCCAGGCAGCACGTAAACCAGGCCCGTCCGTCCCTCATAGGCTTCCTCAGCAGTCAGCCCGGCGGGGCGCTCGGCCGTTTTGGTAAAGTGCAACTGTGAGAAATGCGGATGGTTTTTGATCGCCGGGTTAATCGGGCGCGGTTGGAGGCATCCTCCTCCAGCCAACGGCCCGAGTTCGCGTTCGACGATCTTGAAGCAACTCCCTTCCGCGAGTCGCATCCGCTCGATTGTCGGGCTGGGGGTGGTGTCGATCCGGCAGAGCTCAACCAGCAATCGCTCGAGATATTTCTCGAAACCAGGCGCCCTGGTGCGGGCGCGGATGCGGCGCAGAATAGCGGCTTCACCAGTCCGAGCCGCAAGTGTCGTCATGCCGCCGAGCCTAGCGGGACAGCGGGGCGGCGGCAAGT
Organism: Verrucomicrobiia bacterium; assembly: GCA_036524155.1. Lineage (GTDB taxonomy): Bacteria > Verrucomicrobiota > Verrucomicrobiia > Limisphaerales > UBA8199 > DATDCV01. The sequence continues at coordinate 17,111 of DATDCV010000668.1, forward strand.
GCCGGCGCGATGCAAACCGGGCTTGACAACTTCGGCAGGAGGGTAACAGTACTCATAGGCGTCATAATTTCGCCCACCCGTTATGAGAACTTCGCTCATCCAAGGGTCCATGAGGGCCCATAGTCCTGGAGCGTTGCTGTCCGTCGCGCTTTTGCTCTCTCCGACTCTTTTCGCCGGTGATGTCGTCGCGCCGATGGGCCAGGCGACACAGCCCGCCCCGGTGGCGATCACCCAAACACCACCGGCGTACTCGCCGGGAGTGGCCGACGTGGTGAAGATGCTCGACGCGAAAGTGGACGCCGAGGTGGTGAAGACCTACATCAAGGCGTCGGGAATCGCCTATAACCCCAGTGCGGAAGAGATCGTGGCGCTGAAGAAGCACGGGGTTCCAGACGACGTCCAGACGGCTCTGATTCAGCGCGGGGCGGAAATTCGCAGCCAGCCGGTTGCGACAGCGCCGGCTTCCAGTGCGCAGGCTCCAGTTCCGTATACGACGACGGCGCCCGCGCCTTACGCCACGAGCCCGGTGCCCGACTACGCCTATGACTATGGCTACCCGGGAGCTTCCTACTGGGGCTATCCTTATTATTCCTCCTACTATTACCCGGTGGGTTATCCCTATTGGAGCAGTTGGTGGTGGTACGATTCCTGGTACCCGTGGGGGTTCTACTCACCTTTTTACTATGGCTGGTACGGCCACCACCACCCTTATTGGGGCTATGGACACAACGGACCCTATCGGCATCACACGGATGGCTTGCGGGGAACCTGGTCGTCGAGCGGCCAGAGACCGCCCGGGCGCACCTCCACGCCGTATCAAGGCTCACGGGGAGGCTATGTTCGGTCGGCACCCTCAGCGGGACGTAGTCCGTCGATGCCTTTGTCCGCCACCAGCGCGCGCGCCGCATCGTTCGGCAGCCGTCCGGCTTTCGCAGCTTCGCCCAGTTACCGTTCCAGCCCCTATGCCAGTTCGGGCGGCTACCGTGGCAGTGCCGGAACGGTTCGCAGCTCCGGCGGTTTCGGCGGCTTCAATGGCGGAGGTGCCGTTCGAAGTTCCGGTGGTTTCGGCGGCTCTCGCGGCGGCGGAACGATCAGTTCTGGCGGGGGAGGCGGCTTCCGTGGCGGTGGAAGTATTGGCGGCACGGGTGGCGCTCGAGGCGGCGGGGGAGGGTTCGGCGGTCGATCGGGCGGGGGCGGACGCCGTTGAACCGCGCGCATTCCACAAACATTCCGAGCCCGGGCCGCATTCAGCCGGGTATTGTTAGCGGGACACACGGGTTGCTCCTTCTCAGCGTGAAACAATCACTTCGGGCTCGCTCTGTTGCCTTCCCAACTCTCCAATACTCCTTCATTCCACCAGTCCATTTTCCCCACCCTCTGCTATGATCCGCCGTGACTATATCCTGCGGATGATCGCCGAGTTCATGGAGGTCCTGAGCCGCCTGCAGGGGCTCAAAAAAGGACAACTTTGGAGGGAAGCCACCGGGCTGATCGACGGCGAGTTCCAGCGCCTCGTAGGAGCGGGGGCGGAGCAAGTCGAGCAGTTGAGCGAAACGGAGTTGCTGGCGCGGGTGATCCGCGGGGAACCGACCCAGGTAGTGCGCGACAAGACGCTGATGCTGACGGCCTTGCTTAAAGAAGCCGGCGATTCGGCCGCGGCGCAGGGCCAGGCGGACAAAAGCCGGGCTTTCTATCTGAAAGGGTTGGACTTGTTGCTGGGTGTCCTCGCCGAAGCAGGCGTTTCCGACTGGCCGGGTTTCGCCCCGCAAGTGGCGATGTTCACCTCCGTGTTGGGGGACGCGGCATTGCCGTTGCCGACGCTCGCCGGATTAATGCGGCATTATGAGTGCGGCGGGGAATTCGCGAAAGCGGAGGACGCGCTCTTCGCGATGCTCGAAGCGGAACCGCAGCCGGAAGGCCTGCTTGAATTTGGAACGGCCTTCTATGAGCGCCTCCGAGGGCAGGCAGACGCGGCCCTGGCGGCCGGAAACCTGCCGCGCGCCGAGCTGGAAGCAGGGCTCGCGGAGTTGCGCCGAAGCCTGAAGGCCACTGAGTCGGAAAGAATCGCGTGAACCGCCTCTAACATCTCGGCGACCGGCGCGCGGACTTCAGTCCGCAGCGATCCCCGACCGACCATCGCTCATTGAATTCGGATACCCCCGGCTGACGAAAGTTGCTGCGGACTGAAGTCCGCGCGCCGGATTATCTCTCGATTCCCTGGTCGGGCCGCGGCGGAAACAACCGCTCGAAATTCACCGGCTTCAGGAACGGCTTCCCGCGATGATAGTTGACGACGTTTTCGAGAAACTGGAGGGAGAGATCCGTCCCGAGTATGATTCGCGCGTTCACGTTGTACAGCACCGCCAGGTCGGAAACATGATCGATTAGCAGGCTAAACTTCTGCGTCGCGGCTTTGAGCTCCTCGAAGGCGCCCCGCATGGTCGCCAGGCCCGATTCGAGCTGCGCCACAAATTCCTCCTGTTTGAGTTCCGTGCGGTGGCGAAAGGCCGAGTCAAAGTTGACGATGCCCCGGCGGTAGTTGTTGAGCGCGGCGAAGAAATCGCGATAGCTTTCGGTGCGATTGACCAGGTAATCGAGCTCGGGCCGGCTTTGGGGCAGCACCTTCGACGATGCCGCCCGCATGAGCGACAGGGCCTCGTCGAGCAGGCGGATTGAGCCTTCCCGTTTGGCGATAAAGGCGGGCGCCTGTTCGATGAGGTGTCGCCACGCGGCGGCGGTTGGGCCGGCATAGGGGTTCTTTTGGCGATAGAACATCGTCACTGCGTTGACCTCCCGCGTGCCGCTGCAGCATAGCAGGATCCCGTAGCCGCCTTCGTACTCGTAGTAGTTCAGATAAAGCTGGTGCTCTTCCAGCTTCAGCAAAGCCTTGGTCATCTCCTCGGCGGCCGCCAGGCCGAAGATGCGCTCCGCGCTGCGGCGGTAAAACCGCTCCGCGGTGAGGTCCGGCTCCCAGCCTGCCTCCGCCAGAAAGCTGCTGGTGTACTCCGTCCCGCGGGGCCGGTCCACCTGCCCGGCGAAACCGGACAAGCCGTGCTTGAAGCCGTCGACCGCAATGTGGTCGCGTTCGACGAACTGGCGCACGTTGAATTGCATGCCGAACATTTCGAAATCGTCGTCGATGCGCGGTTGCATGACGCGCTCGCGTTGGCCCATCCCGCCAAAATACTCCATCGGCATGCCGGCGGGCGTCCAGACGCCACTCGATTCCAGCGACGCGAACGGGACCTCAGCCGGCAGCTTACGGTTCCACAGGGGCAACGCGTAGCCCCGGCCCACGGTCATCAGGCCCAGCTTGAGCCCCGGCGCCACTTCATCGCGCTTTTTCAGCAGGTAAGAGAACAAGTCGAAATAGGCGATGTTCGAGTCAATCATCCGGTCGGCGTCGACACTGTAGAAATTCGCCAGCATGCCGCTCCACGGCAGGTACAACGTCCGGAGCTCCTGGTACTGCGCACGATGTTGCTCGAAGAAGTCCCGGTATTTTCCAAACGCCAGGTCCTGGTAGTTTTCGGCGAAATTGAGGTAGACACCTTCCGCCCCGGGGAAGGTATCGCGCAGCGCCTTCAGACGGTTGACCTGGATCTCCCGGTTGACGGGATCCAGCGGATGAACGTAACTGCCGGCCAGGTAATTGAATGGCGCATCGCCCACGATCTCGCTGAACCGCGCCAGGTTCGGCGGCAGCGTGCCCAACTCCACTGCCAGCCAAACCTTGATGTTCCTCCGGGCGGCATGAGCGATGAACCGCTGTAGCAGGTTGGTCGAATACGCGAAGGCCTCCTCCGGCGTCTCCGTCCGCTGCATTTCCAAAGGTGCCATTCGGGGACGGTCCTTGAAATGCTCGCGCCCGATTGAAACGTCCTCGATGGTCCGTGTGCCAAACCCGCCGAACGCCCAGGTGTGATACCCGCTTTCTTTGAACGAAACATCCCCCAGCGCCTTGGTCTCGCCGCGGTAAGAGAACTTGAGCCAGGGAGTGTAGGAGAACCACCAGAACTGGAGGTAATTGCATTTCATCCGGCACATCTGGTTCAGCAATTGCTCATAGTCCGGCCAGGAATACATCGTCAGGTTGTCATAAACCGCGGTATGGAGAAAACCGCGCCGGGGAAATGCCGGTTCCTTTTTCACGTCCAGTTCGGGCAGAGCCAATGAATTCGTTCGCGCCGGCACAATGTCTCCGGTCAGGCGAAACGTGATGCCGAGCCGCTCAAGCAGTTCGTAAGCCCCGTAGAGAGTGCCCGCATCTTCTTTGCCGGACACGACGACAGCCGGCCGGCCATTCTGAACGAAGGTCTTCAGCACAAAGCCTTCGGCTTTCAGGCTGTCCGGTTCCGGCATCACAAGTCCCGCGGGTAGCCTATTCGGGCCGTTGCGGCCGAGGAGAATCAGGCTCTCTGCGGCTGGCCGCTCCGCCGGGTTCCCGCCGACCACGATGGGCAAACGAACTCCTGACAGTTTGGCGATATAATCCTGGAGTTCGGTCGCGGCATAACGAGTGAGTTCCCCGGTCTTTGCGTCGAGAATGATAGCCGCTCCGGGTTTGCCATCTTTGACCAAGGGCACTTCGGCCAGGCAGGAACCCGGGTAGACCGGCCACAGCGCCAGGCAGCCGCAAAGAAATCCCCATCCTATCCGCGGAGCAACCTCGTGGTTCATTGCGGCAGTCTACAGGGCGTCCGGCCCTCCCGGAAGTCCCAACCTCGAGGAGCTGATATTCAGCTAAACTGCGGGCTCGGGGCTGCGGCTAGAGGTTGGTTTCCTCGCGCCGCCGTCCGCTGAAGCGGCAATAACGGCTGTAGCGGGCTTCTTTGGCCATGGCGACTGCCTCGGCGAAATTCATGCCTACTTCACCCGGCGCGTGTGCGTCGGAGCCAAAAGTAATCGGCACCTCCAACTCGGCGGCCAGCGCGAGGATGCGGGGGCTCGGGTAGATTTCGTGGCACTCTTTGCGCAGGCCCGCAGTATTGATTTCGATTGCGGCGCCGGCAGCCCGGGCGGCCTCGAGAAATTTTCGAAACAGTCCCGTGCAGTCCGCGGCGGGATAAAAGCAGAACTTTTTGCACAGATCGACATGGCCGATAATGTCGAAGAGGCGCGATTCGGCGGCCAGTGTGAGCCGCTCGAAATAAGCAGACCACACTGCGAACGGGTCGTGCTCTTTCCATTCCGAGAGTTGCCGGGGATTGTCGATCGCCCACGACGGCGAAATGTAATGGACCGAGCCGATCAAGTAATCCCAGGGATGGCGAGCGGCCAGCTCTTGCACCCAGGACTCGAAGCCGGGAATGAAGTCAACCTCCAAACCGAGCTTAATGGTCAACTGCGGGTACCGGCGGCGGGCCTCCTCGACCTGTTCGACATAAAGGTCCAGGTCGGCTGCGCGCATGCGCCAATCGTCAAAGTCGTCCTTGGGCATGGGGCTATGATCGGAAAAGCCGATCTCAGAGAGGCCAATCTCGAGCGCCTGCGCCGCGTAGTCGACGGGCGAGCCGGTCGCATGACGGCACAATGGCGTGTGCATATGGTAGTCAGCAGGAAACGGCATAAGTAACGGCGCGCGGACTTTAGTCCGCAGCAATGTTCGACTTCACTATGACCAAATTCAGTTGCATCTGAACCTTGTTCGCCATGGACAAGCAATGGTGCGCGGACTTTAGTCCGCAGCAATTCTCGATCGGCTCATCCCATCGAAGCTCCGGAAACCTCGGTTCACGAACATTGCTGCGGACTAAAGTCCGCGCGCCGATGCCCCGCTTGGTTCACGCTTCGACGACCTTTCGCGACGTAAACGAATCTGCGCAGAGGCGCCATCCGGAGCGCTCTGCGCAGATTCAAAACCGCGCGATTTAGTGGCCGGCTTATTGAGGAGCGGGCGGAGCTTTGGCGGCGATTTGCTTCACTTGTTCGAAGACGTCACTGGCCATCTTCTTCTGCTCCTCAGTCAAAGCGGGGTTGGTGGTGACTTTTTCCATTTCCATCAGCGCCTTGTCGTACTGACGGTAACGGAACGCCATCACCACGCCACGCACACCGCTTTGGAGGTCGGCATTGCCGCCCGCATCAACGGAGGCTTGCAGCTTCGGCAAATCGACTTTGACCCCTTCCACCTCCAGTGGTGCGATCGAATTCCCTTCGGGCAACTTCTTGCCGCAGCCCGCGATTCCGGCCAATCCAACGGCCAATATCAGACCAACAACCAGGTTTCTTAATTTCATAGGTAGTTTCTGTTTGGTGTGCACTCTGCTCAAAATCCCCGCTACCTTGCCCTTACGGTTGTGTTTTCAGCCAGCCAATGCATGTCGAGCCAGGAGTCCCCCGCCGGAACATTCAGAGCCATCGATCCATTGTACAGAATGGGCGCGCGCGCAATCTTGCTTCCCTTCCATTTCCGGTTCTCAGAATGACCGTCTGCGAAACAAAACTCGCCGGCGCCATTGTGGAACGCTGCCGGGAAATCGATGATCTGGGATTCGCTCTGCGGGCTGGTCGGGAGGTTGCCAGTGACAGCGTTTGCAAATGCCGCGTCATTGATGCTGTCGGGATGCTCGTCAATGAAAACGAACGTCTTTACGGAGTTAACGATCCCGGAGTTTTTGCCATAAGTCCGCCAAACCGTCTGGCCGGTGTTGTAGGTTTTATCGAGCCACTCGCCCCGGCTAAACACCTGGCTCATCGAGATGCTGCGGACACGCGGCAGGCGCTGGGTGCCTACCGTCACCATCGAAGCATCTTGCGGGCACTTAAAAACGCCCGCCGACTTGCCGACATAGGTCCACATCGGGCCTACCGCAATGTCCTGGTTGATGTCCCAGTTTGACCGGTTGTTGCCGTTAAAATCGAGGTTTCCACTGATCCAGTTCGGCCGCAATTCCGCAGGATAAATTCCCGACTGGCAGGTGAGCACATAGTCATTGTTATCATCGCTCCATTGCCGCCATCCCAGGCTCTGCTGCCGGCCGTTATTCAGACATTTTATCGCCTGCGCCTTGGCCTTGGATTTTGAAAGGACGGGGAGCAGCATCGAGGCCAGAATCGCGATAATCGCGATCACCACCAGGAGCTCGATTAGCGTAAAACCATTGCGGGGGTGCTGCCGAGCGCTGGTTCGACCCGGAGCGTTAAGTTGAATTTTCATGATCTGTCGTTTCAGTCGTTGGTCAGGCGGCCGTGCAACCGCAGAATCAGGTCTGCTACAATCTACTTGTTCAGGCCGGGTCCGTAAAGGGAATTGTAGGCGCTCACCGAAACAGGTCAAGCGCTGGGTTTGGGACCGTTTCCGGACGCAGGCGGGCTTTAGCGTGCTGCCACACCTCATCGGGAAGCGCGTGCCGGGGTGAGGGCGCCGATTGGAGATGTTCCAGCAGCAAGCCCAACAGCCACCTGCCGGCAGCATTCTCTTTCCCCCCGTGCCGGAGAGCGCTGACCAGCATGCGGCCTTTCCCGACGCGGGTCTCAAAGACCAACCCGTGGGTTTTGACCGTCCGTTGGTCGTGTGTGTCCCACAACAGCAGGATGGGATCGAAGGCGTCGAGGTGCGCGAGGTTCGGAACGACCTGCGAGGAGAGATCGAAGGGCTGTACTTCCAGCCACAACTCCCGTGGTACCCGCGGGCTGAAGCCGCTGTCCGGCACGTAGGGCGCGCCGCGCAGAAACCAATGAGCATCGAGTGCGAAGCTATGTCGTTGCCCATCAGGCAGCAGCAGGACCCGGCCGCCGGACTCGAGGAAACTGGCCAGTTGGTCATCAAAGTGCGCCGCCACCACGATCGCTTCGGAGTCGCCTCCCTCGTAACGCCTGCTGCCGGGGAAAAGCTCTTGCCCCAGGGAGGCAGCGAGGGAACTGTGCAATTGCATATCGTCTGCAGAAACATGCCGGGGCGGAACCACCCAGACAGGCCATTCGTTCCGAAACTCGGCGGCGGACGTTTTGAGCGAGGCGCGCACCAGGAAGTGCGAGGCGCTGGTCACCTGCGGTAGAGGCCAATCCAGGTTCGTTAGCACGGCCAGTGTGCCGGGATTTTGGTTAATATTGGTCGAGGTCACACGCGGCATGACCTCGGTGGCGGAAGCCGGGGAGCTTAGCGGCTCCAAGCCCACCTCCAGCCGGCCGCCCTCTAAGGCCTGCAGACCGAAATGGCTCAGCAGGACCTGGGCCTCGAGGCGTTCACCGGAAGAGAAGCTGCGCCGGTCGTTTTCGGTTTTGAGCAGGCACATTGTGTCGCGCTGCCACTGCCAGTCGGTCGAGGACCACTTGGGTTTGCCCTGGTAATCGAGCAGCCCCATCGAACACATCGGGATGTCACGAATAACGGTAATCACATAACCGCCGTAGGGAACCTCGCGCCGGAAAGCTTCCATCTGGAATTTACGCATCAAGAAGCCATAACGGAGCGAGTCTGATGTGAGCTGGTCCAACCCGCCGGGTCCGGCGATCCGGCGCATCCGCTCGGTCCAGCCTGCCATGTCATCGATTATCGCCGGCGCCCACCAGAGGCGCTGGCCGCCCAGGCGCTCGAGCGCGGCCTTCCGGTCCACCCAGGTGTCGGCAGCCGTGGTCTCACCCAGGACCAGCGGTTTGAGGCCATGCGCGAGGATGTGCTCATTGAAGCCCTCCAACCGCTTCACCCAATCGCTATTGTTCCCGTAAGGGTGGTCGTCGTAAAAGTCGTGGACCCGGTTCCAGCCAATCCAGCTCGAATCATCTTCCACCACCGCGCCGGGGATCGCCTCGTGCGCCGCGTCGTATAGGCTCTGGATTACTTTCAATTCAGCGGACGCACCCGTCTCGCAGGTCAGGCTACGCAGGATCACCGACGGATGGTTGCGATCGTACAAGAAGAACTCGCGAAACTCGCGCCGCAGCGGCTCGAGAAACTTCTCGGTCAGGTTTGGATGCCACGTGGGATACTCCATCCAGGTCAGCACGCCCATCTCGTCCGCCATTTCGAGGTACTGCCGCGGCGGAACCCACAGGCAGAATTTCATCAAGTTGAAGCCATTGGTCAGGGCGAACTCGAGTTCCTTGCGCCAGACTGCTTCGCCGGGATTGGGCTCGACCAAGGGTGCGGAATAGCCCCAGTTGAGAATGCCGCGGACGTTGAGGGGATGGCCATTGAGCCGCAATTCCGGCCCGAAAACAGCGATCGAACGGAAAGCGGCCCGGGTGACCAACCGGTCGCCCGGCTCACCCGGCAGCGAAATCTCGACCTCGTAAAGATTGGGCTCGGCCGGAGACCATAATTTGGCATTCGGAATTGAGGCGCGAAGCTGGAGCGTGCTATCCGTCAGACGCGCCGTCGGGGCGAGTTCGCTCCAGGTCGTCTGTCCACGCAGCCGGCATCTGAGTTCTGCATCAGTTGTCCCCCGGGCTGCCGAGCCTTTCAGCGGCAGATCCAGGCGGAGCGTGCCAGTAGCGGGGTCGCCGATGGCCAGCACCGCCGTGTCATCAACATAGGTCCCCGGCACGATCAGCAGCGCGACCCCTTGCCATAAGCCGCCGAAATGCGGCGCGATGATTGGCAGGAAACCCTGCGTGTTGTGCCCCACTTTTTCGTCCAGACGAACCCGGACGTCGTGACGCTGCCCTGGCGTTTCGCCCAGCGCATCGGTGATGTCGAACCGGAAAGGCGTCCAGCCGCCCAGATGCGTTCCCAGGCGCTTATCATCGAGCCAGACTTCCGCCTCGGTGGCGGCGGCGTCAAAGTGCAGGAGAACGCGCTGACCGGCGGAGGGCGTCAGCGGCTCGAGACTTTTGCGATACCAGCCGACGCCGTGGAAATTGGTGCCTTCATGCGACTGAAAGCTCGAGGGAACGGCGACCGTTTTCCAATCATTCGAGGCTGCCCCTTCGCGTTGAAACAGCCAGTCGCCATCCAGAGAGATAGTGTGCCGGGGCATTTCCGGTTGCGCGCCGAACACTGCGGACGCCAAAAGTCCCCCCACCATCAGATGCAATGCAAAACTCATTGTCTTTGACCGGGCGGATACAAGTTTTTCGGCCTTCCGGCTTCGGCCTGCTTTCGGATTTCGGATTTCGGGCTTCGGATTTCTTTTCACATCCCCATGATCTGATACCCACAGTCTACGTAAATCACCTGCCCGGTAATCGCGGCGGCGCCGTCGGAGGCGAGGAACAGCCCGGTCGCTCCGAGTTCCTCAGGCAGCACGTTGCGTTTCAGAGGCGAGTGCGATTCGTAATGACGCAACATCTCAGAGAACCCCGCGATGCCCCGAGCAGCTATGGTGTTGACCGGGCCCGCGCTGATGCAGTTGACCCGGATTTTCTTCGGGCCGAGGTCGTAGGCAAGGTAGCGGGTGCTGGCCTCCAAGGCCGCCTTGGCGACACCCATAACGTTGTAGTGCGGCACCACCTTCTCCGCTCCATAATAGCTCATCCCCAGGATGCTCCCGCCCTCCGTCATCAGCGGCGCGGCCGCCCGCGCCAGCGCCACCAGCGAATAGGCGCTCACATCGTGCGCAATGCGGAACGCCTCCCGGCTCGTGTTGATGAACTCCCCCTCCAGGGCGTCTTTCGGAGCAAACGCCACCGAGTGCAGCAACAGGTGCAGTTTCCCGAATTTTCCCCGAACGGCCTCAAAAATGCCCGCTATCTCCTCGTCCCTCGTCACGTCGCACGGCAATATGAGAGTGTCGGCGCCGAATCCCGCCGCCAATTCCTCGACGTTTTCCTTGAGACGCTCCCCCTGGTACGTGAAGACAAGCTGAGCGCCGGCGTTGCGCCAGGCTTGCGCAATGGCCCACGCAATCGAGCGTTTATTGGCCACGCCGAAGACAATTCCAATTTTGCCGTTTAGTAACATATTGATTCTGCCGACCGCTGCTGTTGAGCCCGCGGGAGCAGGTGTTCATTGGGTCCCTGTGGGGCAAGCGGTGCGCATAGCAGTAGGCCAGTTTCACTCTCGTGGCAAGTGGGGAAAGCCCGGTTACGATTTCAAGATAGTGGATCTGCATGACCCATTCATCTCCAGTTGTGCATGAGGCCAACGATCAGCGTGACAGTGCAACTCGGCGGCGGCGGGCCACCGAGCCTCAAATCCAACCTGAACGCGATTACCGCCATCCGCTGAAGCGATCTTGCTGCTGCTCTTGGATTCCGCCAGGTGGAAATGAAAAACTTCCACTACGGAGGCCTTTTCTCTACTGACTGCGCAGGCTTGATAGGCGCTCTCCGTTTTGTTTTTGTCGCCACAGAATCCCCGGCACATTCTCCAATTGAGTTTCCTCTGCGGCCTCGCATCTCAGCGTTGGGTTGAGCGGAATAACCTCGCGAGGTGGCAAGGGCGAGCTCCCGCGAGCCCCCGATACCTATTCCTCTGCCACCATTCCTGTGCCGCTTCCACTCTGCGCCGTCCCACACCTTGCAGTCAAGGGACTTGTCGAATGCGGAAAAACCTCCCGGTTTGGTCAACGTCAAAGGAGTTTGTAATCACTTCGGAGGTGGCCGTGAAATTTGTCCCCTGCTGCACCCAGTCAATCAGGTTGAAAGAAGATTCCAACGCATACGTGTTATTCAAAACGACGTGCTGGACCACCTTGACCGTGTTGACCCCAATCGTCAGCCATGGAGTAAACGGGGGCGACGCGATCAGGATCTCCGGGACGCTCACATACCCCGACCCTGTGGATGTAATCACGATATTAGTCACAAACCCACCGCTGACTTGCGCGTACGCGGTCGCGCCGCTCCCGCCACCGCCTCGAATACTGACTGCGGGCGCATTCGGGTAGCCACAACCTGGCTCTAGAATCGTCGCACCCACCACAAAACCGTTGACAGTGACCGCCGTCGCCGTGGCCGCGTGCGGAGAGCAAAGCGAATTAAAGAGCTGCTGAACCTCGTAGGCAGCAAGAGCGCGGCTGTAAATACGCAGCTCATCGATATCGCCATCAAAGTAAGGGTGAAGATTCGCCCCCGCACTGGCATTACCGACCCAAATCGGCGTGCCATTATTGGCAAACGGATGGGGCACCCAACTTGCCGACGCGCTTTCCACTCCGTTTAGAAATATCCTCCTCGTTCCGGTCACAGAATCGGCAACACATGCGACATGCGTCCACTCGTTCGAACCCAAGTTGTCGACCGACGCCAAAACGGGACCGACTTCCGTCGGCAACCCCGTGTGGAATTCTATCTTTCTTCCCCGCCCGAGGCAGATGTTCCAGTCGTACGTGAAACCGGCAATGTCGCGCGAGATTACGAAATAGTCCGAATAAAACGCGTTAGGAGTTGACACGCCAGTTTTTAACCAGAACGTGACCGACAGATCCTGATAATTGGAAATTGAGCCTGGCAGAGTGATGTACTGCAAGTTCGAGCTGTTCAATTGCACCGCAAGGGCTCCGAGGTGAGATACATAGGATACACCGTTAAACGTGGTTCCATTGAGGCCGTTGCCACTCGCATCGTTCGCGTCCCCGTCCAGCGGATAGTAAGCCAATAAGCCGGCGGTCGGCGGCTCCTGGGCTTGCGCGGCAAGCAGGATTACGACGCTGAGCGTAGTGACGAATGAGAATATTCGGAACGATTTCATAACGGACCTTAAAGCTAATAGCCCGAACCGCCCGTAATCTGCAAGAGCAGACCTGCTCATACAATCCGTACAACTACGGCGTCTGGGTTAAGCGCCGATCCGGAAGGCCGCGAGGCGGTGAGACCGCGCTTCTATCACGTCTCCTCAGCGTAGTCGTCACTGGAGTTGCTCAGAAACCGTTCCAGTCCACCATTGCCAACTTCCCGGATAGGCCAGCACCCGGTTGCGCCCGGCAAGCGGGCGCTTGCTGTAGACCACCCACTTGAATCAGTTGCCGCTTCAGCCCGTAGGGTTGGCAGACAGTGGCCGGTGCGTCGTTCGTTGTCAGCAGGGCGAACGACCACGGGGAGAAACTTGACCTGGATTCTTGAGGCGATGCTCGCGGCGTACACAGAAGCAAAGGGAGCCACCAGCACACCACCGTATGGATAAAGGACGTCCATCGCGTCAACGATGAGGATGAGCCGGGAGGAGGAGCGCGTCAATTGCGCCAGAATGCAAAGCCATTGACATCGCGCTCCTCGTCATCGGCTCAATCCTTTGGTTCGGCACGCTCGCGAAATGAATGCCGCTAGCGCAGCCACGCCGAGCAGCGCGACGCAAGATGGCTCGGGAACGCTCTGAAGTGAGAACGATTGCAGACCCCATAACAAAATCGGATTTTCACCACCAGTGTCTAATCTTAGCGGATTAGAAAAGCCTATGACAACGCTGGGGTCGGACTGTGCGGCAGTCCAAGCTTCAGCCCATGTATTGAATGAACCTCGCCAAGCCACCATTTGGACTGTGGCTATTTCCCCCCAGTCAACACCTCGAATCACCCTTCCCCCGCCGGTGACCACATACCCAGCATCTGTTCCACTCCGGAAGGTGGTCCAGCTCAGATCTGGGGGGTAAGGGGCGAACATCATTTCCAGGTTGCCAAGCTGTGAATACGAGGTCGGAACCGCTGTAGTCGGTCCTCCAATGAGCGCGGCCCGCCAGGGGCCGCCTAGCGCACCATCGATGCGGGATCCATCAAAGTAGACCGGCGCGTCGATTCTGCCAATGATGTGATTGTTGAAGATCACGCTGGCCTGGCCGAAGGCCGCAGGCGTGGCCAGGAGAACCACTATTGAGAATATCCGTCTCATATTCTGAGTCCCCTCGCGATTAACGCTCATAACGGCGCGTTGCCGAACGCTCGCGGTGAGCGGCGCGGGACCAACGACGTTGGAATGCAAACAGGACGCGCCATCCCGCGTCCGCTCCGGGCCGCTGGTGTGCGCCTGACATGGGCGTGAACTGATGGGGTGAAAGTCCCCTGTGCAGGAACACAGTCAGGCTGCCTCTCATAGCGAGGGGCAGCATGACGCAAAGCACTAGACCGAGGCAACTGCGGAATCGCGAGGTTCCG
>DATDCV010000669.1:0-24996 GCA_036524155.1 Verrucomicrobiia bacterium
GTGCAGAGCGTTGACGAGGAACTGGAATTCGTCCGGAGTGCCGAACCGGTTGGTGACTCCATAAAAGCCGGTGACATGATAACCCCAGGACGGATAGAATGCGTGCTCGGCCACGGGCAGAAACTCGACGTGCGTGAACCCCATCGAGCGCGTATATTCCACGAGTTCGCCCGCCAGCTCACGATATCCGGGAGATTCCCCGGGCGACTTTTTGCGCCAGGAGCCCAGGTGAACCTCATAAACGCTCAGTGGCTCGCGCAGCATGTTCTGCTGCCGCCGCCGCGCCATCCACGCCTCGTCACTCCAGCCAAACTTGCGGTTGTCCCATACGATCGCCGCATTCTTGGGCGGTGTCTCAAAAAACACTCCGTAGGGATCTGTCTTGAGCGGCAACTGCCTCCCGCCGCTCCGTATCTCGTACTTGTACTGAGCCCCCTCCCCAACTCCAGGGATGAAGATCTCCCACACCCCAGAGGCACCGAGCGAGCGCATCAGGTGGATCCTCCCGTCCCAGTTATTGAAGTTCCCCACAACACTGACCCGCTCGGCATTCGGCGCCCAAACGGCAAAGCTCGTGCCGGGCACGCCATCGATCGTGCGCAAGTGCGAGCCGAGCTTGTCGTATATCCGGCGTTCATCGCCTTTCCCAAAAAGGTAAAGGTCGCCTTCCCCCAGGGTTGGAAGAAAGGAATAAGGATCGCGCGTGCGTCGGACTGTACCGGCCTGGTCGGTAATGACAAGGTCGTAGGCATACACACGGTCCGCGGCTTTGGTTGTGCCTTCGAACAGGTCCGTTTTCGGAATGCGCTTGAGCTTGATGGTCGGTTTGTCTTTTTCGTGCACCGGCTGCAGTTCCACCTCGGCTGCGCCAGGCACGAAAGCGCGGGCGACCAATCCCGCGCCGTTCCCCAGCGGGTGCAGACCCAGCAACTCGTGCGGCGATCGGTTCCTCGCTTCAACCAGGCTCAGTAGTTCTCGTTGGGTCAGGACCATGGTGGAACGAATGTAACAGAGGCGCGCTGGATTGCATCACCGAAAATCGGACCGGAACCGCACCAAAATCGGACCGAAATCGTATCGCCTCAGTCTTGGGTCGGAGCGCCGATTTTTAATCGGCTTAAGCGCGCCGACGGCCGCGTGTAAGCCGAGTGCAACTCGGCGCTCCACCCAAGACTGAGCGGATACCCGACATCCCGCTTCAGCTTTCTCCTGACTTCCAGACTTGCCCGCCCAAGGCAGCCAGGATGCGGTCCAACTGGGCCGCATGCACCGCAAGGCCGGCTTCGCTCCAGATTACATAATCCGCGCGTGCCATTTTCGCTTCAACCGACCATTGGGCTTGGATGCGCTGCTGCGCCTGCTCCGCTGGCCACCCTCGCCTTGCGAGCCGCTCCTGTTGGGCGGCAGCCGAACAGGCTACGCAGATCGTCGCGTCCAATTCCTTTTCCGCGCCCGTCTCGAACAGCAGCGGGATTACCACTACCGCGAGGCTGGCGCCTTCGGAACGCCAGATCTCAACCTGAGACCGCCAGAGCCGCCGGATCGCGGGGTGAAGGATATGCTCGAGTTGTTTGCGAGCCGCCGGGTCGGAAAACACCCGCCTCGCCAAATCCGCCCGGCGCAACTGTCCTTGCGAGTCAAGAATGCCGGGGCCGAATACGCGGCCGATCTCTGCCAGTTCAGGCTCCCCGGGCTCCACCACCTGGCGAGCCAGGTCATCAGTATCAACCACCGGAACGCCACGGGCACGCAGCATGTCTGAGCAAGTCGTTTTGCCCATCCCCACTCCGCCCGTTAGTCCGAGGACTTTCATGCTTAATGGAAACAAAAGTCCCACCAAAGGGTGGGACTTTCGCGAAAATGCCGTGAGGAATCTACGGACCTTGCCGCAGTGCCCTGTAGAAACGGGTTCCGATGATGGCACTATCCGGATCGGTGAAACTCACCGTGCCATCGGTTGCTGCGGTCGCGGTGTATATGGCCGTCCAGGTGCTCAAGTCAGTAGAGGCCTCGATAACATAGACGTTGCCAGGCACACCCAACAGCAGGAGGTGCAGCAGGCTGTCGGAGAAGGCGGCAACCAGGCGTGGAGGCGTGCTCAGCGGCTGGATCGTCGTAACGTTCAACGTCCACCCCCCGGTAATCACGCCAAGGTCACCGAACGAGTCGTCCAGGACGTAGAGGGCCCAGGTGCCATTGGGAGCGATGCCCTTGAACGCGGCGAGGCTGGTGCCGTGCGGCGCCAACGGAGCCGGCACCGGGAACGAAACGCTGCCGTACTGGGTTGGCTTGTAGGTACCGGTGCTGAGGACGCCAAGGTTCGGAAGAACCTCGCTCGCCGAATCGTCAAAGGTCAGATCAACATTCTCAATGTTAGCTCCGCCGCCGCAGTGCGACATTAGCAGCACGTGCGAGTTGGCGGGTCCAGCGAGGAGCACGTTGACGTCGCTCGGGAAGCTATGCGTTAGCCCGTGCAAAACCACCGACACTTTCCCTACTACCCCCGCGATGCCGGTGATCACCACCGTGGACGGGTAAGGCGCGGCGGTGCCGTGGTCCGGGATCCCAATCGCATTGGTGCCGCTCAAGGATGTCGTGGCCGGCAGGTTGAAGGTGAACACGACTGTGCCCAGGTCATTCCCGCCGTCGCGTAACCGCAGCGCGGCGGCGATGCCGCCACTCGCAACAGAACTGGCCGTGAAGCTGAAGGCGCGAGCTACCGCTGAACCGCCAGGCGCCAACGCCCCGTAGTTGGCGGGCCCACTCGGCATGGTGACCCCGCCGGATTCGACCAGAGTGGCGGTGAGGTTGGCGGTATCCAGCACTCCTTCGTTGGCCAGCGCCAGCGACACTGTAACGGTTTCCCCCGGGTCGATCGTCCCATTCGGAGGCGAATAACTCTCCGACAGCAGCGTTGCTCCGGCGGCCAGGATTTTCGCCGCCGGATTTACCACCTGCGAGACCGCTGAAACCGACCTGCTTGCCTGGGTGTCCTTCGAAGCGGTGGTCACCACGGCGGAGTTGGTCAGCGGACCGGCCGCGGACGGAGCGAGCACAACGGTAACCGCGGCCGAGCCGCCCGCAGCAAGCGCGCCGAGGCTTGCGACGAGCGTCCCGCCGGTTTCCGTCCATGTTCCTTGCGAAGCAGAAGCCGTAACAAACACAGTACCCGTCGGCAGAGAATCCGTCACTCGCACCTCCAGGGCTTTGCCGGGGCCGGCATTGGCAACCGTGATGGTATAAGTCAGATTGCTGCCGACAATGACGGGATCCGGTAACGCGGTCATGCTGACACCCAAGCTCGTCTGGGGGAGGTTCACCGTCGTAACCACTACCGCCCGGTTGTCCCCGCTATGGATGTCGGTTTCGAAGGCCGCAACATAACCGGTGTTAGTCAACTGCGCAGGACATCCCACCTGGGGCTGGACCACCGCCGTGAGGGTTGCCGATCCGCCGACCGGTAGCGTCGCGAAATTAGCAAGGAGCGTGTTTCCATTTGTAGTCCAATTGCCTTGCGAGATGACTGCCGAAACGAAGCTAGCGAAAGAAGGCAGGGTATTCGAAAAATTCACCCCGGTCGCGGTGGCTGGGCCCGCATTCGTCACGGCGAAGGTGTAGGTGAGCGCATCTTCGACCAGCACCGAGTCGGGCGAGGCAGTCGCACGCAGGCCGACATCTGCCAGTTGATTCACGGGCGCAACCGACGTCAGAGCCAGGCTCCAGCCGCCAGCGATCACGCCATTGTCGCCGGTATTGTCGTCAAAAACGTACAAAGACCACTGCCCGTTGGGGTTCAAGCCGTTGAAGTCGGACAGCAGCGTGGAATACGGGCCGCCAGGCGCCGGGTTCGAGAAGGTAACCTCGGGCGGGTAAACGGATGGCTGCCAGGTGCCGCTGCTCATTTCGCCCATCGCCGGCAATGGAGAGTCGGCACTACTGTCAAAGGTCAGCGTCGCATTGGTCACGTACGAAAGATCAGCCGCGTGAGACAGGATGAGTGTTTTTACCCCCGTGGGCCCCACCAGCAGCGCATTGATGTCATGCGCGAAACTGTGCGAGATCTCTGCTAACGTCACAGTCACTTTACCTACTTGCCCGGTTACGCCCGAAACGTTGATCACGGACGGGTACGGGTTTGCCGGGCCGACCTGGTTTTGCGCGTCGGCCGCCGGCACGGCGATCGGGTCCGTGTTGGCAAAGCTTGCCACCTTAGGCAAGGTGAAAGTGAAGGTGGCCGGAGGCAGGCTGTTCAAGCCGTCCTGAAGCTGGAACGTCGCGACGATCGTGTCCGCGGCGGCAGCGGCTGCGGTAAACCGGAATTGCCGGGCCACAGGCGCGCCCCCGGGAATCCCCACAGGCCGGAGAATGCCGTAGGTTTGCGGCGCGCCCGGGGAGGTAACGCCTCCCGTGGGGAGTAACGTGGCCACCAGGTTCGTGTTGGCCACGTTGCCGACGTTTTGCAGCCGGAACTGAATGGTGACGGTTTCGCCCGCCTCGACCGATCCGTCCGCAGGGTAGAAGTTTTCATCTACCAGGGTTACCCCGGCCGCAACAATGTTGATGAAGGGCGGGGACACGTTGGCGCTTGCGCTCGCCGCGTTGTTCGCCGAATTTGGATCCGTTTGAGAGCTGGTGACTGTGGCCGAACTGGTCAGCGTACCTATCCGCGCAGTCGCCGCGACGACCCTGACATTAGCGCTGCCGCCGACCACGATTGTGCCCAACGAACAAAGCAAACTGCTGCCGCTCAGACTGTAGCTCCCCTGGGAAAGCGACACCTGTGAAACGGTAATCCCCGTCGGCAGATTCTGGCTTACCACCACATTAGTCGCTGTGTTAGGGCCCAGGTTCGTCACCGTTATCTGGTAGGTAAGGTTGCTGTTGAGCACCACCGGATTCGGAAGCGCGCTCATCGCGATCGCAAGATCGGACGCTTGTCCGACCGTGGTCGCCGCGAGTGCTGTGTTGTTGGCCTGATACGGATCAGGCTGCACCGCGGACGCGTAAGCGACAGCGTTGATCACCCCGTAAGTCAGCGGAGTGACAACTATCGTTGCCGTGGCAAATGCGTCTTTAGGCAGCAGACCCGGATTGAACAGAACGACGTTGCCAGCCACGACGGGCGGGGGGCCCTGGGACGAACTGACCGAATCGATGCGGACGCTCCCGGGGAGTGAATTGGACACCACCACGCCGCTGGCTGAGGCCGGTCCCAGGTTCGTCACTGAGATCGCATAGGTGAGCTGTCCCCCAACCACTGTCGGATCAGGGAAATCCGCAAGGCCGACAGCCAGGTCGGAAAGCGGCGGCACGATGACCGTGCCCACAGTTGCTACATTGTCCAGCGGATTCAGCTCGGGATCGGTCGAGGCGACCGACGCGGAGGAAAAGAAGGTGCCTGACAATGCAGGGATCACCGTAACCGTCACTGAAGCGACACCGCCAACTCCCAGGTTGCCCAGCGTGGCCGTCACCACGCCCGCTGAATAGCTCGCGCCACCTTGCGAAGCGAGCGCTGAAACAAATTGCATCGCGCCAGGCACATTGTGCGTGATGACCACTCCGCGCGCCGTGTTCGGGCCGTTGTTGGTAACGGTGACAGTGTAAACGAGGTTGCTGCTGATCACCGCGGGATCCGGCACGTCAGTCATGCTGAGGCTGAGGTCAACTCCCGGGCACTGCCCGCCTCCCGCCGCGCAGCCGCTGGTATACACGTTCAGCGCCCAGCATTCCAGCACGCCGACATTGCCGGCTGCGCCGTCAACGGCCTTTAGTTGCCAGATGCCGGTTGCATTGGTGCCCGATTTGCCGGAAAAGGCCCCGAGCGACTGGTCCGGACGGAAGGCCCCGACGAAGGGCGGCCGACCGGACGCGATCGTGTTGGTCGCGTCGTCGTCAAACAGTGTCCGCGATGATATCGGAAAACAGGCCAGGCCATAATTGGGGCCGTTGCCGTGGTTGGCGGTCAGCAACACTGTGGTCCCATCCGGTCCGATCAGTTGGAAGGTCAGGTCCGCGTCGAAGGGGTGGACGGTATAGATCGAGGCCGTCACTTTCTGGATGGCTCCAGACACAAATGGAACGAACACGGGCGAGTTGGTGCCCAGGAAACTGTTGTCCGGTATGACCGCCGGCATGAAGCTGAAGAACGTCGCCGACGGCGCGTTGGTGCCCGTGCTCAATTGCAGTTGATTGATCTTTGTGCCCGAGTCGGATTTTATCTCTACCTTCAGATTAATCCGAGTGCCGCAAAGGAAGTTGGGGCTCGTCCCGAGTTTGAACGCGGTCAGGTTAGTGGCGACGGTATTGGTCGGAATGTCGGGATAGAGTGCCGTGGGCTGCGGAATAAAGACACCTTTGTTAGTCGTCGAAATGGTGACCGAAACATTCGTGGCAGTCACCATGCCGACGTTCACCAGCGGGAGATAGAGATCGTTGCACTCGTCAACATCCACTACCCCGTTGCCGTTGCCGCCCAGGACGTAGTTGGTCTGAACCTGGAGCACGGGAACCATCGGCGCAGGAGTTGCCGTGAGAGATGCCAGCGCGCTCAGTATCCCGTAGCCGCCTGTTATATCCAATCCCGTGGCTTCGTTGTCCAGGGCGTTGGTGGTGAGGATCGCCCGGCCCTCAGCTGGCGTGAGCAGCGGGTTATACGACTTCACCAGTGCGGCGATGGCGGCGGCGTGCGGCGCCGCGGCGGACGTTCCGAAAAACGGCTGGAATCCCGGAACGGACGTCTGCACCCCGTCGGCCGCTCCAATCGTCGGGTACTGCCGGACGGCACCGCCGGTGGCCAGGAAATTCCCCGGAGTAATGGCCGTGCCGTTTTCCTGGAAGAACATCCGCCGGGGGCCATCCGAGCTGAAATCCTCAACGGGGTTCTGAGCGCCGCCCACAAAAAGGCCCGGGTAAGCGGTGGCCACATCGATGGCGGCGGTTGCAAAGGCGTTCGTTGCCGCGGAATGCCCTCTCGCAAAGCCAGTAGTGTTCTCTTCCAGTCGTCCGCGGCCCGAATCAATATGGAGAAAGCGGGGATCTCCCGACGCCTTGACGATAACGAGTCGCATGCCGTTAGTAAAACCGCCCACCAGTCCCTCGAACGGATCTTGCGTCCCGGTTTGCGGATTCGTTGACCCCGCGATTAACGTGTTGCCTGTGCCGTCCACTACATAAAGGTCGTAGTCGTTCGTCGAACCACCCAGAGGGTCCGACCAGAACAGCAAGGCGGCGCTGCCTCCCTGGGTGACGGTGTTATATGTATTGGTGGCAAACATGTGAAGGTTGCCGTTCTTGCCGTTCACCGGCGCGCCGGCGGCACCGCCGTCCACAAAATCACCCTCCCAAGTGCCGGAGGTGTTATGCGCTTTATTGCCGGAGTTGCCAGCCGAGGCGAAGTACCACGCCCCATCGGTCGTGACCGCATTCACCGCTCGCGCGACCGGCCCATCCTGAAACACAGGCTCGGTCAGGTAGCGAATGTCGTCGACGAGGATGTCGCAGCCCGCGGCTCGCAGGTCGAGGATATTCTGTGCAAAATTAGCTTCACCGCCCCCTGCGGTCGCAAAATAGAGAGTTGCACCCGGAGCGAGGTCAGCGATGATTTCAAGCATGGCAGTGCCCTCACCGCTTGCAGGGACGCCGCTCTGGCCCGGCAAAACGGTTACATTAGGAGGCAAATCGCCGGTGGCTTGTGACGCTGCGAGGTGATCCACACTGTCAGAAAGAACGCCCACCTTGACCCCTGCGCCGTCCACACCGAAGCCGGCCCGGGCGAGGATCGCACCATGCGTTGTATCGCCCTCGGAGTCCACACTGCCGGTGTCCTGCTCCGGCTTGGTAGCGGGGCGAACGAGTTTCACGTCCGCGCGACCGGCCAACTGTTCGGCAAAAGCCAGCGGAATGACAGCCTGGATCGCGTTGAACCGGGGCACGCTGTTGATCATCGTGCCACCCGACTGGCTGATGGAATTAAGGAGGTCCGCGCTCACTACCGCCTGGATGTCCACTTTGATCCGTCCATCAGGTTCCCGCGTAAGGGCCGGCGTCACGCTGCTGACACCCGGTGCAATCGCCTGGCCGCGGCTGAGTTTCAAGGCGTAATGGATCTGCGAGTCGAGCTTGAGTTGGGCGGGGGTGCGGGAACTCTTCTCCGCCTGGAGCTGCGAGATCTGGTCCAGAACCGCCTGGCTCACTGAGTCGGCGCGCAGCTCCGGGCAACCGAGCATGGCGATGACCGCGGCGGCGCAGACCAGCCACAACCGGGCACGACTGCCAGGGCAGACTGCAAAGGATGAAGATAGTGCGTTCATAATGAACAGGTAATCAAAGATGCAGGAGAATTATTGCGCATGGCATCCACGACTGGTCAAGGATTACGCAAGCGGAAGAACATATTGCCGCCCCCGATCGTGATGACAGCAACTTTCTGTCCGCCGACGGTTGTTATTCCTTGCGTGATGGGCGTCCATACGACTGGCGGTTGCAGATCTGTAGTGCTTTCGAGCACCAAATCGCCAGCGGCCGCAGGCCAGCTAAGGGTCAGGCTGTTGCCCACGCGCTGGAATTGAATCGCCAGAGTTTCCACCACGCTCTTGACGGCGGCGTTGTTGTTAAGCTTGAACGGGTCTGGAATCGGCGAGACACACGTCGCGATGTTGGTGATTGTCTCCCCCATCAACGGCCGGACGACAATGGTAACCACCGCTTGTTCGCCCTCACCCACGGTGCCGAGGTTCGTGAACGTCAAGCTGGTGCCGTTAAGGACCCATGCCGCCGGAGTCGCCGAGATAAGCGCGACTCCCGAGGGAAGCCTGTCCGTGAGCGCTACCGCGCTGGCTGAGCCTGGCCCCAGGTTCGCGATAACGACCGTATAGGTCAAATCCATACCCAGGAGGACCGGCTCAGGCTGGCTGAACATACTCAGCGCGAGGTCCGCGGTTTGACCAATCACCGTCGTGATAACTGCTGCGGCATCGTCGTCCGGGTTGAGGTCGGTTGATCGGGTTCCGACGATCGCGGAGTTGGTGACGGCGCCAATGCCCGTCGGCAGGACCGTCAAGCTTAGCGATGCGGCCGAATCCTTCGTCATGTCGCCCAAAGTCCAAATGAGGGCTCCGGTGCCGTTGGTCACAAATGTGCCCACCGTCGAACTGGCCGAGACAAACAAGCTGTTGGCCGGGAATATATTCGTGAGCCGGACCCCCGTCGCCGTTCCGGGCCCATAATTGACCGCGTTGATGGTGTAGGTCACGTTGCTGCTGAGCACGATCGACTCCGGTGCCCCCGACATGGTAATCCCAACATCGGCCGCTGCGTTCACAGGGTTAACAAGCGTGAAGTTCAACGACCAACCGTTGGAGACGTATCCCGAATCCAGCGGGGTGTCGTCGATCACAAACAGGGACCACAGCCCGTTTGGATTGCTGCCATTGAACGGAGCCAAAGAACTGGGGTACCGACCCCCGGTCGGCGCGGGTGGCGCCGGCACCGGGAAGCCAGCCACTGGATAATAAACCGATGGTTTGTAAGCGCCGGACTGGACCTGCTGGAACTGGCCAATCACGTTGGTGGCCCCATCGTCAAACGTCAGCGTTGCCGTCCCTACGATGTTGGAGCCCGCGTTTGCCATGACCAGGCTCACCAAGCCGTCCGGAGACATCAGCAACACATCAACGTCTGCCGGCGAACCGTGATAGTACCTGCTCAGGCCGACGGTGACCTTGCTTATCACGCCGTCAATCCCTTGCGCGTTGATCACCGCCGGATACGGCGTCGCCGTGGTGTCGTCATTGATAGTGATGCGAGCCGGGTTGGACACCGAGGCCTTGCTCGTGCCCAGGGTGAACGTAAAGACCGCGATCCCCGAGTTGGTGCTGACCGGCCGCCCAAGGTCCGTCAACTGGAATGTTGCGACGATCCGCTGGCCGTTCGTGCCGCTGGAGGTAAAGGTGAACGGCCGCGAGACCGACGGGCCTTCGGCGACCAGCACCCCGTAACCCTGCGGCGGACTCAGCGGGATGACGCCATTCGTTGCCAGCAATGTCGCCGTCAAATTCACGGTGTTGCTGCCGGCGCTGTTGCGGAAGGCAAACAGCAGCGTATTCGTCTCGCCCGGGTCGATGACCTGGTTGGTCGGGCCACTCTCGTAAATGAGCGCCGACCCAGCCGGAATGATGAGGCTCCCGTCGTTATCATGAATCGTGAGCGTTGCCGCGCTCGGATTCACCAGCGTCGCTGACCCGAGCGGATTCGAAAGTGATACCAGCACCGTTCGGTCGCCGTCGATCAGCGTGTTATCGAGAACGCCAACCGCGAAGGACTTGGAAATCTCGCTGTTGGTAAAGACCAGCACGCCGTTGGTGGCGGTATAATCAGTCCCGGCCCTGGCGGTGCCGTTTTGAGTTGCGAAAGCGACCGAGGCCGTGCCGTTGGTGAAGCCTACTCGTCGAACCTCGAAAACCGCGGCCACGCCGTTCTCAGCGACCTCATACGAGCCGTTGGAGAAGCGGAAACCGGTTTCATTGTCGATAATATTCACCGTGGCCGAACTCGGCGCGAGCAACTGCGCCGGGGCCGTCGGGTTCAACAAGCTGAGCGTGAAGTAACGATCGCCATCCACGAGGTTGTTGTCGATAATCGGGACCGAGAACGAATTCGACAATTGTCCATTCGTGAACACGAGGGTGCCGCTGACCGCGACGTAGTCGATCGGGGCTACCGCGGTGCCGTCCGCCGTGGCATAGGTCACCGCCACTGGCCCGGTATTGGCATTGGTACGGACGACGGTGATCACAATATTCGTCCCATTCTCCCTCACCGAATAGACCGCATTAGTGGCGGGCGCCGCGTTGGTGGCCAGCAAACTCAGGCCGCTATCGACGTCGTTGATGACCACGTTGGCTGAAATTGGCGGGGCGATCTGCACCCCCGGTGTCGGATTCGACAGGTTCAGCGCAAACGTGAGGTCGCCAGTGACTCTTGGATTCCGCATCAGGAGGATGGAAACGCTTTTTTGAGATTCGCCGCGGTTGAAGGTCAGCGTGCCGCTTAAGGCGGCGTAGTCAACCCCGGCGAGCGCCGTGCCGTTGGTCGTGAAATAGGAGACGGTGGTTACCAGATCACTCGCCGCGTTCAAGCGGTAGATATCAATCGTGACGAGTGTGTTGGTCTCGCTGACGACATAAACGGCGTTGAGCGCCGAGTTAGTCGCGAAACTAACGCCGACATCATCGTCGATTATCGTCAACGGCACCGGGTTGGGAGCGCCAATGACTGTCCCGCCCGTGGCATTCGTAAGCAACAGGAACAGGCTCTGGTTGCCTTCGACCTGGTTTTCTTCGAGGATCGGCACCGCAAAACTCTTCACCACCTCCCCGTTCGCAAACGGGATCGCATAATTCGTGGGGATGTATTTGAGCCCCGGAGTCGCGTCCCCGGGCACCGTCATGGCGACGACCGACACATCGCCCGCCCGGCCGTTGGTCCGCACCACGGTAACCACCGCAAAACCGTCGCCTTCACCCACGACGTAGTTCGTGGCCGAAAAGACGAAGGTTCCCGGCGCGGAATCGACGTCGATTATGGTCAGGGTCGCCTCGGACGGAGTCACCAGCAGCGCCCCTAATGGGTTGTTCACCAGCAAACCGACTGTCGTGTCCCCTTCCGCGACGGGCGTATGGAAAATCGGGACTTTGTAGGTCTGAACCGCCTGGCCGGGCGCAAAGGTGATCATCGCGTTGGTCACCGGCGTGTAGTTCACGTTCGGAATCGCCGTGCCGTTCGTCGTCGTCGAGAATTGCACTGAAGCCAGGTTTCGCGTGCTGCCGACGCGCCGGAATTCGATCGTAGCGGCGCCGTCAATGGCGTCCTCCGCCCGCGAGTAGGTCTGCGAGGAGAATGATATCGACCCCTCGACGTTGAGGATTGACAGCACGGCCGTCGGCTGGGCTCCCAGGGTCGCCGGCGGGGTGGGATTGACCAGCGAAAGGTTCACCGTGAGGTCCGGCGTTATCTGCGGGTCATCCTTCACTGGGATCACCACGGACTGCATCGTTTCGCCCGGCGGGAACGACAAGGTCGTCGACACGCGCGTGTAATTCACTCCGGCTCGCGCCGTGCCGTCCGTCGTAAAGAAACTCACATTGATGTTGCCGGAACCGTTAGCATTGGGCCCGCTCGTGCCGCCAGTGCGCAGAACAGTGATGATGATATTAGTCGCATCTTCAGCCACCTGGTATTGCGGCACGCTGAACCGGAAACTGCCGCTACCCGTCATCGAGCCGCCATACAGTCGCGCCAGGTGGGCCCGTGGCGAATCCTGCACCTGCGTGAAACCACCCACGATCACCAGCTTCCCGTCCGGCTGAATCGCAATGCTGGCCACATAATCGTTGGCCCCCGTCCCGAAGTTGATCGTCGGGTCAACCTGGCCGTCCGGCATCAGCCGGGTGAGGCGGTTTCGGGTCGTGCCACTGGCGCGTGTGAACCCGCCCCCCACCACGATGCGGTTGTCCGGTTGCAACGCCAGGGCATAAACCAGGTCGTTGGCCCCCACTCCCGGTTGGAAGGCGGGGTCCACCGAGCCGTCACCCCGCAGCCGGGCGATCCGGCTCAGCGCACTCCCATTCACATTCGTGAACGCGCCGCCCAGCAGCACGCTCCCGTCAGGCTCGATCGCCAGGGCCCGTACCGTCGCGTCAGCTCCGGCGCCCGGGTCGAACGTCAAGTCGAGGCTGCCGTCGACATTCAGGCGCGCTATCCGGTTCCGTGCCAGCCCGTTCACCGCCGTGAATTCGCCGCCGATAATGGTCTTGCCCGCAAAGATCGTATTGGTGGGGTAGACCGCGATGGCGAACACCGTCCCGTTGACACCGATCCCCGTGTTGAACGCTGTGTCCACGGTGCCGTCGTCGTTCAACCGAACCACACCCGGCCGCGTCACACCGCTGAAGGTGTTAAACGCCCCCCCGACCAGCACCTTCCGCGGGCCATAGAAGTCGAAGGTCTCGGCCAGCGCGTACACAACGCCATCTGCGCCCGACCCGGGGTTAAACCCGGTATCAAGCGAGCCGTCATAGTTCATGCGCGCGATATGGTTGCGCGCCACATTGTCAACGATGGTGAAATCCCCGCCCAGTACCATCCGGGTATCGGTTTGATTGATCACGACTCGAACGGAATCATTTGCGCCTCCCAGGCTCGTGAGGAATCCCTGGTCCAGCGTGCCGTCCAGGTTCAAGCGGGAAATCCGGTTGACCGGCAAACCATTCGCGATGGTGAAACTGCCTCCGGCGACAATCTTGCCGTCCGGCTGAAGCGCTACCGTGAAGACATCGTTGTCAAACCCCGCATCCGGTTTAAAAGCTGTGTCCAGTTGGCCTGGCGGGACCGTGACCGATTGGGCATCCACAATCTTCACCTGGGCCGTTGCGGGCGTCCCCGCCGCGCTGGTCGGCGAAAAGCTGCTGAGCAGAACATTAAAGACGAAAAACGCCGGATCCTGCACGCCGTCATCAAGGACCCGAACCGCAAAGGTTTTGCTGACTTCGCCGGGACCGAAGATTACTGAGCCGTTCGTCTGCAGGTAATTGAAGCGGTCGAAGGCGGTGCCGTCCGCGGTCCGGAAACTGGCGCTGACCGTTTCGGCGCTGCCTCCCGTGCGCGTGACCGTGATCGTTGCATAACCGCCCTGCTCACTGACGTTGTAGGACGTGGCGCTGAACTGGAGCGTTCCGTAGAAATCCGTGTTGACGATAGTGTTGGTTGATATGATGCGACTGCCGGGCGACCCCGGGACTGACGGATTGAACAGCGTCACGATAAACTGGCGGTTGGCCGTCACCAGCCGGTCATGAAGGATTGGGATCGTCACCAGGCGTGGCGTTGTATCACCATCGTCCCAATGAAAGCTGCCGCTCACCGGCAGGTAGTTGTCTCCCGCCACGGCCGTGAGGTTGCTCGAGGCATATTGGATATCCAACACTCCCACGTTGCCTCCGCTCCGAGTCACCACCAGCACCATCGCTCCGGCCTCTTCGTTCGTGCTATACGTCGTGGTCGCAAAGTTGATCCGGCCGGGTGCGAAGTCGTCGTCGACCACCGACAGCACGGCGTTCGACAACGTGCCAAGTATGGCGCCGCTGCTCAGCGGCTGCAAATACAGGTTGATGGTCTTGTCGGCCGACTCGATGTTGGTGCCGTTGATGATCGGCACGAAAGTGTTGGTGATCACCTCGCCATCGCGGAACGTCACCGTATTCGTCACGCCCACGTAATCAATGCCCGCCACCGCGGTCCCGTTAGTGGTCGCGAACCGCACCGACACCGCGCCCGTGCTGCCGTTCGTTCTGGTGATGGTGATCACGGCGTTGGTGCCGTTTTCGTTGACCGAAAAACCGGCCGCGCTGAACCCGATTACGCCGGGACGCACATCGGTCTCTTGCACCCTGAGGCTCGCCGTCGAGTTCACCGACAACGCTGCTCCCAGCGGGATGTTTTCACCGGCCAGGAAAAAGACATCCGCGGAACTCGGCATATCCAGTTTGAAGGGCAACGATCGGTCCCCCTGGAACCCGCTGCGGTCCAGGATGGTGACGTAAATGTCCTCTAAACTGTCAATCCAGTTATGGTTGAAGATGTCCATCGCCACGTTGTTGGTGCCGAACATGCAGTCGCTAAAGGCACGCACAACGTTGCTCAATGCCGAATCCCAGCGGGGGTTGCCGCGCCGGCTCGAAGTGGGTTGGTAAATGTAATCGACCCCGCTCTTGGCCACGCCCGGCCCATCCGTCCGACCTGGCGCTGAGAACGTCGCTTCTATTTGCCCGAGATAGCCGTTCTGACGGCTCATCTTCACGTACAAATAGCCCATGTTTTCCAGCACGGTATAGTTGGTGGCGATGAAGCCGATACTGCCAGGGCCGCCGGTGTCCCCACCCAGCAGACGCGTCACGTTGTTCCGAATCCGGTAGGCCGCTCGGGTCCAGGGCACAAAGTCACAAGGGAAGATTGAATTGGTTTCCACCGAGGTGGTAAACCGCCCGCCCCCGACAAAATGGAAGCTGCCGCCGATCACCAGGTTCCCGTCGTTCTGCAGCGCGGTCGCCCACAGAGTGTCCTTCGGATCAACGGCCGGATTCAGATAGGGCTTGTGCAGGCCCGCAAACTGGTTGTACGCCGTGTCCATGAACCCGGTATCCACCTCCCCGTTCCGGTACAGCCGCGCCACGCACATCCGCCGTGTCTGGTTCACGGAATTGAACGTGCCCCCCAGGAAAATCCGCCCGTCCGGCTGCAAAGTGATCGAGTTCACCGTGTCGTCCGCACCCGTGCCCGGGTCAAACGTCGTGTCGAGG
Source organism: Verrucomicrobiia bacterium (assembly GCA_036524155.1). Taxonomy (GTDB): domain Bacteria; phylum Verrucomicrobiota; class Verrucomicrobiia; order Limisphaerales; family UBA8199; genus DATDCV01. The sequence goes on from DATDCV010000669.1 coordinate 15,357, forward strand.
GTCCCGTTGGCGTTATACCGCGCAATATTGCGCCGGTTTCGAAGTTCCACCATGGAAAAGGAGCCGCCAATCAGCAGCCGCCCATCGTTCTGCAAAGCCATGGCGTAAACCGGGCCATCGACGCCCTTAACAGGCGCAAAGTTGGTCGAAACAACGCCGTTGGTGTTTAACAAGGCGATAAAGTTCCGCGACAAACCACCCACCGCGGAGAATGCGCCGCCAATATAAACGCTCCCGTCAGGCGCCAACGCCAACGAGTAAATCGTTCGGTTCGGCCCGGCGGGACCAGGATCGAAATTCATATCGAGCGAACCGTCGGTGTTCAGCCGGGCGATGTGTGGCCGCGGGTAGCCGTTCACGGTCGTGAACTCGCCGGCAATCAGTACCTGGGCGTTCGTCTGGACGGCCACGGCCCACACCGTGCCATTGGCCCCCAGGCCGGGATTGAAGTTCATGTCCAACGCCCCGGTGCCGTTGATTTCCGCCACGTTCGGTCGAGCCACGCCATTGTAGGACGGGAATTTGCCGCCAAGCACGATCTTGCCGCCAGGCACCGCCGCCATGCACGTGATGAACGCCGGATTGATCGGGTCTTTGACCGGAACCCCATCACCGGGGTTAAAGGTCTGGTCGGCTGAGCCATCCACATTCATTCGCGCGATTCCATACGAAGGGATCGTATTATAAGAACCGAAATTGCCAGCGATGACGGTCTTGTTGTCCGCCTGGACGAGCAGGGAGTAAACCGTGCTGCCGGGCTCGGTTCCCGGGTTCGTATTGAGCGGCGGATCCGTCGTGATATCGAAATCACGGTTGTGCGTATCGTCGAGCGCCCCGGCCGGGTAGTCATAGTAGAGAATGGTCACCCAGCAATACGGAATCTGAAAGGGCAGCAAATCCTGTGAGTGTCCAGCTATGGCGTAGAGGTTGATGAAAAAGTCCTCGTTGAACTCTGGAATCCCATCCTGGTGGATCGGGATTTCGATGTACTTGGGATTGTAATCTCCCGGACCCCAGCTCAGTGTCCCTCGGTTATCCGGGGGATTCAGATCGAAATCGACGTTAAGGCTTAGTCTGCCCGAATCGCTGTCGGGAGCGGCGTAATCAGAACCGGCCTGCAGTGCGAAGGTATTATTTATAGTGTTGGCATCAATCGGACGGATGGAATCGATAGCGTAGTGGACTTCGACACCGACGTTTGGATCGCCATAAAGGCGCCAAACCGGTATTCGCACCGTTCCGACGTCCTCCCGTGTGCGGAACACGAAGCGCTCGAAGTTCGCGCAGGCGTTCGTAATCCCGGCAGGACCGTCAAAATCAATCTCATTGATAAGCGCGGTGGAATGATCGGTGTCAATGCGCGGGGGCGAAATGACCGTTGGGTCCTCGTCCGGATCCAGGCTCACGCCGGAAATATCGACGGTGAAAAAACGGTCAGGCTGCTGAAAACCTCCATCATCAATCAACGGGACTACGACGCTCTTACTGATCTCGTAATCATCAAAGATGACGCTTGTCCCGGCAGGCAGGATGTAATCTGTCCCGTTGACCGCAGTGCCGTCAGTTGCCGTCAGGTTGACGATGCACTTGCCCGCCGCCCCAAAGAGACGGGTCACAGTAACGCGGGCGCCATAGCGAACAAAGCCACCACCCACGGGCGTCAAGGCGCACCAGTCGATAGTGCCGACCGGATCACTTGGAGGCATGCCATCCGTTTCGGCATAAAGATAGGTGTCGGAAGAGAACCGGAACACCCCCGAAGACGTAAACGCCCAATTCAGCCTCACCTGCCCGCCTGCGGCTCCGAAGCTGCCTACCACGATATAGTAAGTCGTCCCGCGCCGCGCGTTGAATTTCACGCCGCTCGGCCCAATATAGCTTCCCTGGCCAGTGTACTGCGAGCCGTCGTTGATATCGTCATTCCCCGCCAGGTAATCCAGGTTCGCCAAGGTCGTTCCCGTATACACCGCCATCACGGTGTTGATCGCGCTGCCGAACGTGTCGAACTCAACCGGCAGATCCGAGCTCGACACCCATTTGTACCAAACAGTGCGACTGGGCGCCCGGCCCGCGTGGCTCGGTTCCCCCGCGCCGACTTCCGCCGTCGCCGCGGTCGTGTCGGCGGAAAGGCTGCCGAAATCTCCTGTTATCGTCTGGGCATTCGCGAAATTATCGTTGGCGGGAGCTTGCGCGAAGGCAAGGGGCGCCAGCAGTCCGGTCAGGATGATGCTCGCAAACTTGAGCGCTCCCGCCCAGCGGAGGAGGGGCTTGACTTTCCAACTTCCTAATCTTTGCATATTACACTTTCAAATCTGTTCCCCACGAGCGACAACCGCGGTCGCGTCGTGACCCTGATTTACTCACAACCACAGGCCGGAAAAACAGTGCCTCAGGGCACGCGAGGATCCATCCGCAAGCGGTAATAACGAGTGGAGTCGCTGCTGGTGTCCAGCACGGTGGCCGTTCCGTTATTTGGCCCGAACACGAAATTGGTCAGCAAGAGCCAGTTGGTGCCGGCAATGTCCGAGTTGTAGTAAAGGGAATTAGAAGAATTGCCGAGGGCCTGCCAGCTCAGCAGCTTGTCCATGGCGGGCAGGTTTGTGAGGCTGATCGAAAATTGGAGCATGCTCGGAACGAAAACCGGCGTCGCATCGCTGCAGTTGGCTATGCCGTCGTTGTCGGAATCCAGGTTGCAGCTCTGCACCAGCGCCCGGTTGAAGGTGTAAGTGCGGCCATCGGGATAAAGCAGGTTCGTCGATGAATAGGCGCCCGCGTAACTGTTAACCCAAACCAGGCGTCCCCCGTTCTTCCCGTCCAACTTCTCCGCAATCGACCGCCCCCCGGCCACCGCGTCCGCAAAATAGACCTTCATGTTCGGGTCCACGTCCAATCCCGTGAAGTTCCCGAACGCGTCGCGGTTGGTAATCGAGTCGTCCAACTCGAGGTAATCAACATACAGCGCGTTTGACGCGCCCGTGCCGATGAACCGAAACGCACTGTAGGTTCCGCCGTCCAGCAGCAGACGCCCAATCGCACAGTTGTTCGAGTAGCCAGCCACTGAGCGCCCGCGGTCTTCCCCCGCCCAGTAAACCAGCGGTTCGGCATACGCCTCTGCCGTGCTGCTTAGCGTTGTCCCCAGCAGGTCCCCCAACGCCGGCTTGCTGTACAGGCTGAACCCGTTCCCTGATGTCCATTGGTTGCTCGAGAAAAGCGAGATGGGCGCGGGCCCTCCATCCGTTACCGAATTGGTCAGCGACAACTCGATCGAGCCCGACGCCCGGATGATGCTGTTGGCCGCGTCCAACGAAGCCGCCGCGATGCTCACCTGCCCGACAGGCGCATTCAGCACGCCTCCCTCGAGGTCCGCCCGCGTGCAGTTCGCCAGCGTGATCGAGCCCTGCCCCGCGTAAATCAAGCCGTCATTTTCGAAATAGTCCGACCAAATCAAGCTGCCCTGGTTGACAACATTACTATGGTTGACGAACGCCCGGTACGGAGTATCACGCAGGACGTTGTTCGTATCCGTGTATGACCCATGGAAAAACACCGCGTTCTGCATTTGGATCAGCCCCCAGTTGGTCAGGTACAGCAGGCCGGGCGTGGACGCCGGCCATACTATATCCGGCGTAAACAGGTTCAGCTCGCCGGCCCCCGTGAACCCGTCGGCGTCGTTTTGCCCGATCGTGATCCGCTCCGCCGCAAGTTCCATGTGTGTCGTTATGTTCAACACGTCGTTGATCACCAGGTTCCGCGGAGCGCTGGCGGGGCTATTGGTCACCGCGAGTTTCAGGTTTGCGATCTGCGGTGTGGTCACCGGGGAAAGGAAGCTTTCCACCACCAGCACGTGGAAGCAGTTCGTGGTGGTGTTTGTGGTTGTGTTGACCACGTTGGTCCAGCGGGCGCTGTACAGGAGACACGGTCCCGCCGGGTGCGGCACGAATGGCGCGATCACGTTGCTGACCGTCAGCAGGCCGTTCGTCGCGCGCAAATTATAGTCGGCATAGGGCGTCGAAATTCTCGCGTTCTGGCTGCCTTTGAAGTGGTTGGTCGCCTCCAGTCGCAGGTAATTCAGACTCGAGATCCGCGTCCGGTTAAGGTCCAGCGAGGAGTCCGCGGTGATCTCGATCCGGCCTTGCATGTTGGAATAAGCCCCGCCGGCAATGTCCGTCGGCAACTGCGTGCCCGCGCTGAAGAGCGCTTCGTAGGCGGTGTACTGGTTCGTGAAATCGCCGTTGTCGAAGATGTTCGGCAGGGGCCCCGGCGTCGCGGCGGGCAGAGTGGGGTTATACGGGGTGCCCTGGAAAATCCGGTAGTTCTCCGGCCGGTAGGTGGGTATCGTGAACAAGGGAGTCTGCGGGTTGATGAATCCGTCAATCAGCACCCCGATATTCGTCACCTCCCCGAAATTGTCGGTCAGGTAGAAATAATTCGTGTTGACTCCGGGGTCGGGCCACGCGGGAGTCGTCCACTGCCACTGCACCGCGATTTCGTTCGACCTGAAGTAAACGGAGTTGACAAACGAAGGATCGGTATTGTACAGGAAAACCGCCTGGACGAGGCGGTTTGAGTTGACTGTACCCCAATCGAACATATAGGGGGTCTGCCCGAACAGCGACGTGCTGAGCATCATGTAATCCCGATTGGTCACCCAGTGTTGCTGCGTGATGCCAACAGTGCCTCCGAAGCTCGCTGCCGGGTTGAACGCGTTGGTCGCCGTTTCCGCCGCCCAATAACCATCGAGTATCCCCGCATTGAACAACAGGTTGATCCCGAAAAAGATAAAGTTCGTCCTGAAAAGCTGGCTGCTCGTCGTGTTCGCCATGTTCAGGTTCCCACGGCTCAAATCCACGTTCTTGCCCTCAATCCGCAGCAGGCTCCCCCCGGTCAAATCCAGCGTCCCGGAATTGACCACGTTCGTCGCCCGCACCACGATCTTCGAGTTCCCTGACAAATTCCCGAAAAAGAAGTTCAGGTTCCCGTTGTTGAAGCCGCCAAAGAACAAAGTCGAATCACAGCTTATCGACCCCCCATTGGCCCCATTCGCCAGATTCGCAAAGTTCGCGGCCATCGTCCCCTGGCCCATCTCCGCCGGATACGTCTGAAAATCAAAACCCGGAGAGCCAATCATGATTCCCTGGTTCGTGTAGTTCAGCGTATCGGAGGTTTCAAACAACGTGGTGCCGTAAATCTGTATGTTGCCGCCCGGATGATTGTAAAACGTGATGGCGTCAATCTGGGGCGCGTACGGATAAGCGGTGGACGGAACCAGGACCTGCCCCCAGTTCTCCCAAATGGGATCAGGCTGCCCCAGGGCCGTGGGGCCAAACCCCGCCACCAGCGCCGCCAATCCGGCAAGTAACTTCTGCTTCATAAATAGTCTCTCCAAACGGTTCACATTCTGGTCCGCTTTAGTGCGCTCCATCGATCCGGATAGCGTAGCTGCGATCCACCTTGTGTCCCTGGCTATCCATAATGCGAACCACGAAATCAAACGTCTTCGGCAACACGCCGGAGGCCTGCGGCACGCCGGTAATGGCGCCCCCCTCCGAGATTTGCAGCCCCGGCGGCAACCCCGGCGAATTCGGCGCCAGGAAGAACTTCGGCCATGCCGGCGGCGGCGCCTGCCAGAACTCGGTACTGGCCAGCACCTGCAACTGCGCCGCATACGCCACCCCAACCGTCCCGGCGGGCAGATAAGGCGGCGAAACCTGCACCAGCACCTGCACCTCCATGTCCGTCACGCTCGCGTCATTCGGATACACCACCGGGGCATTGGTCGTGCCGTCAAACGAACCCCAGGAATAATATCTCGACTGCTGCAACTCGTTCAGAAATGCATTCGTGTTCAGCATCCCGAAGTTCAGGTAGAGCGGGCCCACGTTGTTAAACGTGAACAGCGTCGGCGTCTCGATCGTCCCGGGGCCCGCAATTCCGGCGTATGCTCCATTGGTTGCAAAGATGATGCTCCGCAGGCTCCCGGGGCTGTACGGTCGCGCATCCGGCCCCGCTGTCAGATCCTGCGCCGTGAACAGGAAATCCGGCGCCGTCACCGTCCGCCGCACATAATTTGGAATCAGTTGGAAGTTGGTCACCGCGTTCAACACGTACTCGTTGGTGATCGGGATAAAAAACCGCGTCAGCAGCGAGTCATAATCCCGCCGGATGAACGTAATCTTCTCGACTCCCTGCCGCACCGCCACGTTGGTCGAATCGCAGATCACCGGGTAAATCACGAACGTGTGGTTGGTAAAGTAGCTAATCTCCTGCACATCATACGAAAGCACGGTGCCCGCGTTCGTTACCCCCCCGGGGCCCGTGGGCGCAAAATTAGTCGCGGACAGGATGACGTTGGTAAAGGTAATGAAATTGGTCAACTGCGAGTGCAGAATCGCGATCTCGCACGAGTTCGTTGGCACGATGATGTATTCCCCGACGATCGTGTTGGTCAGGAACGTAGTCGAAAAGGAGTTCGTCACGAAATTGGTTGTGCCAAACGGCATCCAGGGTGCGTTGGTCAGCGCCACGCTGGTGAGCTGGACCGTCACCAATAGCTGGCCATTGGTCTCCGTCGGCAGCGTCACCATCGGCACGGTCACCCAGCCGTTGGACGTCGCCACCAGCCCGAACAGGTTTCCAAACGAATGCACGAAACGGGTCGCAATAGTCGGAGTGATGTTGGTCGCAAAGCCCAGGTGCGCCGCGGTTCCAATTGGATCCCATGGGTAATTGGTGAAAAACGCAACCACGTTCGTAATATCTATATTGGTGAAATAGTTGCTCGTCGACAGAACGACCAGGTTGGGAAACAACGCCTGCAGCGGCGCCGCGTCGTTCGTGTAGGCCTGCGCTGCCAGCAGCGTCAGGTTCGAGGTCGTCAACAACTGCGGCACCGTGTTCGTTATAAGCGTGAACGTATTGGGGCCGGCGCTCTCAATGTTCATGTTATTCGTGCGCAACAGGTAGCGCAAACCGCCTACGTCGTCCCGGGTCAGGCCGGTAAAATACGCGCCAAACGGGGAATACGTAAATTGCTGGTTGTATCCGAAGCCGGACGCGATCGCCGTAAAGGTCTCCGCCAACGCATCGACCGGCACGGCCTGGCCCCAGGCTTGTGGCGGCAGCGGCGCGTTACAGTATTCAGGAATGATGTAGCTGTACAGCACGCCGTTGATGTAACTCGTCGGCTTGAGCTGATCCAGGCTCGTGCCCAGGATCGGATCGAAGTTCCGTTTGATTACCAGGTACAGCTCCCCCAACGGGCACGTCGTGTTGGGCTGCAGCCACCGGTCGTGCAGCGTCCAAACATACCGATCCGGCTCCGCCAAACCCAACTGCTCAATGATCATCCACATCGTCCACGATTTGAGGTCCAGCAACGCCAGCGACTCCGCTTTCCAGTTCCGCCGCCTTGCCGCGAACGGGTACTCGGACAGGTCGGCGCTCATCTTTGACACGTTCGTCAGCCGGTTGAACGCCGCGAACGCCTTGTCGATTTCCGCCACGCCTCGGGCCCCGAAATAGTCCCAGAAATTCGCGTCACAGGTGTAGTACAGCACCGGCGTATTCCGGCGATATTCCTGGCCGTAGTTCTTGGGGGCGCCGACGTCCTCAGGCAGGTTGTAACCGATGACCGGCACCTGGTAGGCCTCGTTGACCGGGCCCAGCAACGAAAAGGCCATCGAGCCCTGCAGCCCGCCCGTCAGCAGGGCCAGCCACGAAAATCGTTTGATTATTGGCAGCATACGAAATTGAGATTAGCGTAAACGCAGCACCCGGTAGTAGGCCGTGTTGTTTCCGCCGATGTAAACCGAATCAGAGCTTCCCGCCGCAAACCGTGACCCGCCCTGGTCCGCCCATCGCGTCAAATCAGGAGACGTCTGTACCTGATACAGAAGGCCCGGCTGCGGATTCCAAGTCAGGAAATACCCTTCCGGTGTCTGCACCACCGCCGTCCGCAACCACGTCGCCGAGTCAAGCGGGTTCGCGCCGGTGAGGAAAACCTGCAGCAGCGTAGGCCCGCCCTGTGCCACCGGCGCATTGGGCGAGGGCCAGCTATAGATATTCAGGCCCCCGTAGTACTGCGACATCCATTCAAACGGAATTCCGCCCCAGTTGTAGCCGCTCCACGTCGCTCGTGTCGTGGCCGCCGACAACGGTGAGCGGCGTCCATCCGCTGCGACGTAAGCGACTCGGAAAGAGTTCGTGCTGCTCACGGTCAAGCCGTCCGCCGCGGTCATCAGCCAGATGTTGGTCGTCAAACTCGCCGCCGGACTCGACGCCCCGTTTACGTACACCTCGTAGTGATCCACCGCCAGGCCCGCCAGAATCGGCCAGGAGACCTGCAATTCAGGCTGATACACCTCGATCGTCCCCACCTGCGCCAGCCTGAACGGCGCGTAAACGTAAGGCGGATCCATCGGCTGCAACGGCTGTGCCACATCCACCCAGCGCTGCGCAAACAAGTCAAAACTCCCAATCCCTCCCACAAAACTTGTCCATACTGTCAGAAACCTTCCTCTTCCATCCGCCGCCACGCACGGGTGCATCTGCTGCCCAACGGTCGTGGTGTTCACGAGCACTTCGGCCCCGATGTGCTCCCCAGTGCTCCTGAGGAACCGCCCGAAAACTCCCTCCCTCGCCCCATCCTGGGCGAGACTGGTCCAAACAACAAAGTAGTCTGTCCCCAGTGCGGCGATTCGGGGGTCATATTGGTCCCCATACAGATAGGTGTTCACGGGGACTACGATTCCTCCAACCCCGGCGCTCGAAAACGGCCGCGCCAGGATGTCGTAGCCAACAACCGGAATCGCAAGCGTCCTTTGCTGCCACGTCACCATGAAACCCCCGTCGGTTCCCGCCGCCACCGCGGGATTCGCGCAAATCTCGTAAGCGCTGTTTACGAGGATTTCTCCGGTAGCCGGTGTGCCGTCGGCCCCAAACGCCCGCGCAAAAACATCTACGCTCGGCTGGTTCGTCGGCCCGTACAAATAATCCGCGCTGGCCGCATCCACCGCACCGCTGCGCTCCTGTTCCGAGATCCAGGCCACCACAAAACCTCCGCTGCTCAGCGCTGCCACCGACGCCGATCGCTGGTTATAGGTCGTAAACTGGTTGATCAACAACTCGCCGCCCACCTTCTGGCCCGCCGGCGTGAGTATTTGCCCGAACACGTCTTGCAGGCTGTTGCTGCTCACCTGATTCATGCTCCCGTAAACGACGACCACATTGCCGTTCGCCAGGGTCGCTACCGCCGGGCTGAGCTGGGACCGGTCCGCGGCCGAATTCACCAGGATATCCTCCCCAACCCACGTGCCGTCCGCCGCCAGAAACCGAGCGTAAACGTGCTGGAAACCCAGCTTCCCGCCTTGCCACACAAACGCCGCGCCGCCTTGCTTCAGCAGGCTCACCACCGGCCGCTCCTGGTCCTCCTCACCGATCGAGTTCACCCGGAAGGGGGCATATACGCCCGACAGCGTGCTGTCCACCTTGAGCGCACTCACCCCCAAGCCGTAGCCGTCTGTGATGTTGTCTTCCCACACCAGGTACCCGCCGCTGCCGTTTAGACTCACCTGCGGGTGTACCTGCTCCCCTGGCAGCACTCCTGCGATCGGATATTGACCGCCGTTGGTCGCATAGTTCC
>DATDCV010000670.1:0-9603 GCA_036524155.1 Verrucomicrobiia bacterium
GTGGCGTAGGCGCTGTTGGTACTTCCCTGTCCGTTGGTGACCAGACAACGGAACTGGGCGTTATTGTCGGAGAGCAGGGCCGGCGCCAGGGTGTAAGCGGAGCCGGTAGCGCCGGGGATGTTCGCGGCGCCGCGCTGCCACTGATAGGCGGCCCCGTATGCCCAGGCGATCTGGACACTGAAGGTTGCCACGCCGCCCTCGGTCACGGTGACGTTGGCAGGCTGTTGCGTGATCTGGGGCGGGGTCAATCCGAACACCTGCAGCCGGCTTCCGGGAATTGGTTCCTCGATGGTTCCGTCCGGCAGTTGCCAGCGCACCGCCAGGTTGTCGCCGCCGCTGCCCTCCTTCATCAGCGCCTCGATATAATACTTCCTGCCGCCGACCAATGACACCGGCATGGAGGCCTGCTCTGAATATTTTCCCCATTCGCGTGACGAAGTCCAGCCGGGGACTGACGCAATCACCGTTTTGTTGCCGGGCGTGGTGTCGGTACTCAGGAACAGAATGGAGTTGTCGTCGCTGGCGACCCAGAAATTGTAGTCCCCGGTGGTTGGCGGTAACAGGTAGGCGCTTAGGCGCTGGCCGTAGTAATCCGCGACGTCAGTCGGAGCCTCGAAGGTGGGGAGGACCTCAACGGAAGACGGGCTGGACGGAAAGGCCGGGCTACTCGTCAGGTCGGGGATGGTGGTTCCCGCAATCCCGTCATAGACCTCTCGCAGCACGCCTGCGCTTTGCGCAAACCCATCTCGCGCGGGAGTTAGGAAGAGGGTGAGTATGGCCAAAGTGAGATGGAACTGCTTCATATCGTCATCATAACTTTAGCCGTGAACGCCTCAGATCTGCAATTTCTTAATAAAGGGTATGATCAGATCCAACCAGGCGAATCCGGCAGCGCGCTATTGGCTGGTGGTTGATCGTGTGCGCTCAGAATCACTGCAACCTGGTGCAACCCAGTGCAAATGAGTGCAACGCGGTGCAACGGGCGCCGGGCGGAGCCGGAGCGGATTGGGAGGCAGAGCGGGCAAAGCGACCGCCAAATTCTTCCGTTGAAACTGTTAGAACACATGTCAAAGAGAATTGTCGCGCTGCGGGACCAAGCGGCACGAAGAGCAATCATGGACACACTGTGGCGCGGCCGTGAGCGAGTATCTTCTTAGTGGAACAGAATTTTAATTAAGAAAGAAAGGTCCCTGGTTTTGGAAGCACTTCTCGAAGGGGTTCCGGTCAATGAAGCCGAAGCCGTGTTGCCGGCCATCTTCCTCGGCCACGGCGGTGTCGGAGCGCCATTGTTTGAGGCGGGCGATTTCCCGGAACAGGTCGAGCTCGGCCTGGTGAAAGGCCTTTGGTCAATCCAGCAAATCGAAGGCGGAATGGATGCGGCGGCTGCGGCGCAGCCGGGAGATGATGGTCCTGCATTCGGCATCCAGGCTTGCCTGGCGGCTGTTGATGAAACTGAAGTGCGCCGGGAAGAAGCTCTCCAGCGCGGCCACAAAACGGGCGGTATAGAAACCACAGTTTCGGGCGACCGCCTGGAGCAGCAGCAGCTTGCAGTTCGCCTGGATCAGAGCCTTGACGGGTTGAAACTTTGGCGCCTCGAAGCGGCAAGACGACCACAACACGGTTTGTGTAAACGACCAGAGCCTGGAGGCAAGCTCATCCAGGAGGCCATGGGCGGCCTGGCGGGCGAAGACCGTCACATGGCCATTGGCGAGGTCGTTCCGAAGGTCCTGGAGGTCGTCGAGTAATTGAAGCAGAACACCATAGCCAAACATGAAGTCCGCCTCTGGATCGCTCAACCGCCCGGCGACGAGACAGGCATCGGCGAGGACGGAAGTCCCTCCCTTTTCGACGGTGATACGGATAAGGTCCTGCTCATTGGGGAGGCTGGTGGCCTGTTGCTGCTGCTGGAGGCTGGAGATCTGAGCACGATGGATGGCGCTGAGGCTGAAATAGACGTCCTCGAACTCCGGCCTGGGGAAGGACTCTTCGATCAGCGCGACCAGGCGGCCGACCTGGGCGGCATGGGAATCCGGCGGCGCAACTCGGGAGCCACCCAGGCGCCGCCCCAGCCATTCTCCAAAGCCAATCTTCGCCTCGCGCGGGATTTGGGGGTCATCGAGGTAGTTGTCCGTCCAGGGGTAGAGCATGCAATAGGCGAAAACGGGCGCGGAAAGGGCGACCTTCCGCTCGAGGAGCAACTGGATGCTGTAAATTACCCAAAGGTTGCGCAGCGCCTGAAACAGGCTTTCATCGCTGAGGGCCGAGTCGAACGTCCTGGCATCGCGGACAAATTGCTGTGTTGCGTCCAGGCCTGTCCGAGTGAAGAACAGGTCCAATCCGGCCTCCGGCAGGCCGAGGGTCCGCCCGGCCAGCTCTTTGGCTGTGTTAAGGAGGTCTTCACGCCAGCCCTCACGCCGTTGCCGCGAGCGGGGAAAACACCGCAGTTTGGTCTTGATTTCTTCGAGCTGCAGGTTCAGACGCGACTCGCGCTCGAGCTTTTGGCGAGGAGGTATGACGGGTCCCATCCGAGGAGTTGCAGCGTCGGCGGCCTCCCAAAGGGCGGTGTATTTGGCGACGTAATTTTCGACCGTCTGGCGGGATAGCCGCCAGGGCACTTCGCTCGGCCCCGGCAGAGGCAGAGAGATGAGCGAGAAAAGCGGCAGGGGAGGCAGTTGCGCTATCCCCCTGTCGCTTTCGGGAGCATGCGAGTCATACATGACTTCAGGCTGTAATACGCGGCGGGGCACGAAAAAGTTTCAGGAAGATGCGTCTCAGCAAAGGCGGCGAGGCAGGGCCCCTCAAGAGCTCATCCTGGTCTCCGGCTGAAATGATGTGGGTAAACACAAGCGTCCTCGGGCGCAGCAGTATCCTCACGCGACGAGGGGGGAAGCTTGCGGGGGCGCAGGGTGTGCCTTATAAGTGTGAGCAACCGTGGATGGTATTTCAAGGCGATGAATCGGCCGATGGGAACTGAGTTTTCAGGGGCGGGCCGAGGAGGCGCGCCCGCGGCAAATCCGAAGCGGAGGTGACAGGGGCTTCGGTTCGTGCTGGCGGGGGTCATCCTGGGCGCGTTGATGCTACTGGCGGCGTGCTCGCGTCGCAACCCGCAGGCCCCGGCCCAGGCCACCACGGCCGTCCCGGTGACGGTGACGAACGCGGTAGCCACCGACATTCCGCAGCAATTGTCGGCGATCGGCACGGTGCAGCCGTTTTCGACGGTGTCAGTCAAAAGCCAGATTCACGGAATCCTGGCCAAGGTCGGCTTCAAACAGGGCGAACACGTGCATGCGGGCGACTTGATTTTTCTGATTGACCCGCGGCCCTCCGAGGCGGCACGGGACCAGGCGGTGGCGAATCTCGCGCGCGACCGGGCGTTGCTGGCGAAGGCGGAAGCCGATTTGCGGCGCGACGCGGATCTGCTCACCAACAACATCGTTTCACCGGCAACTTTCGACCAGGACCGCGCGAACGTGGATTCGCTCAAAGCGATCATCGCGGCGGATGCCGCGGCCGTCACGAACCTTGAAGTGCAACTGAGTTTTTGCTACCTCAAATCGCCGATCGACGGACGGATCGGGACGCTGCTGGTCAACGAAGGCAACCTGGTGAAGGACCTCGAGACGGTGCTGGCGGTAATCAACCAGATGAAGCCGACCTACGTGGATTTTTCCCTGCCCGAACAATACCTGCCGGTAGTGCGCAATCACATGACCAACGGGGCGCTGAAGGTGGAGGCGACCATTCCCCGGTATGACGGGCGGTGCGCCGAAGGCCAGCTTTTACTCATCAATAATCAAGTGGATCCGACAGGCACAATCCTGCTGCGCGCGCAGTTCGCCAACGAAGACGAAATGCTGTGGCCGGGCCAGTTTGTGAACGCGACGCTGACGCTGTCGATCGAGCACAACGTCGTGGTGGTGCCGTCGGCGGCGGTGCAACTGAGCCAGGACGGCAAGTATGTGTGTGTGGTAAAAGCAGACGACACGGCGGACATCCGCAAGGTGGAAGTGGGCAGCGTGTACGGATCGTTGACGGTAGTGAAGCAGGGCGTGGAAGCCGGCGAGCGAGTGGTGACGAGCGGCCAATTACGCCTGGTGCAGGGCAGCAAGGTGAGAATCGTGAACGCGGAGGAGCCTGACCGGCCGAGCCGAGGATCCGGATGACGTAGTTCCCGCCCGGCCATGAGCATTTCCGAGCCATTCATCCGCCGGCCCATTGCCACGACCCTGGTGATGTCCGGCATCCTGTTGTTCGGCGTGATGGCTTACCGCACGCTGCCCGTGAGTGATTTGCCGAACGTCGATTTCCCCACCGTCGTCGTCTCGGCGAGTCTGCCAGGCGCGAACCCGGAGACGATGGCTTCGGCCGTGGCGACGCCGCTGGAGCGGCAGTTCTCCTCGATTGACGGCCTGGATTCAATGACCTCGGTGAGCAGCCTCGGCTCGTCTCAGATCACGCTCCAATTCAGCCTCCGCCGCAAAATCAACGACGTGCCGCCAGACATCCTGGCGGCGATCACGCAAGCGACACCGTTATTGCCGCCCGGCATGCCGCAGCCGCCGACCTTCCGCAAGGTCAACCCGGCGGACGCGCCGATTCTGTTCATCGCCCTGACATCCTCGGTGCTGCCGATGTGGACGCTGAGCAACTACGGCGAGGTGCTGATGGCGCAGCGCATTTCGATGGTGAACGGCGTGGCGCAGGTGTCGGTGTTCGGCAGCCAGCACTACGCCGTCCACGTTCAGGTCAACCCCGACGCGCTGGCCAGCCGCGGCATCGGGATTGACGAAGTGCAGCAGGCGGTTCGCGGCGCGAACGTGAACCTGCCGGTCGGCACGGTCTATGGCAAGGAGCGGTCCTTCACCATTCAAGCCAGCGGCCAGCTTCTGCAGGCCGCGCCCTACGAAGACATCATCGTGGCCTATCGCAATGGGGCGCCGGTCCGGCTGCGGGACATCGGACGGGCCATCGACAGTGTCGAGGACGAACGCACGGCCTCATGGTACAACGACGCGACCCATCACGACCGCTCGATCATCCTGGCGGTTCAACGCCAACCCGGCGCCAACACCGTCGAAGTGTGCGACGCGATCAAGAAGCTGCTGCCCACGTTCCAATCGTATCTGCCGCCCTCGGTCGAACTGCATACCGTTTATGATCGTTCGGTGACGATTCACGATTCGGTGCGGGACGTGCAGTTCACGCTGATGCTGAGCCTGGCGCTGGTCATCATGGTCATCTTCCTCTTCCTGCGCAATTTGTCCGCCACGGTCATCCCCAGCCTGGCGCTGCCGCTAAGCGTGGTGGGCACGTTCGCGTTCATGTACCTGCTGGAGTTTTCGCTCGACAACCTGTCGTTGCTGGCTCTGACGCTTTCGATCGGCTTCGTGGTGGACGACGCGATCGTGATGCTGGAAAACATCGTCCGCCACATGGAGATGGGGGAGAAACCATTCGAGGCCGCGCTCAAAGGCGCCAGGCAAATCGGCTTCACTATTTTGTCGATGACGCTGTCGCTGGCGGCGGTGTTCATCCCGGTGCTGTTTATGGGCGGGATCATCGGCCGGCTGTTCCGCGAATTTTCCGTCACGATCGTCTGCTCGATTCTCATTTCCGGTTTCGTCTCGCTGACGCTGACGCCGATGCTGTGCAGCAAGTTCCTCCGCCCGCACGGCGAGGAGCGGCATGGCCGGCTCTTCAAAGCCTCCGAGCGTTTTTTTGACTCGATGCTGAGCTTCTACCGGACGACGCTGCGGTGGGTGCTGGCCCACCGGCGCACCGTGATGCTCGTCAACCTCAGCATTCTCCTGGTAACCGGCGCACTGTTCGTTGTTGTCCCCAAGGGTTTCCTGCCCGACGAGGACACGAGCCAGATCTTCACGATCACCGAAACGCCTCAAGGCACGGCCTTCCCGGAACTGCTCAAACGCCAGAACGTCATCGTTGAGATGGCGCGCCAGGACCCGAATGTGGAGGCGTTCTTCTCCAGCGCGGGCGGTGGTGGCTCGTCCAGTCTCGGGGGCCAGAACTTCGGCCGCATGTTTTTTCATTTGAAACCTGCGGATAAGCGCAAGCTGGACGTGTACGGCGTGATGCAGGAGTTGCGCCGGAAGTTCGCGGCCGTGCCCGGCATCTCCGTGTTCATGCAGAACCCGCCGATCATCCGCATCGGCGGCCAGCTTACCAAGAGCCTTTACCAACTCGCGCTGCAAAGCCCGGACCTGGATGAACTCTATCGGGCCGCGCCGGTGCTGGAGTCCAAGCTGCGGGCCCTGCCGGAACTGCAGGACGTGACCACGGACCTCCAAATCCGCAACCCCGAAGTCAATTTCGAGATTGACCGCGACAAGGCGGCGGCGAAAGGGGTGACGCCGGGCCAAATCGAGACCGCGCTCTCCCAAGGCTTCGGGCCGTTGTGGATTTCGACTATTTACGCGCCCAACGACCAATACAAAGTCCTGCTGGAGCTGGCCCCCAATTACCAGATGGACCCGGCGACCATTTCCAAGCTCTACGTGAAGTCCTCGACCGGCAACCTCGTCCGCCTCGACACCATTGGACGACTGACCGAAGACGTCGGCCCGCAAAGCATCAGCCACCTGGGCCAACTTCCCGCGGTGACAGTTTCATTCAACCTGCGGCCGGGCGTCGCGCTCGGCGACGCGGTGGACAGGGCGCGCCAGGTCGCACACGAGGTCCTGCCGCCGACGGTCACCACCAGCTTCCAGGGCACGGCCCAGGCCTTTCAGTCCTCCCTGGCCGGGATGGGCCTCCTGCTGGTGTTGGCGATCGTTTTCATCTACATCGTCCTCGGCATCCTTTACGAAAGCTTCGTGCACCCGCTGACGATTCTCTCCGGGCTGCCATCCGCCGGCCTGGGCGCGCTGCTGACTGCCGTGATTTTTCGAAACGACCTTAACGTTTATACCTTCGTCGGACTTATCCTGCTCATTGGCATCGTGAAGAAGAACGCGATCATGCAGATTGACTTTGCGCTGGACGCGCAGCGCAAGGCCGGCAAATCGCCCGCGGACGCCATCTTCGACGGTTGCGTGGTCAGGTTTCGCCCGATCATGATGACGACGATGGCCGCGCTCATGGCGTCGCTGCCGATCGCGCTGGGTTTCAGCGGCTGGGCGCGGCGCCAGTTGGGCCTCTCCGTCGTGGGGGGCTTGCTGGTGTCGCAACTGATCACGCTTTACCTGACGCCGGTTTTTTATCTCTACATGGACGGGCTGCAGCAGCGGGTCGCGCGGTGGACCGGGCGAGGCGGCATGCTCAGGGGATGAGGGCGCGGTAGAAGCGGTAAGGGAAATTGGTGGCTTGCGGGTCGGTAAAGCGGACGGACGGGTTGGTGTAGGGCAGGTCGGCAAGGGGGAACCAGGTCAGGAGATTGGTGCTGGCCTCGAGGCGGTAGAGCCAGCCGGTGTCGCCGGAAAGGGTAAACTGGAAAACGCCGTTGGCGAGAAGCGCGGGCGAGGAAAGCGCGGGTTGGGCAGAGATTGGCACCACCTTAAGCGTGGCGGTACGGCTCGAGACAGACCCGGCGGCATTGGTGACGAGGACGTCATAGGGACCGGCATTGGATTGATCGATATTGGTCAGAACAAGAGCGGGAGAGGTGCTCCCGGGCAAGTTAGTTCCAGAGAAACGCCATTGAAACGCAGGCGCGGGCACGCCGACGGCCGCGACGTTGAGCTGTACCGTCGAGCCAGCGAGGGCGGTCCGGTCCTGGGGCTGAACAGTGATCAGGGGGGAGGATTTCCAGGAGAACCTGGCCACGGCACCTACGGTGTTCTCGTAATACTCGACCCGGATGCGGTGGCGCCCGGCCGCAAGAGAGCGGGAGAAACTGTAGGTGGTTGGGGCCTGGTCGAACCATTGGTTCAAGACGAGCGCATCGTCCAGGTAAATCCGCATGCCATCGTCGGTGATGGCGGTAAAGGTGTGGGTGCCCTGAGGCAAGTCCCAATCGCCGGTCCAGCGGGCGCTGAAGTTGTCGCCGCCGATGGCAGGGTCGGGAGAGCCATCCTGATAATCATTGTTGATGGCGAGTTCTGTGCGGCTGAGCATGTAGCCCGCCAGGTTTTTGGTGCTGTAGTAGTCGGCGCGCCAGGCATTGAGGGGGACGTCGGAGGGCGGGGGTTGATCAGCCCAGGCTAGGTTCAGGGAGGCGGGGCCGGAAATGTGCCGGTAGCGGACCTCGACACGGTGAAGAGAGCCGTTGGGAGTGCTCTGGCCGGGGTTAACGAAAGGGGACGAAGCTGAAGTATAAAGAACGGGGGACCAGGTTTGCAGCAGGGAGTTGGTCCACTGGTCAACGAGGAGGCGGCCATCGATCCAGAGGCGGAAGCCGCCATCGACGGTGATGGTGAAGTTTTTCCAGCCTTCGGTAAAGGGCACCCTGCCCTGCCAATAGACGCTGTAGTTGGTGGAGTCAACCCCGGGGATCGGTGATCCGTCGGGACAACTGAAGACGAGACCGTTGCTATTGCCTTCGGTGCGTTGAGCGGCAAAAGAATCAAAAGTGGTGCCGTTGAAATAGTTCCCGAGCCAGGCATTGGGAGGGACGGTGGTGGGGTTGTCCCGCAGATCAATTTCGCGGATGCAATAGCCGTCCGCGGCCTGTTTTTGGGCACCGGCATTGAGCCAGTTTTGGATGTTGAAGTCAGTGACTTCCTGGAAGAGGAAGTAAAGCTGCCCGCGGTAGCGGACCTTCAAGATAATGTCCGGGCAGGACCCGCCAAAGGTGGAGGTGGTCCCGAAGGGATTGCGGCCCAGGTGAATCATGCCGGCAGGGTCGGTGCTGAAGGTGCCATCGGGGACATCGTCGAAGAGCTTCGAGTAGAAATTGCCGGTCGCACGGTAGAGATACACATCCGCGCCCGCGAGAGGAACGCCGTTTTGATCGACGAACTGGACGTGATTGGAAAGAGGCAAATCGTTGAGGAAGGCCCCGAGGTCGGGCGGGGCATTTTGGTTGCCACGACCCCGGCGATGATGTTTCCAGTTCCAGGCGCCGACACTGTAACCGTCAAACACGGGGGCGCCGGCACCCATGATATCCCGCCACTTGTTGTAATAGACGACGTCCCAGGCGATGAAAGGCATGTAACTGCTGCCGGGGACAGGGGAACCGAAGTCATCGGTGAGCTGGACGTTTTGGGAGCTGGCGTTGTGATTCTCGTCAAGGGCGTAGAGGTCGACGTTATAGCGAGCGTGATTCATTTCGTGGATGCTGCCGAAGTCGATGTAGAAAGGGCCGTTCCAGCGGAAGCCATAAAACTCACCGGGGTTAACAGCATTGGGGTCCCAAGGGTAGCCCCACATCACGTCCACGGTGCGGTCGCGGGAATCGGGATTATTGCCGGAAAGGCCGCCGGCCAGAGGCAACGCGCCGTCGGGCACGACGACGAGCTTGTCGAGGGCGAGCCAGTCGAGAAAGCCGCGGGGCGCCCACGGGAAGGCGGGTTTGTGCATGAGCCAGTTCCAGCGGTCAACCATGCGTTGGCCCCAATCTTCGAAGCTGTTAGCGCCGTCATTCAGGCTGAGCTGCTTTTAGTGAAACCAGGAATAGAGGATTTGCTCAATCCATAAGCCGAC
>DATDCV010000671.1:0-3199 GCA_036524155.1 Verrucomicrobiia bacterium
GCTCGTTCGCATCCGGGTCCACGGGGTAGGTCCACTCGCTGTTCTTGGGGTTGTTGCGGCAGTAAGAGGCCTGGCCCCACACCAGCGGGCCCAGCTTGCCGGCCTTGATCCATTCGGCGGCTTTGTGCCACTTCGGATCCATGCAGCCCTGGGAGCCGATGACATAGGTCTTGCCGGCCTTCTTCACCGCGTCATAAACCCGGAAGGCCTCGTCCAGAAAACGGGTCATCGGTTTTTCGCAAAAAACGTGTTTTCCCGCCTCAAGCGCGTCGATGCTGACCTGGGCGTGCCAGTTGTCCACCGGCGCGATGACCACGGCATCGATGTCTTTTCGCTCGAGCAGCTTGCGGTGGTCGCGGTAAGCATCTGACTCTTTGACCCCGGTGTAGTTGCGCGACTCGTCCAGGTGCTTTTGGTACAGGTCGCACACGGCCACCTGGGCGATGTTGTTGGCGTCGGCGTATTGCTTTTGCAGCTTCACGTGCTCCATGCCCTGTTTGCCGGTGCCCACGTAGCCGACGTTGATGCGGTCGTTGGCGCCGACCACGCGCCCGGTCGAGGGCGCCTGGTTTTGTCCGTAAACGGGTGTTTTGAACAGGCTCGTTGCGGTGATCGCCGCAGCCGCAGTCGCTGCTTTCTTGATGAAGGTCCGACGAGGTTCGGTGGTGGTACCCGTCAGGGCAGGTGTCGAGTTCATAAGATTTGATCCAAAGCCAGTGGCTCAGTTCTACACCCAGGCTATAGGCGCACGCAAGGGCAAGGTTTTGTTACCCGTGTCCGCTCAGCCTTGGGTCGGAGCGCCGAGTTGCACTCGGCTTACCAGCGGTCGTCGGCTCGCTTAAGCCGATTAAAAATCGGCGCTCCGACCCGAGACTGAGCGGATACTGTTACCCTGGTCTGGCCCTGGACGCTGCGCTGGAGTAATCTAACCGCCATGACCTCACCTTCCGAGCAACCACCAGGTCCTCGCGTGCTGCGGCGCTGGCCCGGGGTGCTGCTCTCGTTGCTGATACCCGGAGCCGGCGTGTTCTTCGGCGGTGACCGGCGAGCCGGCTTATGTTGGTTTTTCGGTCTGAGCGTCCTCGGGTACTCCACGGTTCTTGCCTCATCCTTTCCGCTGGTTCCGGGTTTGCTGCCGTTTATTGTGCTCTGCCTGTTTTACCCCATTTTCACAATTTGGATGCTTGTGCGCTCATTCCGGCCGCTGGACCGACTCAGCTCGGGGCCCTGGACACTTATCGTTCTGGCAGGTGTCGCGTTGAATGTGGCCGAGAGTGCCCTGACGAGCCACCTCAGTCGTGCGTTCCGGTTTCCGACAGGCAGCATGAAGCCGACCCTCGTGCCGGGTGATCGCGTGTTTGTGCAAACCTCTGCTTTTTGGTTCCGGCCGCCGCAGCGGGGGGAGATTGTGGTATTCAAGACCGATTTGCTCGAATCCAGCGCGTTGCCGCGCGACCAGTATTATGCCAAGCGAGTCGCGGCAGTTCAGGGCGAAAAAGTCCAGATTCAGCAGGGGCGGCTGGTCATCAACGGCCGGCCGCTCGAGGAGGCAGGGGTTCTCGGCGGCTCCAACTTCTGGGCGGAGCATGTCACGCTGTTGAAAACGACGAATGATGCTTTCTATGTCCCCTCCAACGCCTGTTTCGTGATTGGCGACAACGTCACCAACAGTTTTGACAGCCGTCATTGGGGCGCTGTTCCTTATGCGGCCGTGATTGGGCGGGTGACCAAAATCTACTGGCCGATTTCTCGCGCCGGTGACGTTCGATAGATAACGCGTTAAATCGTCTTCCGGCAGATCTTCTGAAATACGGCTCCCGGCCCCTCCCCCGCCCGATTCGGATCCACAATCGTAATCCCGTCAGCGCCGAACCGGGCCGAGGCGACCGCACCTTTCCCTTCCTGCAAATAGCGAAAATTCAGATCCCGCACCAGTCGCGCCGCGTGGATAATGGCCACGACCACGCGCGCGTCCTCGGCGTTGGGGTAAAGGCTCGCCAGTTCCGGGAGGGCGGCACCGAGGAATTTGAAACGGCATATCGCCACAAGCCCCGCGATGATACTGTCCGTCCCATAGCCCACGCACGCGGGCGGTCCCTCAGGCCGCCGCACCTCGCGCGTGAAATGCGTGTTAGCGGTCCGGCTGCCACCGTCTTTTTCCCACCAACGCAACCCGCGGTATTGCTGGTCGCTTTCGATCTTGCCGTCAGTGCCGACGATCTCATGGCCCTGGTTTACAGGGCCTTCGAAATCCGGCGGAGTGATCCAGTTGTTGTGAAAGGAAATGCTCAGGCCGTTCTGAAAATCAACCCGCACCTGCACGGCGTCGTAGGCCTCGATGCCGTCCCGAGCCAATCGTTTCTTCTGGCCCACTGCGGTGAGGGATGCGGGTTTGCTGCCGAAGTAATGATAAAGCAAGTCCACCCAGTGCGAGCCGACGTAACTGAACGGGTCGCTTTTTTCGGCCCACTTGAAGGTGCTGGTCGAAACCTGGAGGGGTTCCTCCAGGTAAGCGGTGCCATACAGTGGCTCACCGATGCGCCGGAGGAGGTCGGCGCGGATTCGCAGGTGGTCCGGGTCATAACGCTTGTGCATGTCGAGCGCCACGATCCGGCTTTGTTTGCCCGCTAAGTCGATTATCTGGTCGGCCTCATTGATATCCAGGCAGAGCGGCTTTTCAGCGATCACGTGGACGCCCGCCTTCAGAGCATCCAGGATGACTGGTGTGTGCAGATGGTCCGGCGTGGCGACGGCCATGACATCCAGATCGGGATGGTCCGTCAACAGGTTCGTCCATGGCTCCTGGCCCCAATATGGCTGCGGTTCCCCGCCAGCCAGTCCTTTGAATTTGTTACAGGCGAGTCGCGCGGACTTTTCCGTACGCGTGGCGACGGCCAGGAGCTTGAAATGAATGCCGGCAAAGTCCCGCGCCCAATCTCCAAACCCGATTCGTCCCAGCAGCGGGCTAATCCCCGAGCGTTGCAGGTCGGCGTATGCCCGCAGGTGAACGTCGCCGCCAAACATCCCCGCTCCGACCAGCGCGAGCTTGATTTCCATAACCGAATGTTCAGGAGAACCGGCACCAGGGGCCAGAATATTCTCTGAGACGCCTGTCCTGCGGGGCTGGCCCAGGCCGCCCTGTTTGCGTTACTGCCTGCCTACGGCACACGTCGGGTCAGTGCACCGATTCGAGGTAGGC
>DATDCV010000672.1:0-34849 GCA_036524155.1 Verrucomicrobiia bacterium
CTCCGAACTGCTGCAGAGCGGCTATCGCTACTTCGTGCTGGAACTTTCGGACTGCGTTCTGATGGACAGCACTTTCCTGGGAGTCTTGGCCGGCTTCGGCCTCAAGCTCAGCTCTGCCAGAGACGCCGAGCCCGCGATCGAATTGCTCAACCCGAATGCGCGGATCAGTGACCTGCTGGATAACCTGGGTGTGCTGCATCTCTTCAAGATTACTCACGGGCCGCTGGAACTCGCCGGAAAAGGGGAGATGCAAGTCCCTTGTGCGGCGGCCCCAACCCGGGAAGAAGTGACGCGCGCCTGCCTGGAAGCGCATCGCACTTTGATGGAGATTAACCCGGCCAACGTTTCGAAATTCAAGGAAGTTACGCAATTCCTCGCCGAGGATTTGAAGCGGATCAAGGAGGGGGCGAGGTGAAGGCCCGATTTCCGAAGGGCGAAAGAGCACTGCCGGTCTGACCCCCGCCGCTACTCCTGGCGCTCCAAGTTTAGCCTTCCCCCACACCTTGCTCCCCCAGGCCCCTCAGTCGAACAGCCTTAAGTTCCACTCCTCGACCAGCTCGGACGGGATTTCGCCCAGGAACCTCGACCGCCGCTGGAGCGTATCGCCCAGTCCGTCAAAACCGGCGCGGGTAACCGGGTAACTGAGGTAAAGCTCGTTGCGCGCCCTGGTGATGGCCACGTACATCAGGCGCCGCTCTTCTTCCGTGGCTTCGGGATGCCTGAGCGACCGGGCCGTTGGAAACAGCCCTTCGCAAAGCATGATGACGAAAACCACATCGAACTCGAGCCCTTTGGCCTGGTGAATGGTTGAAAGCCGGAGCCGCTCATCGTCATTTTGCCGGGGTTGTTCATCCTCGGCCTCGAGGTTGCTGAGGAGCGCGAGTTGGGTGAGGAACTCCTCGACCGAGGGAAACTGGCGCGCAAAGACCGCGATTTGTTCGAGGTCGTCGAGGCGCGATTCGTAATTGGTATAGGCCTCCTTCAGGTGGTCCTGGTAGCCCGCTTCGAGGACCAGGTTGAGCATCCTGGCCGGGCTCTCCCGCACTGGCCGGGTCTCCAGTTGCGCGATTGTGGCGACGAATTGCGCCCACGCGACGGCGGCCTTCTTCGGAACCGCTGCGACGCAGGACTGGAGCCTGGCGGCGCCACCCGGCGCCGGGGGAGGGGAATCAACCACGGGGACCGCTTTGTCTGCGCCGGCCCCACGTGGCTCGTTTTCACTGGCGGTGAAGGCTTTCCAGAGCTTGTCAGCGCCCTTGCCGCCGATGCCGGGCAACAGTTGAACCAGGCGCTTGAACGAAACCTCGTCCCGCGGGTTGGCGACAAATTTGAGGTAGGCAATCGCATCCTTGATGTGTGCCTGTTCGAAAAACCGGATGCCGCTGGTGATAGTGAACGGGATATTGCGGCGCGTCAGTTCGAGCTGCAGTTCGAGCGCGTGGAAATGCGAGCGGTAGAGCACGGCCATGTTTTTCAAATCGCAGCCCTCCTCGCGCAACTCGAGCGCACGTTGCGCCACAAAAGCCGCTTGCTGTCCGGCATCGCCACAAGCGACGACGATCGGTTTGCCGCCGGTCTTGCGCGCCGGGGCCAATTCCTTGGTAAATTGCCGCACGTTGGCGCGGATGGCGGCGTTAGCGACTCCAAGAATCTCGGGTGTGCTGCGGTAATTCGTTTCGATCTTGAAGATCTTAGTGCCAGGATAGCGCTGGGGAAATTTGAGTATGTTTTCGTGGTTGGCGCCGCGCCAGGCATAAATGCTCTGCGCATCGTCCCCGACGACCATGATGTTATGGTGGCGGGCGGCGAGCAGATCGATCAAATCACTCTGCAGCCGGTTGGTGTCCTGGTATTCATCGACCAGGACGAATTGGAATCGCCGCTGGTACTGTTCGCGGATCTCGGCGTGCTCTTCGAGCAACTTGAGCCACAGCGCGAGCAGATCGTCGAAATCCATCGCGTTGGTCGAGCGCTTGCGAGCCAGGTAACGCTGTTGGATGTCTGCGACCTGCGCTGCGACCGACAGGAACTCGTCGTGTTGATTTTCGAGAACCTGTTCGACCGTGCGATCGGTGTTAATGCAGAGTGAAAAAATCTCCGCCAGCAGGTCGCCCTTTGGAAACCGGGTGGCCTTCACGTCGATTTCAGCCTCGGCTATGCACGCGTTGATCAGGTGCTTGGCGTCATCCCGGTCCAGGATTGAAAAATCCCGCTGATACCCGATGAGCGGAGCGTGCTGGCGAAGGACACGGTTGCCAATCGAGTGGAAAGTGCCGCCCCACAGGGACGCCAACTCGTGGCCCAGCAATTCGGCCACGCGCCGCATCATCTCCTTGGCCGCCTTGTTGGTGAAGGTCAGCAGCAGAATGCGCTCGGGCGGAATGCCCTGCTCGAGCAGGTAAGCGACGCGGTAGGTGAGCGTGCGTGTCTTGCCCGACCCGGCCCCGGCGATCACCAGGCAAGGTCCGGGCGGCGCCGTCACCGCCGCCAACTGCTGCTCGTTCAGTTCGTGCGCATAGTCAATCTGCAGATGAATCGGCGCGCGGAACGGCTGCAACACATAGTCACGCGACATTAACCAACGATAGGCAATACGCTCCGGATTGTCGATTGAGTTGGCCGGGAAACGAAAGCCGCAGCGGCACAAGCCCAGGGCGCACACGGCGACGCGATGAAACGCTCGCGGCTCAGGTACGCAGCGCGCCCGCCTTTAGGCGCGCCATGTTGGCGGCGATCTTTTCCAGGTACCAGTTCGGACCCGAAGGGTATGGGTTGTTGAGGAAATGACAAAGGCCGTCCAGCTCGCTCTCCAGCTTGGTCCGGACAAGGTTCTCCCAGAAAGTCGGCGTCTTGGCAATCAGATCGGCCGGGCTGGTGAAGCCGGCCACAAAGTGCCTGGTGTCGCCGGTGAATTTCACCGCCTCGGAGAATTCGGCGTAGAGTATTGGCAATTTTTCTATGTAATCGTCGGCTGCCATCTGGCCGAGGAGGTCGGCTGTGGCCAAAGCGCAGCCGACCGTTCTCTCCAGTTCGGACGTGAAAGGAATCGCGCCCAGCGTGGCATTCACCCCCGTGCAGCCGATCATATTTTGAACCGACCGAATTTGCGCGGGACCAAAACCCTTTTCGCTGAGAAGGCGGCCGGCAAACTCGGCGCTGCGCCCGACGTGGGTGATGGTGTATTTTGCGCCGGTCCCCTCGACATCATCGCGGGTCTTCAGATATCCGGTGTCGTGCAGCAGAATGGCCAACAGCCCCAGGCGGAACATCTCCTCCGTCAGCGCGGGTTGGGCACCGGCGGCTGATCGCGAGCGCAACAGGCGGCTCAAACAGAGAGTGCCTTGCAGAGTGTGCTCGAAATCGTGGTAGCGCGCATCAATTGCCTGGTAATTCCCGTATTTGCCCGTGAAGCACTCGATCACCCAACCGAAAACCCGGGGCACGAAAAGCCGGTCCGCCTGCGGAAACATCGCCAGGTAAGCAGCCTGAACCTCGACTTCCACGGCGGCCGGATCGTCCGTACGGACTGGCGGATACATTAAGGCGCAGCATAGCCGAGGCTGAGCCGGAACGCACCCGTTTTGTCGCACTCGCCGTATCGCCCCAGTCTTGGGTCGGAGCGCCGAGTTGCACTCGGCTTACACGCGGCCGTCGGCGCACTTAAGCCGATTAAAAATCGGCGCTCCGACCCAAGACTGCGCGGATACCACTCGCCCACGTCGGACCTCCTCGGTACGTGCGAGGCGAGCGCGCGGCGTGCAGGGGTGTGCAAGCCCTGCCCGGATTTCTCCCATTGTCCCCCCTAGTTTTTTGGGGGAATATCTTACCTGTGCATCATTATGCAGATGACGAGCCGACGTTCGGCGCGAAGTCACGTTCAACGTGGGAGATCGTGCGGCGAGTGGGCGGCTACTTGCGGCCCTATAAGTTAATGGCCGCCGGGACCATAGGCTGCGCGATGTTATCTCTGGCCTTTGCGCTGGCTTATCCGAAGCTGACGCAGTTTGTCATCGACGACGTGATCGGAAAGAAGCGCGTTGACCTGCTGGCCCCGATGATGCTGGCGCTGCTGGCGGCGTTCCTGCTGCGGGATCTGTTCAACAGCCTGCGGATCCGGATCAACAACACCTTCGAACAAGATGTGATCTTTGACATGCGCCGCGAGTTGTACGCTCGCCTGCAGCGGTTGCCGGCCGGCTATTTTGATCAGCGGGCGTCGGGGGATTTGATGACCCGCGTGGTGGAAGATGTGAACTCGGTTGAGCGCGTCCTCATTGATGGCACCGAGCAGGGCAGCGTGGCGGTGCTGGGCATTCTGGGTGTGGCGGCGATCATGTTTTCCACCAACCCGCTTTTGGCCGGGGTGGCGTTGATCCCTCTGCCGATCCTCACCGCGGGCGCGCTCTGGTACACGCTGACCGCCCACAAACGCTACCGGGCACAACGGCGCGCAGCCAGCGCTATGAATGCGCTGCTGATGGACAACCTGCAAGGAGTCAGGCAAATCAAGGGTTTCGGCCGCGAAGAACATGAAGACGAGCGATTTGCCGGGCGCGCGGATGATTTGCGGAAGGGGACGCTGGGGATCATGCGCGTGTGGGCGGCCTACTCGCCGGCGATGAGTTTCACCGGCGCGCTCGGATTGGCGCTGGTGTTGTGGGTCGGCGGATCGCAGGTGGTGCATGACCGGATGACCGTGGGGCAGTTGGTGGCCTTCATGTTTTACCTCGCTCTCTTCTACGAACCGATCGCGCGGCTGCACGGCCTGAACCAAATGTTGCAGGCCGCGCGCGCCGCGGGGGAACGGGTTTTCGACATTCTCGATGCGCCGGTCGAGCGGGCCGATGGAATGGCGTGGCGGGCATTGCGAACGCCTCTGCGAGGCGAAGTGGTTTATGAGAAGGTAAATTTCGGATACAGCCCGGAGCGGCCCGTTCTCAAGAATATTTCTTTACAGGCGCAACCGGGTGAAATGATCGCCCTGGCCGGGCCCACCGGTGCGGGAAAAACGACCCTCGTCAACCTGCTGCCGGCGTTTTATGAGGTCGGGGGCGGGCGGATCCTGATCGATGGACAAGACATCAGCGGCGTGACCCTTGAGTCCTTGCGCCAGCAAATTGGGATCGTCAGCCAGGAACCTTTCCTCTTCAACGGCACCATTCGCGAGAACATCCTTTTTGGACGGATTGAAGCGACCCAAGACGAACTGACCGCTGCGTCGCAGGCTGCCAACTGTCACGAGTTCATCACCCACCTGCCACACGGGTACGACTCGCGGGTGGGGGAGCGCGGGGTGAAGCTGAGCGTGGGCGAAAAGCAGCGAGTGAGCATCGCGCGTGCGTTGCTGAAAAACGCGCCCATTTTGATCCTGGACGAAGCGACCGCGAGCGTGGATACGGCCACCGAACGACTGATCCAGGAGGCCCTCGAACGGCTCATGGCCGGGCGGACCAGTTTTGTAATCGCGCATCGCCTGAGCACTATCCAGAGGGCCGATCAGATCCTCGTGATGCGGCATGGCGAGATCGTGGAACGCGGGACCCACAATGAACTGCTCGCCGGCAACGGCCTCTACAGCAAACTCGCACGGATCCAGGGTTCCGCGTTGCTGGAGGAGCGATTTGAGTTGGTGGCCGAGGGATGAAGCGCGGAGCATGACCCCCAAACCCCCGGTCATGTTGCGGATAGCCCGACAGGCAAGATCGGTTTCAGGGCAATCGCGTCGATCAGGCCATACTTTAAGGCCTCTGCGGCCGTGAATTCTGTTCCGTTTGCGAACCATTGCTGAACCCGTTCCAATGGCTGGCGGCTGTCTCGAGCCACGATCTCGGCCAGCGATTTCAGATAGAGCTCGGCGGGCCTGTGTTTGGATGTTTCCGAGTCGAATCTAAAAGAGAACCGCGCATTGGGACTGCACGCTCGGAAGCCCCTAAGCCCATGAGCGGCGATGGTTGTGGCGCCGCCGCCTTGTTTGCCGCGGCAGAATGTCGCCAACGGACACTCAATACCATTCAGTGACGAAAGGATTCGCAATGCTTCAGAAGCCGGCCCGCCGGGGGAGTCGATGTAGGCCAGAATTGGTTGAGCCCCATCCTCGGCAGCCAACACGAGCAAACGAGCGATACAAGAGGTCGCGACGAGTTTGGTCAGCGGGCCTCGAACGGGAACGCGTCTCTCGCCTTTGGCAAGTAATCCGGTTGAATGTCGTGGCATAACTTTCCTACACGAGAAGCGCTCGCTTCACGCCTGCACTAAGAACCTTGGATTTTAGGCCCGGTTCCGATGACGCCTTGGTTGCCAGGTGTTCCTGTCGACCCCAAGACCGAGCAGGCGAGTCATCGACCACTCTTGCGTGAACAGACGGCGTTCATACTCAAACGGTTACACCCACCTGCTATCCTATCGCCCTATTCCTCGTCGATTGGCCTTCCAACCAGGCTTCCCAGAGCAAGCAAACCGTAAAACGTATACTCGCAATCGACGGCCTGATCGCCCCAATGACCGTAAAAACCTCCTACATTTGTCCAGAGGCTGTCAATAAAGTCAAGGCAGCGTTCGCTTATTGTGTCCTTACGAATCCCCAGGGTGGCGAGAGTGTGCAAGGCGGTGGCGGTTGAGAGGAGGTCGGGCACGGGGGATTCTGGGCTGGCAAGGAACCCGCCGCCGGGGTGGAGCCTGGCCAGCAGCCATTCACGCTCACGGTCGTGCACCGGGGCGCCCAGTTGGTCCAAAACAACGACTGCGGCAGCGGTGGCGTTAGTGGTGCCGGCGAAGCGCGAGCGTCCGTTCGGTTCGGGGCCGGGCTCTGAAAAATGGTCAGCGAAGGACGAGACCGTTGGAGTTTGCGGCTCACGGCTGTTCGTGTAAGCGCCGTCTCCGGTTTGAAGAGCGGCCAGCGAGCTGGCGAGCCCGCCAGGCCTCGGAATGCAGGCCGCCAGGTCCTGGTAAGCTCCCAGGGCAAGGAACGCTCCATAAGCGGTTCCGGAGACACTACCGCGCTGGGGATTGTAACCGGCGTCCGGCGTACGGTGCAGTTCCAGGCGACCAAGGATGGGCTTAAGCGCTGGAAGCGACACGGAATTGGGAACGAGCCCTTGCAGGGCTGCCCAGGAGCGCGCGAGGCAACAGAGATGGACAAAGTCCAGATCGGCGCCGTCCCCGAAGGCGGTCAGATATCGAGTGACACGATCCACGAAATCTTCCCTCGGGCGGGTTTTGATTTCACCCGTTGGATCCAACTCTGAAACCGCCGCCAGGCCGGCCAAACCGAACTGAAGGTAATAGAGATCCGACCGGTTCGCGCGATTCTTGAATCCGCCATCAGGATGCTGCTGGTCCAGGAAGAACCGGCGAACCAAGCCAGTGGATTCTCCAAGCACCTTAGGCGCGAGACGCGCCGCATTGAGCATTTCGAGCCTGAGGCTCATGGATGGTTTGCTCGATTTCTTTGCACCAACCTTTGATCTCGGCGGGGTTGAAGATCCGGCCAATGACCCGGCGGAGCAATCCCTTGAGACTGGGATTGGATAGATCGCCCAGAGAGCGAAGTGCCTCTTCTTTGTAGGTTTCCAGCAGGGTGCGTGCGCTGTGATCAACCTCGAGCTTCAAGGCCACCTCGAAGGCCGGGGCGGTTTTTTGCCGGAAGATCTCGAGGACCTGCAAGGGGCCGAGCGGTTGAGGATTGCGAGTCCAATAGAGTTCGCCGCCCTGTCCGCGGCAAAGCTGGCGCTGGCACTCCGAGGCGACGAGCAACATCTCGGCCTTTAGGACCGGCGGGATCTCGCAGGCGCTGATCAGGCGATATCCCTCGCCGATCAGCAAGTCGCCGATGTTCAGCGCCATCGCCACGCCGTATTCCGCGTGAAGCGCCCTTTCGCCGTAGCGGCAATCGTCGTTGTCTTCGATGTCATCGTGGATCAACGATGCCTAATGGAAACACTCGACCGCGGCCGCCAGTTGACGAATGTCATCCGGCAAAGGGGCGCCGGGGTCCGGGCGCAGTGCCTGGTAAGCGGCGCCGGTGAGGAACGGGCGCCAGCGTTTGCCGGCTCGAGCCAGCCACTGGCGACCGATCAGCTCGGTTTCGCCCTCCGCGGGCCCCATGCTTTTCCGGAGCGCCATCGGTGTGAACCAGGAATCGACTTCGTCGCGCAGAGCGCCCAGATCAAGCCGGCGGGTCTGGTCTTGGGTGGTCAGGTGGATATAGTCCCATACCCAATCCAGGTCCACGGTGGTTTCATGGCAGTCGTCCTGCAACAGCGGGATCGCCAGGCCGGGGATCGCAGCGGCTTCCATGTACGGAAATGCCCTTTCGAGCACGCCGAGGCAACTGACCCCGATGATCGCCTCAATCTTGCCCGTCTGAATCAGCGACGTGACCATCGCCGAACCTTCCGCAACCAGCACCGCATAGCCCAGGCGTTCGGCTTCGGCCTGGAGGTCCTGGATGCTGCACGACCCGCATTGCTTGCATAGCAGGCCGAATTGGTCGAAACGGGCCGCGCATCGGTTTCGTCGGTTGCAGTTCGGCGCACGCGTGGCATCTTAATCGCCCGAGAACGGGCTGAAAAGTGCAGATGCGCCTAAAGGAGGCTTGAAGGGATGTTAAGGAAGGGAATTTGCACTGACAATTCAGTTAATAGCCTTGACCGGAAGCGACAAAGCCTCATTATTAAGCCCCGTTAGGCGCAAATTCATGTTCGCGCAGCTAAAAAGCCTGTTTTCCAACGACATTGGAATTGACCTGGGGACTGCGAATTCCCTGGTTTATGTGCGTGATCGCGGGATCGTCCTGCGGGAACCTTCGGTGGTCGCGATTCAGGCTGGAACGACGAATGTCCTGGCCGTCGGCGAAGAAGCCAAACGAATGCTGGGACGCACCCCCGGGAACATTGTGGCCATCCGGCCGATGAAGGACGGAGTGATCGCAGACTTCGAGATTACCGAAGCGATGCTCCGCCATTTCATTCAAAAGGTCCACCATCGCAAGCTGATCGCTCCGCGGGTGGTGGTCGCGGTCCCTTCGGGCATTACCGAAGTTGAGAAACGGGCGGTGAAAGACTCGGCGACTCACGCGGGCGCGAGAGAAGTCTACCTGATCGAACAGCCGATGGCCTCGGCGATTGGCGTCGGGTTACCGGTCCATGAGCCGGCGGGTAATATGATCGTGGACATCGGCGGAGGGACGTGCGAAATCGCAATTATCTCCCTGGCCGGTATCGTCTTCAGCCGCAGCCTGCGGGTGGGCGGAGACGAATTCGACGAAACGGTCGTTGCGCACATGAAGCGCGCCTACAACCTGATGATAGGCGAACGCACGGCGGAAGAGATTAAGATACGCATTGGTTCTGCTTTTCCGCTCGAGCAGGAATTAACCATGGAAGTCAAAGGACGCGATTTGAGCGCCGGGTTGCCAAAGACCTTGACAATCCGGTCGGAAGAGATTCGCGAAGCTTTGCAGGAGCCGCTTTCGAGTATCCTGGAATCTGTAAGGATTACCCTCGAACGCTGTCCCCCCGAACTGTCCGCCGACCTGGTGGACCGGGGGATCGTGATGGCGGGCGGGGGAGCGCTGTTACGCGGCATCGATCGGCTCGTCGCCGAGGAAACCGGCTTGCCGGTCCACATCGCCGACGACCCGTTGAGCGCCGTTGCCGAAGGCACCGGCCGCGTGCTGCAGGAGCTCCAATTTCTCAAGCGCGTCTCAAGTAATTCCAAGTAGATCCCGCCTCTCATCTCGCAGTCGGTACCGGAACCGGTGACTGGTTCCGGCGGCGCGGCTGCGACGACAGCAGTTTGCAGTACTGATGCGGCTGACCGCCCGGCGGTCGCCGGCAAAAAGATTTTGAGACGGCAGCATTATATGGGGTTTGGCCTGGTCGTGCTAATGACGCTGGTGGTGTTGAACCTGCCCGGCGGAACCGCCGCGCGGTTAAAGCTCGGGATCGGCAGTCTGTTCGTGCCGCTGTTCGGGCTCGCCAACTCCACCGAGCAACTCGCCGGGCAGGCCGGCGACGCGGTGTTGCCCCGGCGGGAGCTGCTGCGGGAGCTGCAGTCTCTGCGCCGCCAAAATCAGGAGTTGCGGCTGCGCGCGGCGCAAACCGAAGAACTCGCCCGGGAGAACGACCGGCTGCGACAGCTCTTCGGCTGGCAGCGACAGCAGCGTCGCAAATACAAACTCGCCAACGTCGTCCTGCGCGACCCCGCTAACTGGTGGCGGACTGTGCAGATCGACCTTGGCAGCCGCGACAACGTGGCGGTCAACATGCCGGTCGTGACCGGCGAAGGCCTGGTCGGCCGAATCCAGTCCGTCAGCCTCACCCGGTCTCAGGTGGTGTTGCTGGGCGACCCCAATTGCCGGGTCGCGGCGCGCGTGGACAACGACCGACGGGACACGGGCGTCATCGGTCCCAGCGGCACCCTCGACAGCGATTATGTCGAGCTGGGGTTCCTCTCGCGGAATTCGACGCTCAAGCCGGGACAGGCGGTGAGGACGAGCGGCAATGGCGGCATCTTCCCCAAGGACATTGCCATCGGCACGGTCGTCGAAACGCATGCTGTGGAATACGGGCTGAGCCAGGTGGCTCAGGTGAAACTCGCCGCCAACCTCAGCGCGCTGGAGGAAGTGTGGGTAATGGTCGAGCAATGACCTGGCTCAATACAGTCCTGGTGTTGGCGGCCGCGTTCCTCGCGGTGTTTTGGCAGGCCGCCTTCGATCTGCTGCGGCACCTGCTCGGGGCGCAGATCGATCTGCTGCCGCCGTTAGTAGTTTATGCCAGCCTTGGCACCAACTTCCAGACGCTATGCCTCCTCGCGGTCTTCGGCGGCCTCTGCCACGATTCGCTCTCCGCGAATCCTCTCGGCATCAGCATCCTGCCCCTGCTAATTGTCGGGACAGTCTTTTACGCGAAACGAGAGCTGATTCTGAAGGACCAGCCCTTCGCTCAATTCGTGCTGGGTGCCGCCGCCAGCACGCTCGCCCCCGCGCTGACGCTCATGCTATTGCTCACCACCGGCCATTCACCGCTCCTGGGCTGGGGTACCCTCTGGCAGTTTGCCGTCATGGGAGCCGGCGGAGCCGTCGCGACTCCCGTTGTCTTTGTCCTGTTCGACTGGCTCCAACGAGCGCTCGTTCACACCCGCGCCGTCGAGACCAGCTTCAGGTCCGACCGCGAAATCAGGAGGGGAAGATGAGGGCAGGATTAATGGATTGTTGCATTGACGGATTAATGACGGAAGGCGCTGCCCGCCGGCTCTGCTCCTCCTCCTCTTCCTCCTTCTCGTCCTCCTCCTCGGAATCGTTGCTTCGCTCGGCGGTTTCGAGGAGGAGAACGAACACGAGCAGGAGGAGGAGAGACAAAGAAGCATCGGACCGGTTCCAGGATCCGGAAATTCAATACTCCAACACTCCACTGCCCCCTCATTCCGTTTGTCGCCCACCCATTAATCCATTAACGCACTAATCCATTAATCCCTGTGCTAATCTTCGACCAACTCAAGAAGCACGACCCGAAACTCCAGGCGGTGTCGGTAGCCATCCTGTCCGGGTTGGGCTTGTTGCTGGCGGGATTGTGGTGGGTGCAGGTCGTCTCGGCCCGCGAGTATCGCGAGTCGCTCGAAACCCAGTCCTTCCGGACGGTGCGCATTCCCGCGGTGCGCGGTAAGATCCTCGACGATAGTGGCAACGTGCTGGCGGAAAACCGGCCGGCCTACTGCCTGAGCATGTACCTTGAGGAGCTGAGAAAACCGTTCGACCAGGCCTATTTCAAGGCTCGCGACCGCGTGCGAGCGGAGCTTCACGCGCGCATGCAGGCGCGGGAAAAGCAACTGGGCCGCAAGCTGAAAAAGCAGGAGAAGAAGGAGTTTGCGTTCTCGACCGAGCTGAAGCTGCGGTTGAAACAGCAGGCCCGATACGAAGTCGCCAGCAACGTGGTGGCGGAGTTGAGCCAGCGGTTGCAGGTGCCCATCACGCTGGAGGCCACCAATTTTCAGCGCCATTACCAAAACCGCCTCGCGCTGCCTTACCCATTGCTCGCTAATGTCGACCCGACCAACATCGCCCGCTTTGAAGAGCAGTTGACCAGCCCGTTGGGCCTGGACCTTGAGATCCAGTCGACCCGCTGCTACCCGTACGAAACGGTCGGTTCTCACCTGCTGGGCAGCCTGAGCCGGAACAACAACTCGGCCGAGGGGGAAGAGTCCTTCTTCAATTACCGGTTGCAGGATTTTCGCGGCGTGCTGGGCATCGAGTACGGCTACGACAAAGAGCTTCGGGGCCTGGCGGGAGCGAAATCGGTGCAAGTTAACAATATCGGCTACCGCACGACGGAAAACGTCTGGAGCCCGGCCGAACCCGGCGAGAACGTGGTCCTGACGATCGACTTGGAAGTGCAGCAGGTGACGGAGGCCGCGCTGCAAAACGCGCCGCTGTCGACTTATTCACCGGTACGCGGAGCGGCGGTAGTCATGGACGTGCGAACGGGCGACGTGCTGGCCCTCGCATCATCTCCGACGCTCAACCCGAATCACGCAGTGCGGGGTTACCCCCCCGGCGAATATCAGCGCATCGTGGAGTTATTCGCGCAGAAGAACCGGGCGACGCAGGAACGCTATGCCCCCGGCTCTATTTTCAAGACCGTGGTGGGGCTGGCCTGCCTGGAGGCCGGGTTTGATCCGAAGGCGTTGTATTACGTGGCCGAGAACCCGGCGGAGCCGGGCAAAGGCTACATCAAGGTGGGCAACCGCCCGATCCGCGACACCGCGTCGCCCGGGAACTACGACTTCCGCCGCGCGCTGATGCGTTCGAGCAACTCCTATTTCATCACCAACGGCCTCCGCGTCGGAGCCGAGCGGATCGTGCGCCTGGGGCACAAGTTCCATCTCGGGGAGAGAATCGGGCTGCCGCTCAACCAGGAAACCGCCGGCAGCTTTCCGACCTTGGAACGCCTGGCGTCCGGCTGGAGCGACGGGAACACGGCGAATATGTCGATTGGGCAGGACCCGGTGCTGGTGACGCCGATGCAAATCGCCGTGTTGACTTCCGCCCTGGCGAACGGAGGAAAAGTCCTGTGGCCGCGTTTCGTGACCAAGGTTGAGTCTCAGGATCCGACGTCGGGAGCAGCGCCGGTGCTCTATGGTCCCCGCTCCGTCCGGGACGAGCTGGGGGTCAGCGCGCGCAGCCTGTCCATTTTGCAGGAGGCCATGGTTGCCGACACGGAGGACCCGGAGGGAACAGGCCACCGCGCGGCGGTCCCGGGTTTGCGCATTTGCGGCAAAACCGGCACGGCCCAGATCCAGGACGAACACAACCGCAAAATCGGACAGACCACCTGGTTCATATCGTTCGCGCCCTATTGCCCGCCCGGCTCGGCCGAAAAACCGCGCTGGGCTGTGGTTGTCATGGTCGAGAACGGCAAGTCGGGCGGGGACAGTTGCGCCCCCGTCGCGCAGAAAATTTATGGCGCGCTCCTCAACCGGGAGCGCAGGGCCAATGGGCACGCGAGTCCCCTGGCGAATGTCAATCCACGGTAACATGTTTGACGCGGTCCTAAACGAGCATCAGTCGCGAGTGGATAAGCTGCAAGTGGCGGCCATCTGCGGTTTGATGCTTCTGGGAGGCGCCTTTGTCTATAGCGCGACTATGGTCAGCGAAGCGGCGGCCTCGGCCAGTTGGTACAACCTCGGCTGGGTGCGGCAGCTTGCCTATTACGTGCTGGGGGTGGCCGCCGGAACCAGTGTGTGCCTGGTGCACTACCGCACTATCGCCCGGTGGGCCTACGCCGTCTACTGGGCCTCAATTCTGCCTCTCGTCCTGGTTTTGATACCGCCGATTGGCACCACGCACGGCTGGGGCGCCATGAGGTGGATTGATCTCGGCTTCTTTCAGTTCCAGCCCTCGGAGTTTGCCAAGCTCGCGTTTATCCTCGCGGAAGCGCATTTTCTCAGCCGCCCGGTCGAGGAACTGCGGATTCCCCTTAATCTGCTAAAAGGGCTGGGCCTGATGGTCCTCCCCTTCCTGCTGATCATGCGCGAGCCGGACCTTGGCTCGGCCCTGGTGCTGCTGCCCACGGGGCTCGTGATGTTGTTCGTCGCCGGCACGCCGCGGCGCTACCTGGCGCAGTTGCTTTGCGGTGTCGCCGCCTTGGGAACGCTGTTCCTGGTGGATGTGCTGTTCGCTCCTCCGAACTGGCAGGTTTTCAAGTTGCAGGACTATCAGCGAAAGCGGCTCATGGTCTACTTTGACCGGGAGTATAAGCCGGCCTCCAATGTGCCGAAGGCGGAACAGGAACGGTTGCGCAAGGAGCTGCGCAAGCAACAATTCGACGATTCGCACAACGTGCGGCAGGCGCTGATTTCCGTCGGCTCGGGTGGACTGACGGGCAAAGGCTGGCGGCGCGGAACCCAAAATGCCTTGGGTTACCTGCCGCGGGCCGTCGCGCATAATGATTTCATCTTCTCCGTCATTGCCGAGGAGGAGGGATTCGCAGGGAGCGTGCTCGTGCTGACGCTCTACGGAACGATTCTGTTCACGGGAATGAGAATCGCCGGCCAGGCTCGCGATCGCCTGGGCAAAATCATGGCGGTGGGCGTCGTGACGCTCATCTTCAGCCATGTGTTCATCAATATCGGCATGAATATTCGGATCATGCCTGTGACGGGCGTGCCACTGCCGCTGTTATCTTACGGCGGATCATCAGTGCTCGGCTCGTTGATCGCCCTGGGCATGCTGCAGAACATCTATATGTATCGAAAGGCTTACTGATATGAGCGATAGAAATTTCTCCCGGCGCCGCCGCGGAGGCATGCGCTTCCGCCCCAGCGGCGGGCTCGGCCATGTCCAGCAACGGCCGGACCGGGAAGCGTTGCAGGCCCGCGCGGACGCCACCGCCGAGCAGGTTGCGCACGAAAAAGTTTATGAGCGGCGGCACGCCCACGAAATCGAGCGCGCGGAAAATGTCGCCGCCGGCCTGCCGCCGGAGGGCGTGGCCCCGCCGGAGGTCAAAACCCCGGCGCAAAAGAAAAGCGACTTCCGCCAGCCCAATTTCCAAACTCCGGCCGAGGTCCAGGAGGAGAGGTCCTTCGAACCGGTTCCCGTCCCCGAGCAGCCGAGAGGAATCGTCGACAGCATCCGGGCCGTCGCCACTACGCTCGTCAAGCGGGTCCAACGGCTCATCAAGCCAATCAAGCGCGCTCACAAAGAGGTGATCATCAATGCCGAAACCCTCGAGACCCGCGTCGCGGTGCTCGAAGAAGGACGCCTCGAGGAGTTCAACATCGAGCGCACCACTGAGGAGCGGCTCGTCGGCAGTATTTTCAAGGGTAAAGTCCGTAATCTGGAGGACGGCCTCAAAGCCGCTTTCGTTGACATCGGCTTCGAGAAGAATGCTTTTCTCCATTACTGGGACATCGTGCCGAGCAACTTTGATAGCGGGGTCGAAATCGTCGAGCGCCCCGTCGATCGCGACCGGCGGCGCGACAAACCCAAAATCACCCAAAAGGACATCCCCCGGGTTTATCCGCCCGGAAGCGATATTATTGTGCAAGTGACCAAAGGCCCGATCGGCACCAAGGGCCCGCGCGTCACCACCAACCTGGTTCTGCCCGGCCGCTACCTGGTGCTGCTGCCCAATTCCGACCAGAGCGGTATCTCGCGGAAAATCGAAAACCAGCAGGAACGGCAACGGCTCAAGAAGATTTTGCGCGAACTCTCGATCCCGGACGGGATGGGGGTAATTATGCGCACCGTCGGCGAAGGCCAGCAGAAGCGGTATTTTGTGCGGGACCTCGCGCTGCTGCTCGAGGAGTGGTATCAAATCCAGGACCGCATCAAGAGCCAGCCGATGGCCACCTGCGTGTTCCAGGAACCGGACCTGATCGAGCGCACGGTCCGCGACTTCCTGACTGAGGACGTCGAGCGGATCGTCGTGGACAGCCAAAAGGCCTACGACCGGATGCGGGACATGATCGCCAAGATCTCCCGCCGCTCCGCCAACAAAGTGAAGTTGTACACGGATCCGCAGGCGATATTCGACCGGTTCAACATCTCCCGCCAGCTCGAGAATGCGTTCTCCCGCCAGGTGCATCTCAAGAGCGGCGGTTACATCGTCGTGGACGAGACCGAGGCCCTGGTGGCCATCGATGTCAATACCGGCCGGCACAAAGGCGGCAAGGACCAGGAGACCGCCATCCTCAAAGTCAACCTCGAGGCCGCCGATGAAATCTCCCGTCAACTGCGCCTCCGCAACATGGGCGGCCTCATCGTCCTGGACTTCATCGATATGAAGTCGCGCCGCGACCAACAGCAGGTTTACCAGCGCATGAAGGAAGGCCTCCGGCGCGACAAAGCCAAAACGCACGTGCTGCCGATCTCCCAGCTCGGGTTGATGGAAATGACCCGGCAACGCCACTCCGAGAGCGTCCACGCGGCGGTGTATGACGACTGTCCCTATTGCAAGGGCCGCGGCAAAGTCAAGAGCGCCCTCACCATGAGCGTCGAAATCCAGCGCAAGCTCGGCGAGATCCTCAAAAAACGCGCCCGCGACGAATCGGATTTCCAACTGCGTATCATCGTCCATCCGACGATTCTTGACCGCTTGCGCACCCAGGATGAGAAGCATCTCATCGAGATGGAAAAACGCTATTTCGGGAAGCTGTCGTTCCGGGCCGACCCGGCGATGCATGCCGAGGAGTTCAAAATCGTCAACGTTACCAACAACGAAGAAATGGGCGGCAGCGCGAATTGACACCAGCCATCGGCCGCAAGCCCCGCTTTCCCGCAAGGCCTCGCCTGGCGCGGGAGTCCTTGCGATCCGGGAAATGGAACCAGGAGTTCCGCGCTTTGCCGCGCTTCGCTCACAGCGACCTGGTGACCCATTCCACGAAGTCCAGTTCCACGATCTGTCGCGCCGCGTGGGGGCACGCAGCCTACAACAGACTGTAGGCCGCGTGAGGGCACGCGGCGCAAGCATTTATGACGTCCAGTATAATCAGGCCTTCCGTTGACTGATGAGGAGGGTTGGCCCGGTTCTGAACACGGAGAAGCCCAAATCCGCCTGCTATGGAGGCCTTTACAGCCGGCCGGTGGAGCAGTAAAATTCCTTTAATGAACTCCAGGTGTCCATTAGCCACAGGGAGCCGTTTGGATATCCACCCATTTCCGCATGAGATCCAGATCTGGTTGATTACTTGTTAAGCCGTGCCAGGACTCGTATGTGGAGATGCCCAAAATGCGGTGAGCAGATCGAGGACGCCTTCGACTCCTGCTGGAAATGCGCCGGCGTCGCCGAGCAAGCAGCAAAACAGGACAAACCGAAGAAGCCTCTGGAACAGTTTGAGGTGATTTGCATACTTATCGCCGTTTTGCCAGGCGTGGCCTTTTTCGCTTTGGGTTGCTCCCAAGGGCCTGAGGATTCAGCCTTCAGGATCGCGGCTATCGTAGCCGGGTGGGTCATCGGGTTCGGAGGCTACGCGGCAATAAAGATTTACCAGCGCTCGAAGACCCGAGGCCAAAGATGACGACGCAAGGGCGTAACGAACATTCACAGGACGGCGGGTGGCCGCGTAGTTTTTACTTTGGACATCGGTAGCCCACTGCCAGTGATGTGAAGCGTCGACCATTATGAAAGTCCGACGCATCTTGCTGGTTGCATGCGCGGGGATCGCACTTGTCATGATTGTGGCTCTGGCAGCCTCTGCCTACTGGGAGCACAAACAAACTCCATTCCAGAATGCTGCGAAGTTCATCAGTGCCTTGCAGGCGTTCTCACGCGACCAGACAGCGGGTGGCCGTCAGTTACCTCCTGAGGTCTCGCTGCAGGATTTGCTGCAGGGAGGTTACCTGACAACCAATGATGTGCGCGCGTTTGCAGGCAAAAAAAGGGGTCGGGCCGGCACATTGCGATGTTTGGGCGTGTTCCCTTGGCGGAGCGCAGCTTTAAGCGCCTGCATGCCGCGCAAATCGCGGGTCCAATACCCGGGCGCCATTGATCATCCGCCTTCGCCAGAAACAAGAGCTTCGGCGGGACGGGCGGCATGAACCGCGGAGGCCAGCGCGAGGAC
This sequence comes from Verrucomicrobiia bacterium, assembly GCA_036524155.1. Lineage (GTDB taxonomy): Bacteria > Verrucomicrobiota > Verrucomicrobiia > Limisphaerales > UBA8199 > DATDCV01. The sequence continues at coordinate 18,058 of DATDCV010000672.1, forward strand.
ATTTTTGTCGACGATGCTTAATCCGAGCGCTGCCTTGCCACACTCGACTGTTCGCGTCCTCCGCGTCTTCCACGGTTAGTCCCTCTTGTGCCTTTTGCGCATCTTTGCGGCGACCCTCACCCAAGGTCACCCAGGAAAAACTTTTTCACCAGGACAGCTTTTGTCCAAGTGGCTTTCGTAAAGTCGTCGGCAAGAGAATACAAATATGTACCACGCGCCCCAAACGCCGGCCTGAACGATCAGGCGACCACCCGCGCCTGCAGCTCTTGCTTGCTTAATGCGAAGTGGCTTCTCCGAAGAAGACTTCGCAATGGACTCGCAGGTAACGTGCTTTGCGTGGGGCTATTATAGCTCTTGATGTTTTTTGCGGCTCAGACTACTTTGTGTCACAAAGTTAACCTCAAAGAAAGGTGAAAACGGACATGCCCGGCGGCAATACCATCGGGGGAAACGCGGCAAACGATGGCAGTCGCGCGTCGGGGGGCATGCAACCGACCTCTCGCCGGATTCTCGAGCTTCTCGACCGGCCGAAAGAGCTGGAAGCGCTCTATCGCCGGGATCCACAGTCGTTTGGCGACTCTCTCGATGAAGCGTTCCGGGAGGTCCCTGACTCGACGACACTGCGCGTCTGGCGGGCTCGGCTCGAGTACAGCGATCCGTTGGGTGCAGCCGACAAACGCCGAACGTGGCATGCGGTCGGGATTGGCCTTTCAATCGCTGCCCTGGTCTGGACCCCGGCCGTCTGGCTCGGGAAGGAGTGGTACTACCCGCGCCTGGCACCGTCATTAGCCTTGCTCGCGCCGGCGGCATACTTCTGGCTCGAGCATCGGGACCGACGGGGGTTAGTCGCCGGTTTGGTGTTGGCTGTAATCGCCACGGTCTTCGTGGCTGTTCTGCCGGGCTACACAGACTCCGTTGTCATGGCCTTGATTCACCTGCCGATTCTGTTCTGGGCATTCTTGGGGTTCGTCTTCACCGGCGCGGTTTGGCGTGAGCCTGAAGCGCGTATCCGCTTCGTACGCTACAATGGCGAGCTGCTGATCCTATCCAGCCTGGTGGGCCTGGGGGGCATTGTCTTCAGCGGGATCACGGTAGCGCTGTTCAAGTTGGTTTTTGCGAACTCCGGGAAGTGGTACGCTGAGAATGTCGGAGTGGTCGGCGCGGCGGCCGTTCCCCTGGCCGGGACCTACCTGTACGATGTTGTCTTCAAGAGACGCACCGGGATCGCGTCGGTCCTCGCTCGCGTCTTTGCGCCCCTCTTCTTGCTCATGACCGGCACGTACCTGGGCGTCGCCTTCGTTGGCGGGCAGAACCCATTCGTGGATCGTGACTTTCTCATTATCTTCAACGGCCTTCTGCTGGTCGTTCTCGGAATGACCGTCTTCTCGATCGTGGAGCGCGGAGAGCAGACCGAGGTGGAATGGATCGACTACGTCAACGCCGCCTTGCTGCTCGTCACGCTCGTCATCGATCTCATCGCGCTCTCGGCGATTCTGTTCCGACTCAGTTCTTACGGGCTCACGCCGAACCGTCTTGTGGTTCTTGGTGCCAATCTCATCATCATGATCCATCTCGCATGGGCGTGTCGCGCTTACATCGGTCTTATCCGAAGGAAGAGCGGCGTGGCCGGTATTCGACAGGCAGTGGTTGGCTACCTGCCCGTGTACGCCGGTTGGGCCGCACTTGTCACGTTTGTTCTGCCCTTCCTGTTTCGCTTCTCCCGAGACGCGCTTTGACCGGTGCTGGAGGAGTCGCCGCCAGCAGCTTGAGGTCAGGGCTCGGAATGAAGCCCTCCGAGGGCCGGAGGCTTGTCGGAAGTGGAGCGGCTCAAAGCCGCTCATATGAAGAAAACTTGCTGGCCATGAAGCGAGACACAGTCTAACAATCTTAAGAGGAACCTTTATGAAACAAATAACGCGACGCACGTTCCTGAAGCACACCTCCCTGGCCACCGGCGCCCTGGCGACATTCGCGCCGCATTCTCGCGCCCTCGGCGCCAATGACGATCTGCGCGTGGCGGTGGTTGGATTCAACAGCCAAGGCCAGACCCACCTTAAAGCGCTTCGCGAATTGGCGGGTGTGAGAGTCGTTGCCCTGTGCGACTGCGACCGGGCGGTTCTCAACCGGGAATTGGCCGCGTGCAAGAAGCGCGACGAAACCGTCGCCGGCTACACCGACATTCGCAAGTTGCTCGAAAGCCGGGACGTCGATGCCATCACGACGGCCACACCCGACCACTGGCACGCGCTGGCGACGATCTGGGCCTGCCAGGCGGGCAAGGACGTCTATGTCGAGAAACCGGTCAGTTACTGCCTTCGCGAGGGCCGCAAGATGGTCGAGGCCGCCCGCAAATACAAACGCATCGTTCAAGTCGGAAACGCCGAACATTCCCATGCGACCGGCGACGTGGTCCTGGAAACCGCGAAGGCGGGAAAAATTCGGGTCGTCTACTCGTCACTAAATCGGCTGCGCCAAAGCATTGGCAAGGTGACCGGTGACCAGCCGGTTCCGGACTCTCTCGACTACAATCTCTGGCTCGGTCCCGCGCCCATGGGGCCGCTGCGGCGAAAGAAGCTGCACTACGATTGGCATTGGGTGTGGCCGACGGGCACCGGCGAGCTCGGCAACAATGGCATCTATCCTTTGGACGCCGCGCGGCTGGCTCTCGGGCAGAAAACGCTGCCGAAGCGCGCGATGAGCTTCGGCGGGCGGTTCCTGTTTGACGACGACGGCGAGACGCCGAACACCCAAATCGCTTTGTTCCAGTACGATCCCGGCCCATTGATCATTTTCGAGCTGCGCAACTTTCCCTCGGAGAAAGGGCCGAAGACGCCCGATACGAACGTGGTTGGGGAACGTGGCGACGATGGGTTGCCGCGCTGGACCGGGCTGGCCGGCGATACGGGCGGCTTTGCCGCGCACAAGGGGCACATCTACAACTTCGTCAAAGCCGTACGCAGTCGCAACGTCGCCGACCTTCGCATGGACGTGCTCGAGGGCCACCTTTCCACGGCGATGGTTCACATGGCCAACATCTCTTATCGGTTGGGCAGAACGGCGTCGGCGGAAGCTTTTCGCGAGGCGATCAAGGATCGCGGCAGTGAAGCCGCCGAAACCTACGACCGCTTCCGTGAGCATCTCGCGGCCAACGGCGTCGACTGGACGAAGACCGAGGCAGTGGTCGGGCCGTGGCTGGAGCTCGACGCGGAGAAAGAGCAGTTCGTCGGCGGCGGTGATCTGGTGGAGAAGGCCAATCAGCTTGTCACGCGTCCCTACCGGTCGCCATTTGTCGTGCCGGAGAATGTGTGAGAGTTGGCATCGGTGGCACGGCTATTCCGGGCCAGCGGCTTTTATTCTTTAGCGGCCTCCCCGGCTTCGGGCCTGGAATTCCCTCGGGTCATAACGACAGGCCGAATGAGCCCGTCATTGTCATACTCGATCCGGTCGATGCACACTTGGCGGGATCCGCGGTACGGGCCGTCACCGGTTTGGTTTTCCCACCGATGATATACGATCAGCCATTCCCCTGACAGCGGGCTTTGTATGAATGAGTGGTGGCCCGGGCCTTTGCCCGTGCTCTGGCTTGCGAGGATAGCACCGCGATACGTCCACGGGCCGATGGGGGTTTTGGCGGTGGCGTAGCGCACCGAGTAGGATGAATCCTGCCAATTGCCGTGGCTGTAGGACAGATAGTAGCGCCCGTTACGACAATGCATGAACGCTCCTTCCGTGAACTGTGGCGGCGTGTCGACCGGAATCTCCCGGGCAAAACTCACCAGGTCTGGATTCATCTCGAACACCCGCAGTTTCTCGCCGGCGCTGCCTCCCGCGTAGAGATAGGTTTTCCTGGACTTCGGATCGGTGAACGCCATGGGATCGATCGCCTCGAAATCCCCGCCGCCGATAGGCAACGGCTTGCCGGAATCGCGAAAAGGTCCCCCGGGGCCGTCGCCCACCGCCACTCCGATCCTCGAAGGCGTCGGGTGTTGCGGCCCGACGGAATAATAGAAATACCATTTGCCGTGGCTTGTGAGGACGCCCGGCGCCCACGCGTGATGACGGTCCGCGCCATCATCGCGGATCCAGGTCACATCTCTGAAATCGAGCACAGGACCATGTCGCTCCCAATTCACCAGGTTGGTTGAGGAAAAGGCAAAGAAGCGCTCCCCGAACCCGCCGCTCCAGGTGGGGTAGATCCAAACGGTGTTGCCTTCGACCAACGCGTGCGGGTCGGCCCCCGGCATGATTGGATTCGTGGCGCGGAGCAGTTGTGCACTCAGTGGCCACAGCCAGGCCAAACGTAAGCTGAACATCATGGTGAGGGATCCCGGAAATCGAACGCGTGCCTGGACAGGGTCTGGACCTGCATGCCGCCATCGTGCCATTTGCCGGAACACAAAACGAGTCCTCATTTGCTTGGCTGACAAGGATTCCGGGGGCGGCACAGGGGATTGGATTACGGGGAAGCCCCGCTCAATCCGCGCTGAGGCGTCAACCCCGTTCAATGATGTTCGATGCGGTGTACAGCGCCCAGCCACTGCGTCAACGTGCCGGAGCTGCGAACGCTCTGCGAAGCTTGACCCTCTCATCGGTCAGAGCATACGCTGCCTTGATGTTCCAGATGGCGTCTCGATATCTCCTGAATCCGGCCGCTCGACTGGTGCCGGGTTCGGTTGTGTTCTCCATGGTGTGGGCCTTCCTCTGGTGCGCTGGAGACCGAACTACGGCCATTGCTTCCGCCGTGGCTGGGGGTGCAGGTGTCGATAGCCGAGGACGAATTCAGGGCTCCACCGAAACGGAACCCTAACCCATTCCCTTCGTCAGTTTTGAAGATCGTTCTCGCCAACGACCCGTACCGGGAGCCGTTGTCACTGAGTGGTGCCGGAAGCCACATTGGAATAAGCGGACGTCCCGAAGAAGTTAAACCCCTGAACGCGGTACCGATAGGTCTTCCGGGACTTCAGCCCTGAATCCGTGTAACGGGTAACGCCGGGCGCGGTCTCGGCGATACGCAGCCAGGTCGAACCGCCATCGGTGCTGTGCTCGACGTAAGAACCGTCTTCGTTGGAGGCGTTGTCTCTCCAGGTCAGGGTGATGCTGTTCCTGGTGACGCTCCAAACCCGCAAGGTGGAGGGAGCAGCCGGCCCGGCGATCAGTTTCCCGGCCACGGTCAGTTGGGCCGCGGCTTCTTGCCGGTTGTGGAATCCCATGCTGTTTTCGGCCTGCGTGTAATATTCCCAGCGGAAGTGGGCTTGCTTGTAAGCGGCGACCGGGGCGGCGACGTTCTGATTATTCAGTTTGGCAGCGCTGATGCGCTTGAGGGCGTCGACCAGGCCCACTTGCACGTTCCCCTGCAGGGCGAAAAACTGATCCTGGATGTCCTTGATTTTCATCGTCGCCCCCTCGGCGGTCATCATCATGTGGCACTTCTGGCATGGCACGACACCTTGCGCCATATATTTGATGGGTGAAGCGAACCAATGGCTGGTAAAGACGGTGCCATCGGGTTTGGTGATGCGGGCTGAGTGACAGTCGGTACAGGTGGCACCTTCGCCCATGCCGCCACCCCCGGTCCCACCGCCGCCCATGCCGCCGCCTCCACAACCACCGCCGCCCATGCCTCCTCCTCCTCCGCCACACATCCCGCCGTTGTACATTGGGCTGTTCCAGAAGACTTCCGCTTCCGGGTGTTGGCTCTTGATGAGCGTCTCGCCAATGGGGTAAAGGGCAAGGGCAGGATCGGGATTATAACCGCGATCATTGGGATTGATATTCTGCCACGGCCGCACGCCGATCCCGTGCACCCAATCCTGGTTATTGCCGAACAACTGGCTGTAGAGCATCTCGGTCTCCGCGGGCTTAGCCCAGGGAAAGAAATCGCGGTCGATTCCATCCACCGCGCTGTATCCCCCGACGTACTCGCTGTGGCACTGGGCGCACACGGCCACGATTTGGTCCTGCCGGCTTGCCTGGCTAAAGTCCCGGATCTGGCTCTTGATCGTTGAGTACGGATTCACTCCATTCCGGGCGATGCCTTCGATGAGCGATTTTTTGATGATCCGCAGCCGACCGCTGTGAGGATCGTGGCACTGGGTGCAAAGCTCTCCTGCGAGGATGGACGGCCAGTTGTAGCCACCGCCCGTAAAGGGATCCGGACCCAGGGCGTAGTCCAGACCATCGAAAGCGAGCGCTTCGAGCGCGGAATAAATCCATCGCCTGGCTTCGGCGCGCTTGACCGGGTCCGGGTCCATACCGGTGGCAGTCGCACCGCGATATTCGTAACTCGCGTAGATTCTGCCGTCGAGCAGCTTGACGACAGTTTTCACCTGGTAGGGATGGAGCGGATCGAGCGCGTCGGTGAAGGTGGACACCCGGGTGCCCGCCGGGACCTCGAGGCGGGTGACCAAGGGGTCCCAGGCTCGCGTCTGAGGATTGAATGCCGCATCGGCGTCATCGATGACATGCGTATTGCGGATGGTACGCTCCCGGCCGGGGATATCCACGACGTTGCCTGCGCCGTCGCGATACTTGATGCCCATATAGTAGGCCACTTTGGTACCATGGCATTCCAGGCAAGCTTCGGCGTGCGGGCGGATCGTCGCCTGGTGGTCGATCTGGTTCCAGCACATGGCACGGTCCTCGTAGGTCTCCAGCACGAACGGGTGGCCATCAATCAGAACATTCCACCACGGGAAATTGGCCGTCTTCGACCACCCGCGAGGCCTCGTCGGACCGTCATCGCTGCCACCATAAAACGTCCTGCCGGGCATGTCGGTGCGAAAGGATTCGTACTGGTCCGTGTGGCAGGCTTTGCAGACTTCCATGTCGAAATGAACCTCGGGCACAATGGCCGGGTTGGCCACGTGGTCGTCCGCCCCTTCATGACACGTGGAGCAGGCGAGTGAGGCGTGCTTCGACGCGCTCCAGGCCGTCACTTTTTCCGAATGGCAATCCACACACACGGGCACGCCGGCATCCACGTTGCCAATCGGCACAAACGCTGCGGCGGCCAGCAGAGCCAGGGAGGGCAGCCTCAGGGACAACGGGGACGGCTTGCCAAATGGTTTAGCCCGATTTCCAGAGATCACCGCGAATACTCTTTTCATATTTCGTTCCTTTCCCGCAGCTTGCGTTTTGGCCAGCACGCAGACGCCCGCCCGAACGCCGGCCAAAAGCACCCTGCGCTGATTCTTCCCGTTGGTGGATTAGCGGTGTCAGGTTGCCGATGAAAAGGCGGCCCCTCCGTGGCTTGGGCTTCCGCTTACGCTCGGCCGATAAGACCCTCAAAAGTCAGGTTCGGTTCCTTTTAGGGTAAAGTCATGTCGCACGTGTCGTTAGCGATGTCAATGTACGTTTGACACGATAGTAGTAAATGTAATATATGGAATGAGGATATGGTGTAATGTCGTGCCTGGCCGGCCGCTCTCCCCGTGTCACTCTGATGCGCGACCGGATGGTAGAGTGACGGAGCCGTCGCGGGAGACCTGCAAACGACGGTCGTTGTAAGTGACGCGGTTGATCCGACCGCCAGGTCGGATTTCCAGCCTGAGCCGACCCTGGCGGAAGCGCAGATCGGCGGTCACCGGGGGACCGTTCGGGTAGAGCTTGGGGCGGATTACGAGTTTGTCTCCTTCGAAGTGCACTCCGAGGTAATGCCGCACGACAAAGAGCGTGACTTCGCCGCTGGTCCAGGGCACGAGGCCACAGCCGCTGAGCTGCGAGCGGACGGAAGAGATTTCTTCGAACCAGGCGCCGGTGCGCCCGCCGGCGGAGGTATTCAGCCATTCGAGGGAACGTCGGCTGCGATCCCACTGACCGGCCTCATGTTGGGCGCGGAGAATGAAAGTCGTCGCGAATGGCCAGGGGCCGGGTTGATCCGGCTGGCTGCTGGTGTGGTAACGGTCGTAACCGCCGTCCGACCAGCGCGTGTTCCAGAGAGACTCAAGAAAATCGAGCGTGCGCTGCGCCACGGGGCTGCGGGGGTCCACCACGCCGAGGGCAATCGGCAACGCCATCGAGGCATCGGGCATCAGCCGGTGGGCCTGTTCGGTCTTGAGCGGGACATCTGGCGCGAAGCCGGCGAATCCGGCGGGGTCATCGGCGATCTCACCGGTGACCTTGCGGCGCTTGATGAGGTGTCCGTCGTTGACCAGGGCTTTGGCAGGGTGGTGGAGCACGGCTTGTGTGATCCGCTCCGCCTCGGCGCGCCAGTGCGGGGCCTGCGCTTGAGCGTTCAGGGCTCCGGCCAGGTCGGCGCCATCAAGCAGGCCGCGGATGACGTGGGTTTGGTAGGCCAGTTCGTAGGCGTCGGTGAAGGCGCGTTCCCAGAACTCACGCCGGTTGTGGACCATGCCCGTGTCGTCGCGGAACTCGGGCCGGAGCGGGCGATCGATCATCGCCAACAGCAGCTCGCGGTGCTCGCGAACCAAAGAATCGTCGCCCGTCCAGTCCCGGTATGCCTTGAGCAGGTGCAGCAACTCGCCCATCTGATCGAATTGTTCGAGGTCCGGCTCGACGAACGCGTTGGCGATCATCGTGACACCTTCGCGGCTGACCATCTTCGTGAGCATGCGGACCAGGCAGGCGCGAGCGACTTCAAACTCGCCGGCGTGCAGAGCGCCGAGGGCGGTGTTCGAGGTGTCGCGCACCCACTGTGCGCCGTACTCGAAAATGCCGGCGTTCATCGTGCCGTCCTCGCCGACCATGCCGGCGAGTTGAAAGCGGGCTTTGTCGAAAATGTCGCAAACGGTTTTGTCGCCGGCTGTCACCCGGGATTTGTTCTGCCAGGCAGCGGCGGTGGCGCGAACAGCGGCCCCAAGAGTAGCGGCGCTGAGTTGGTCGCCTTGGTCGGCAATCGAAGCCGTTTCGTTAGTAGCCACAGTGGCAAGCAAAAGTGTCACGACATGAACCGGTGCACCGGGAGCCACGTGCAAGGGGCCAATCTCGAGAGAGTTCATGTCCGGCGCGGCGTGCGGGGCGCCGTCCTGCACCGTGAACAGCCGCAGGTTGGCATTGGTTTGGGGCAGACGCAGCCGGAGGGTCACTTCTTCAGGCCCGGCCAGGTGCGCCCCTTCGAGATCAATCGCGCGTCGGAAGAGACCCTCGCCGCGCAAAGCAGTGATTCTCTCCGTGACCCGAATCCCCCCGGCCCACCACGTCGCACAAACCGAAGGCATGCCATCTTCGAGCAGGGTCCAGGCGGTTTTGGTGCGGTGCCCCAGGGCGGTGTAGGGGAAACCGCCGAGGACGACTTCCGAGGCGCTGTGACGCACGCCCTCGTCCTTTTCCCAGTTCAGTGCGTTTTGCTTGCGCGTGCTCTGGCGGGCGTTTTGGACGTCGAACAACAGGAAAGTAAAGGCGGGCCCGAGGTCGGCCTGGTCCGCCTGCAGGATCATTTGGGCGCGCCCGCTGCGAAGGACGAAATAGTCGCGGCCGTGGAACCAGGCCAGCGCGTTGAGGTCGAGCGTGGTCGGCGGGTCGGCGGCGAAAACACCAAAACTGGCAGCCAAAAGAACCGCCAGAGTGAGGAAAAAGGATCTCATAAGTTGAGAGCAGCGGACCTTGCCTTGCTACGGCTTCACGCCGTGATCTTTTTCCATTTTGTCCAACACCCTATCCATGCGCCGGCCTTGCTCCTCCCATTTGTCCAGGATCCCGTCCAGGCGGTTCTGCTGCAGCCAGGTCTTGCCGGTCGATTTCTTGATCTGTCGGACGAAGAGAAACCAGATCAGAGCCGCGACAATGACAAAAGGCAAAATGCTGACGGCGAGGCTGATCAGCAACGTGTTGGGTTCATGCGGCTCAAATTCCGGTCGCGCGAGAAGCTTGCTCTCCAAGCTCGGCGTAAGCCGGACTTTGGCGCGGAATGGGACTTGGACCTGGGCGCCATTTTCACCTCCCCGATAATAGAAGCCGACCACTTCGTTCAGCGCGGTATTCTGTGGGTTGTAGTTGATGGTCGCCTGCTTGATCAGGTTGGAGTCCAACAACTGCTCGAAACGATACTGGCTGATCATTTCCCCCGGCGGGCCCACCCGGTCCTTGAACACCATCAACAAAACGATGCCGACGAACACTGCGAGCCATATCAGCCAGATCCGCGAGGTCGCCTTTGGCTTCTCTCCGAATTCGAGTGATGGTGGTTGTTCCGGTTGGTTGTTCACAGGCGTGAGGACGAGCGTATGCTCACCTGGCCGAAACGCGCAAGCTTTTCGATTGGGACCCGAAGTCCCGGATCAGTCTTGACCCGGATATTCCATAGCGACTGTACGCGCCGACGTCAGGAGCAACCGACGCCGATTTGCGAGCGGCAAGAGGTCACCGAACTAGACGACGGTAACTCCCTCTCCTCCCTTGGAGGAGAGGGAAGGGGAGAGGAGGCCCTTTGCTGCTCCCCTGTCACCGTTCGTTGGCAGGCGAAAGTCACCAGGACTGCTGGCGCTTCGCCTCCTGATACGTCGGCGCTTACAACCTGTGCCGAGTTCATTCGGTATGGAATATCCGGGTTAAGTGCTGCCGTCTTCACGGGAGCGTCCAAGACGATTTTTCGTCTAACAGAGAAGGACCGACGGTGGCCAAATGTGCAAAAAAAGGAATCGTGTGAAGAAGAACAACATCATGCGCGTGACTTGGACTCAGACAAACCTCATCCTCAGTATGCTTATGTTATCCTCCATTTCCGGATCTCGGCCAACTGCCGGCGCGGCCCAAACGCAAGCCCTCGTCGAGGGTAACACGGCTTTTGCGCTGGACCTCTATGGCCAGCTTAAGAGTGGTCCCGGCAACCTGTTCTTTTCGCCTTATAGCATCTCCACTGCACTGGCCATGGTTTATGCCGGCGCGCGCGGGGACACCGAGAAACAAATGGACCAAGTTCTCCATTTCGGGAGTGAGCAGCGCCAAGTCCATTCTGCTTTCGGCGAACTCCAAAACCAGCTCAAGGAGGCCGGCCAGCAGAAGGGCATTGAACTGAACATCGCCAACGCGCTCTGGGCCCAACAAGGCCATCCATTTCTTCCGGCGTTTCTCAACGTGGCCAAAGACGAATACCAGGCCAGCGTCAACCAGGCGGACTTCAGAACGGGGGCAGAAGCCGCCAGGGCCACGGTCAATCAATGGGCCGCGGAGCAGACCAAGGAAAAAATCCGGGATATCCTGCCATCCGGCAGCGTGGACGCCTCAACCCGCCTCGTGTTGGCCAACGCCATCTATTTCAAGGGTGCCTGGGCCAAACCGTATGACAAGAACCAGACCTCCAAGCAACCGTTTCATCGATCGGCGACGAGCCTGGCCTCGGCGCCGCTCATGCACCATTTCGATAACGTCCGCTACATGGAAGACAGTCAGTTTCAGGCCGTGGAGCTGCCCTATCGAAACGGCGAACTTTCCATGCTGGTGCTGCTGCCGCGCCAGGTTGAAGGTTGTGGCAATTTAGAAGACAGGCTGACCCCGGCCCTGCTTTCCGGCGTGCTCGCCAGGATGACGAAACGCCAGGTCGAGATCTTCTTCCCCAGGTTCAAACTGGAGTCCAAATTCAAACTCAACGATACTCTGTCGCGGATGGGGATTTCTGACGCGTTCGGATCTGAAGCCGATTTCTCCGGGATCGACGGGACCAGGAACCTCTTTATCTCCGGTGTCTTTCACAAGGCTTGGGGGGAAGTCAACGAAGAAGGCACCGAGGCAGCCGCGGCGACCGGGGTGGCGGTTGCGCTAACCTCCGCCGTGAGCAAGCCGCCTCCGCCTCCGCCCGTGTTCCGCGCCGATCACCCGTTTATCTTCTTCATCCGCGACACCCGTTCCGGCAGTCTCTTGTTCCTGGGCCGGCTCTCAGATCCGTCTGCCTGACCGGGCAAATATTCGCCGGCGGGCCGTTATCAGCCACAAGTTGGCGGCGGCTGATAACCGCCCGGCCAGGCGGTTGCACCCGCTCGGTCCAGGGCCACGTCGTTCTCTGCTAATTTTTTAGCAGATTCTTGTTGACACCTGTTCCGTGAGTGCTAAATTTTTCGCACTTCAGCATGAATGTGGAACAACATCTCAGCCGCCGCGAGCGCCAAATCATGGACGTCCTGCATGCCAGGGGCCACGCCACCGCCGCGGAGGTTCTCACCGCCCTGCCCGCTCCGCCGGGTTATTCGGCCGTTCGGGCGCTGCTGCGCATCCTCGAGGAAAAGGGGCATGTGAGGCATCGACGCGAGGGAGCGCGTTATGTTTATGTCCCGCGCACGTCGCCGGAGGTCGCGCGCCGCTCAGCCCTGAGGCGGGTGGTCTCCACGTTTTTCCAGGGTTCAGTGGGCCAGGCGATGGCAGCGCTGCTGGAAACCGCCGACACGGAGCTTTCGGACACAGATCTGACCCGGCTGCAAACACTGATCAAAAATGCCAGAAAGGAAGGCCGTTAGTATGAACTCATGGACCGCGATCATGACGCGTTCGCTTCAGGACTCTCAGCTTGCCGCTGTGGTTCTGGACGCGTGCCTTAAGAGCTTTGTCATTCTCCTCGTCGCCGGCGGAGTGTGTTTTTGGTGGCGGCGGAGCTCAGCGTCGGTCCGGCACCTGGTGTGGTTCCTGTCGGTGGCGGGAGTGCTTTGTTTGCCGGGCCTCTCGAGCGTGCTGCCGGCGTGGCAGAATCCCCTGTGGGCAGTGAGAAGCCATGGTGCCCCGGGAAACGAAATTACACTAACGTTCGAGCTGGCGCCGGCAAAGGCGAACACGGTCTCGTCTCGCCAGACGCCAGCTCTCGAAGCCACGGGAACGACCCCCGTGGCTGGTCCGGCGCCGGCCACGGGAGGAACGCGGCTCGCGGCTCATGTTCGCGCTGGCTGGGCGGCCCTGGCCCTGGCGATCTGGGCGTGCGGCACGCTGCTGATTCTCCTGCCGCTAACGAGCGCGCGCCTGCGGCTCCGGGCGCTGCGCCGTGCCGGGCAGCCTCCCCGGGATCCGGGGTGGCACGTGTTGTTGCGGCGACTTTGCCAGGACCTGGGAGTTGGGAGACGCGTGACATTGTTGCTATCAGCGCAAAATCTGATGCCCGTGACCTGGGGGTGGTGGCGGCCGGTCGTCCTGCTGCCGGCGGGAGCCGATCAGTGGTTGCCCGAGCGACGCCGGGTCGTCTTGTTGCATGAACTGGCGCATGTGAAACGATGGGATTGCTTGACCCAAATGATCGCTCGAGTGGCTTGCGCGGTTTATTGGTTCAATCCGTTCGTCTGGGTCGCGGCGCGGCGGATGTGTGTTGAACGCGAGCGCGCTTGTGACGATCTGGTCCTGAATGGCGGTTGCAGGGCCTCCGATTACGCCGCTCACCTGGTGGAGATCGCCAGGAGCTTCCATCGCGTGCCGCAGGTCGCGGCGATTGCCATGGCTCGCTCCTCCCATCTGCAAGGGAGGATCGCTGCCATTGTGGATGCCTCCCGGGTCCGGCGCGGACCACGCGCCCCGCTTGTAGGCCTGTGCTGTGCCGCCGTGCTCGCCCTTGTCGCCGCGGTTGCAGCGCAAAAGCCAGCCGCCAACTCTTCCGCAGGCAGCACTGAGCAGAGGCCCTGGTTCGATGCCCGCCTGCGCGCGTTCTTTACGGCGAAGGCGGCCCAGGCGCATCGCCTGGCCGCACAGGAGAAAAAGCCGCTGGCCCCCGAGGTCTGGCCTTATTTCGAGGCGGGGATGAAAGGTGATTGGAGCACGGCGACGAACCTGTGGGTCGCCATGCGGAAGCGCGCGCATCAATACGAAGGGACAACCGCGGATGAAACCCTGGACGTTTGCTGGAGCCCGATTCTCGAGACCGACCTGGCTTGGGAGCAATACGCCAACTGGAAGCAGAAATACGTGTTGGCCTATGGCAACGACATCATCAAATCGATTCCGCCCGGCAGCATTTACTTCGGCGGCACCGACCCTGGCCGCGGCGTCATTACCGCGATGTCCGAGTCCCATGCGGACGGGAAGCCGTTCTTTACGCTGACCCAGAACGCCCTGGCTGATGGTACGTATCTCGATTACCTGCGAGCCATGTACGGCAAGATAATCTACACGCCCACCGCCGAAGATTCACAAAAGTCCTTCGAGGAATATCTGGCTGAGGCCCAGCGTCGGCTCGCCGAGAACAAACTGAGGCCGGGCGAGGACGTGCGAATGAAGGATGGCAAGGTCCAGGCCAGCGGCCAGATCGCCGTCATGAGCATCAACGGTCTGATCACCAAAACCATCTTCGACCGCAACCCTGACCGCGAGTTTTACGTGGAAGAGAGCTTTCCGCTCGACTGGATGTATCCCCATCTCTCGCCCAACGGCCTGATTATGAAAATCAATCGCCAGCCGCTACCAACGCTTTCTGACGACATTGTCCAGCGTGACCATGATTACTGGTCTCAGTATCTCCAGCCGATGATCGGCGCTTGGCTTGACTACGATACCCCGGTCGCCGAGGTCACCGCGTTTGCGCAGAAAGTCTATCTCCAGCATAACTTGAGCGGCTTCACGGGCGATCGGGAATGGGTCGAGGACACCTGGGCGCAAAAGGCTTTCTCCAAGGTGCGCTGCTCCATCGGCGGCATCTACCAGTGGCGAAGTTCCGAAACGAAAGCTCCCGAGGAGAAACAGCGCATGGTCAAAGAAGCCGATTTCGCTTTCCGCCAGGCCTATGCCCTTTGTCCCACCAGCCCCGAGGCCCTCTTCCGTTACGTCAACCTGCTGCTCACCTCAAACCGACTCGGTGACGCTATTCTCCTGGCCGAAACCACGCTGAAACTCGAGCCCCAAAACACCCAGGTGAAGGGCCTGGCCGAAAATCTGAAGAATTTCAAACCGAAGAAGACTGAGTCCGATCCCCACCTCGCTCCAAAGCTCTAACCGCGGTTGAGCAGCGCAGCGCCACCCTGGAAAAGGTCTGCCGAGGGATCCGCACCCTGGTCCGGCGCAGAAAGGTGGAAACTTCAGAAGCACGGGCCTTCTTAACGTGCTCTGGATGGATGTCTCGACGGGAGGAATGTTCTGGGGAGGACCCGTATAATACTTTATTTGAAACGCATCGTTTACTGCCGGCCCGCGCGCTAACAAAAAAGTTGTTCACCGGCGCGACATTTTCCTGGGCTTGCGGCGCCGACGGGGCAGCCCTCTCCCTTTAGGCTCAAAGCTTTAGTAGATAAAGCGCCGTTTCGATTAACGGTGAATAAGTTTGTCTTGCTTCTTCCGATGTGATCGTGATACAAGCATGCTCAAGCTGAGCCTGAGAGGCCAACCTCTCGCGCTTCAACAGCGGGCGTATGCGGTTTCCGGGCCATCGTGGGTCACCGCCTACTCGAACCGGGCTTGAGCATTTCCGGCTCCTGAAAGGACGACCTTACCCCACCCTCGCGCCTTTCACTGGCGTCGATCAGCCGCACATCACGGGCCGTAGCACGTGCCGGGGGGGATACGTGACCTTTCAGTCCCCGGCCGAGCCCCTCCTGCCGCACCTTCTCCGTCAGCCGCCCTTGGCTTCAAGCTCCCGCCAGGCCCGACCGCAGCGCCGCCTGGTCTCATTAACACCGGGGCCTCAGCCCCCTGGCCCCTACCCAGGGATAAAAGTCCCAAGCCATTTCACCGCTTCACCGCTTTAACGCTTCAACGCTTCAACGCTTCAACGCATTAACGCTTCCACGCCTCACCGCCTCACTACCATGAAACCCTGCCACCTCGCCATCCCATTGTCCCTCCTCGCCGCCGCGCCCCTGCTGGGCCAGCCCGCCCCCTCCTTAACGCCCGGCAGCCCACAACCCGCCAGTTCCAAGTCGTTTTCCCTCCTCGAACGCTCCGCCAATACTCGCCTCTGGGAGCGCACCGAATACGAGCCCGCCCCTGACGGCCAGTTCCGACCCAAGGTCCACCGCGTCATCGAGCTGGGCAGTTCCATCTGCTACCAGCTACCCAATGGCGATTGGGCCGACACCGACGACAGCTTCGACATCACGCCCCAGGGTTACGCCGTAGCCCCACGCGGCCCCGCCAAAATCATCATCGCTCCCAACCTCAATACCCCCGAAGGCGTCCTCGACATCCAGTCCCCCGATGGCCAGCGTTTCCGCAGCGGCCCCGTCGGATTGGTCGTCTACTCCCCGGCCACCGGCAAAAGCCTCCAGGTCGGCCGCGTCCAGGACTGCGAAGCCTGGCAGACCGCCAAAAACGAGATCACTTTTTTCGACGCATTCGAAGGACTCAAAGCCAATGTCCGCTTTCGCAACGAACTGGGCGGCCGTTTCCACCAGGAAGTTGTGCTTACCCGGAAGCTCACCCCCACGACCCTCGCCCGGCTGGGCTTCTCCGGCGATCTTACCCGGGAACCGCTCTGGATTGAGATTTGGTCGGAGTTTATCGAATGCCCCGAAGCGGCCGTAGAAACCACCGTCCTAAGGTCCGAAGCCGACCCGGTTCGGCGCGCCGCGATGGTCGATCCTGATACGACGGATGCCTTTCTGGATTTCGGCGCCACCAAGCTGGCCCGCGGCATCGCCTTCTCCGAAGCCGCTCCCACCCAATCGGTCACCGTCTTCAAACGCTGGCTGGAGGATCCCGAAACCGGCCACCGTTTCCTCGTCGAGGCGTGCGACTACGCCGAACTGCTGCCCCTGCTCGAACCTCTGGAAGA
Organism: Verrucomicrobiia bacterium; assembly: GCA_036524155.1. GTDB lineage: Bacteria > Verrucomicrobiota > Verrucomicrobiia > Limisphaerales > UBA8199 > DATDCV01. Next base: position 34,682 of record DATDCV010000672.1, read on the forward strand.
AGCCACCTTCGCCTCAGTCGAGCCCAGCACCCCTCCCAAGACTATGCTGGCCCAAAATGCTCCGCCCTCGGCCGCGCCCAGCGTCACCACAAGCCAAGGGACCGAGCGAACCAGTCCAAGCGCAGCGTCGTCTGGTTCCCCTCTCCGCCTCCTCGTCCGCCATAGGCT
>DATDCV010000673.1:0-4694 GCA_036524155.1 Verrucomicrobiia bacterium
CGGCCGACAGCGCATACTCAGTCGCGTCCTTGGCGACCACGCGGTGTGCCCTGCGAGAGATCGAAATACTGAATCCGAACAGCCTCATGCCTTCGTCCACACATCAGCGTTTCTACACGACCCCAACGGGGGTCGAAATCATCCCAGCCCGGGGTTGCGAGGAACGAGCTACCCTGGGTTACCCGCCCAAAACGATCAGGAACACCCGCGCTGTGTCCGCTCGGTTTTGGGTCGAAGAGGGGTCAATAAGCGGTCAGTTAATTAGATTGTAATATAGGCCACACGAGGCGACGGAGACAGGCATGGATCGCCGGTCACGGCACTGATCAACAGAACAACGGTGTCCGTTCCGGCTTTCTTTCCCTTCGCTTCCGGTCTTGCCGCGACTTTCTCTTAGGATTAGGGGTGGTTATTCGCGCTCAGCGTCCGCGGGCCGAGCAGCGACAAGCCGTTCCCGGCGAGCTCGTTTCCGGTGATCATCACCCGGTCCGTGGCCGGCCCTACCAGGATCGCGGTCCCGACGTTGTCCGTGAAGTAGTTGCCTTGGAGGATTGCCCGGCCCGCCAGGATCGCCACCGCCGGCACCGACGCGTCCCAGCCCAGCATGCGCGCGCTGGAAAAGGTCAGCAGGCCCGTGCTGCCCCAGGAAACCGGCTGCCGGATCGAGCCCCAAAAACTCGCGCCGTTCACATTGAGATCGCTGGCGCCCGGCAACGCCTGGATGCCGATGTGATGTGTGCCGCCACCCGCGTTGGCGATATTCAAATTGGAGATATGCACCGCGTAGGGCTGGGTGGCGGTCAGGTGCAAACCGATATCCACATTGTCGAAGTTGATATTGCTCATCTGTCCGTTCATCCCGCCATGGGCCGAAGCCCGGAAGCGGGCGCCGATGTAGTAACCCCAGGAAAAGACGTCCTGCACTACCTCCCAATCGGTTCTCATGAAATCAAAGGAAACGGCGTTCGCCGATTGAAAGACCTGCATCCGGTTGTCAAGGGTCCAGAACGGCCAGAAGTGGATATCCATGATTCGGCCGATGTCATAGCACTGGTCGACGGCGATACCGACCAGCAATGGCTGGCCGTACACGCCGCGCACCAGGTGCCTCGCAGAAGGATAGGTTGCCAGGTCGATTCCCAGGTAAGGGTTCACCAGCAAGACGTTTTGAACGGTCACATTTTCGCCGCCACCGCCGCGCACAGCCCATGGGTAGGGGATTGGCGGATTGGTGGTCACCTGGTTGGGATAATAGACGCTTACTCCCTCGAGCGTTGAATTGTTCCCTTGCAGGGTGATGAACGGAACGCCCGAGGTGGAGCCCGCTCCTTCCAAGGCGAGCAGTGTCGTGCCCCGGTATTGCGCCGCAGCCGTCGGCGCGCGCCACACCCCCGCCAACGTTGTCTGGGCCGGAACGACCAAATGCGTGAGAATGCGGTAGTTTCCCCGTGGCAGAAACACGATGCCTCCCCCGTTCGCCGCCGCATCATTCAGAGCGGATTGGACGGCAGCGGTGTCATCGGCTGCGCCGTCGCCTTTCGCCCCATACGGCGGATTCTTTGCGTTGAGGTAGCCGAGCTCGAAATCGAGCTTCGCCTGGCTGATGGTCCCATCAGCGATGGCCGGACCGGTGACCGCTCCGGGCGCCAGCTTGCCCGCCGTGACCGCGCCCGAGGCCAGGCCGGCTGTCGTGACCGCCCCTGGCCCCAGCTTGGCGGCGGTGACCGCCCCTGCCGCCAGGTTGGCACTGGTCACCGCGCCCGGCGCCAGTTTAGCAGTAGTCACGGCGCCGTTGAGGATCGCCGAGATGGTGACGGAATTCGTGGCAAGCTGCACGCTGGTTACCGCCCCACGGGCGATGTTTCCCACTCCCACCGAGTCGGGCGCCAGCTTGTTGCTGGTGATTGTGCCATCAGGAATATTCGCCGCCATCATCGCGTAACCCACCGCGCTGAGCCGCTGGTCGGGCGACAGCACCGCGAACCCGTTCGTGCCGTCATTGAACCAGAGGCGCATCCGGACATCCGCATTTGTGAAGACGGTCCACGCGATCGCCTGCATGTTGCTCAGAGACGTGTCGCCCAGCAGAACCGAGAACAACCCCTGCGTGACAGGAAGGCTGACGGCCGTGCCCGGCTCTGACCCCGCCACACTCGTCCCATCATTGCTCCAAAACGCGGTCGCGGCGTCGCCACTCACCAGCGCAAATTTGAACTGCCCGCTGCCCGTGAAACCGGCGCCGGCCACCGTCACCCGCCCCTGGTAGCTCAGCAGTTGCGGCACCTGCGCCTGGACCAATGTGACGAGACTGGCTCCGGCGAGGATTACTGAGAATAAACGCTCTTTCATAAAGGTTCGCAGTCTGGTTCTCCACCCTCAGCACGCCCATCGCAGCGCGTCCTGAACCTGGCGGAGACGCGGCGAAACGCACCCCTGCCGTCGCACCACGGGGTCCGCGGATGGCCTGCTGCTGGCCGTTTTGGCGGCGGAATGTCAATACATGAGCCGGAAGAACAGGGCCGAGTTGGTCGCCGGCACGGTATAGGGACTGGACGCATTCGGCACGTCAGCCCAGGTCCCGGTCACCGCTGGCGCTGACTGCAGCGTGGCGCTGCCAAACCAGCTCACGACAACATTCGTGCCCGAGATAGTGATGGGGTTACTGACGAAGAATGGCGGCTGCGGTCCGGGAGGCGTTGCGGCAGCCTGCACCTGAATTGCCGGCAGCCCGGCCGCCTTGATCAATACATAGCTCACCTCGAATTGCGACAGCGCATCGAAGCTCGAAGCCGAAATACCGGCATATCCCAATCGATAAGGTTTGGGCACGCTGCTATCCGCCCACAGAAGCTGCCAAGCGGCGGGCTCGGGCGTTGACCAGTCGGCCAGCCAGGCCTTGCCGAACACCGTGTTGCTGCCGTCGCCGTTCGGCTCCTGGCGCAGTCGCAGCCAATACCAGACCCCGTTGGTCCATGCCAACTCCAGGTTCGTCGGCCCGAACCCGCGGCTATCGTCGTAAAACTTAAAGTGGCGATTGGCGCTTTCAGCAGCATAATCGCGGAAACCGAGGTTCATCCCCTGGCTGGTCGCCGGGTCAATCCCGACCCCGATCCCGGCGTGGAACCCAGTGACACTTTGCGCCGACAGGACCCGGATCCGGGCCAGGACCTCTTCGACCACATTGGTGTACCCGGCGACCTGGTAAATCAAATGATTGGGATCACCCTGGCTGGCAAACACCCGCAATAGCCCTGATTGCTGCAGATAATTGTCCCCTGCAGGACCAATCGCCACCCAGTTCGTATTTCGCGTCGCCGCGCTGAAATCATCCTGGAAGCCGTTCACGGTGTTGCCGTATTCAGCGATGGGCTTGTTGGTCTGCAGCACGTTTACGCCCGCGTCTGGGCCGCAACCCCGAATGACGGCATACCGCACCCGCGAAACGTGAACAAAACCGGAAGCTGCCACTCCATTCGTCGCCGGCACGGTCTGGTAACGCACCAGCGACTGCGGTCCCTGGTTCACCCCGCTGAAATTCGCGTCGGGAATCTCGAAATAGGCGTCCAGCCATTTGTCCGTTCCTCGCAATGTCACGGCCACCACGTTTTGGTCCGGGAATTTCAGCGTCGAAGCCCCGCCCTCCCAGCTTTGATACACCTGCGGATACAACCGCGCTCCAGCCATGGTCGGGTCATCGTAGTAAGTCAGCACCTGCGCCACCCGCACGTTGTCCTGGTAATTCGGTCCGAACACCTGGTTCAGGATCGAGAACTGGATGTTATTGTCCGCCAGATCAGGCCGGATCGACATCCGCTGATCCGTCGCGGGTCCCGCCAGTTCCACCACCATGTGCTGATCGCCGCCCGAGGTCCCTACATCCAGGTTGTTCACGATGCCGTTGGCCAGGTCCAGCTCCGCATAGTTGCCGTAATTGGTGCATTCCATCGGGTCCAGGTAAAAGGTCGGATCCGGATCCAAACCCGCCAAAACATTGGTGCCGCTCCGCAAAATTCCCAACTCCACGCGGTCGATGAACGGAAAACCGCCGTTGAAGATCAGCCTGGGACCGCCAGTCAGCGGCGCTGTTCCCACCCCCGCGAGGTTCACGTTCGGAACCCAAAACGCCACCCGTACCCACTGGTCCGATCCCTGCAACGTGTACATCGGGCCCGCGTAGGTTGTGGTCCCGCCCTGCTCATCGATCGCATAGGCCTCTGGGCCGAAGTTCGCCCCCGCCAGCGCCGGGTCGTCGTAAAACTCAACGCAGACCTTCATTGGCCGCGGGAAATTGCAGGGGAACCCCAGGTAATTGCTGACGATGCCAAAGTTCATATAGACCAGCGTGGCCTGAACGGCCGCGCGCCGATCGTTGGCCGGGCCCACGCTGCTCGCATAGCTCACGGCCTGCATGCCGTCGTTGAAGATGCTGAGGTGGTTGGTGACCCGCGAATTGACATCGATGAACGCCAGGTTCACCGGCGGCTCGCTCGGGCACGCCGGCGGCGCAGCGAACACATTGATCGCGTTGGACGTGCCGAATACGCCTTGCGGGCCAATCGCCACCGCGCGCACGACGATGCCCGAGAGGTTCTCGAGGCGCAAAGTGCCGCTGTTGACCCCGCCTGACTGGTAACCGCCCGCCGCGTTAGGAGGGATGTAACCCACGTAACGGTGCCCGGTAAGCGCGCTGATGG
>DATDCV010000674.1:0-14033 GCA_036524155.1 Verrucomicrobiia bacterium
GCGAAGCTCATCCCGATCGTCACGTCCGGCGCCAAAATCCGGTTCGCGAAAAGCTGGCAGGCCTCGCGCAGTCGCGCCGAGTTGTACGCCAGGAACACCTCATCGATTACATACCCCAGGCTCTCCTTGCCGGTGAGGTTCTTCGGCTGAATCCGCTTTCCCGACATGTACTGCTTCTTGTGCGGGCATTGCTTCTGCTTGAGCCACTCCGGCATTTCAGAGATATCTTCGCGGGAACGGACGTGTCGCTTCGTTGTCTTGGCCATAATTCGCATTCTTCCAGTAATAAATCGGGCCTATACGATACGCACCTGCCGCCTGTTGCCAACTCTTAAAATCGAGGAGTGCGGTTTTGGTCTTTCTTTGAGCCAAGTGTCGCCTAACATCGCTCAGGGATGAGCCCACCTGTCGCACAGCCCAGCGCCGCGCCGCGGCGGCCGACGCAAGCCGTTATCCTCGCCGGCGGACGCGGCGAGCGGTTGCGGCCGTTCACGGACATCCGGCCCAAGCCGATGATCGAGATTCACGGCAAACCCTTCCTCGAATACAACCTGGTTCAGTTGCGGGAGCAGGGATTCGACCGCGTGCTGCTGCTGCTGGGTTACCTGCCCGAAGTGGTGCAGGCTTACTTTGGCGATGGGAGCCGTTGGGGCCTCAAGATCGAGTATTCCGTCACCCCCGTCGAGGACAACACCGGCCGGCGCCTTAAATGCGCCGCCCATCTGCTGGACGACTGTTTTTTGCTGCTTTACTGCGATAATTACTGGCCGATGCGGTTGGACAGGATGTGGGCCCGGTTCGTCGAGGCTGGCACGCCCGCTTTGCTCACCATTTATGCCAACAAGGATAATTACACTAAAGACACCCTTAAAGTGGACGAGACCGGGTTGGTCAGCTTATTCGACAAACAGCGCCGCGCGCCGGATCTGAAAGGCGTCGAGATCAGTTACGGCATCTTCAGGAAGGAACTCGTGACATCGCTGCCGGAGGAGAATGTCTCCTTCGAGGAAACGCTCTATCCGGTGCTGGCCCGGGAGCGGAAACTGGCGGCCTTTGTCACCGACCACCGTTACTACAGCGTCGGCAGTGTGCAGCGGCTGCCCTTGACAGAGGCGTTCCTGGCGCGGAAACCCTCGGTTATCCTGGACCGGGACGGCGTTCTGAACCGCAAACCGCCCCGGGCCCAATACGTTCGTCGCTGGGAGGAGTTCGAGTGGCTGCCGGGGGCGAAGGAAGCATTGCAGCAGCTCAAAACCGCCGGTTTCCGGAGCATTGTGGTCTCGAACCAGGCCGGGGTCGCCCGCGGCGCCATGACTGAGGCCGACCTTCTGGACATCCACCGGCGCATGGTGCGGGACGTCGCGCTGGCCGGGGGCGGCATCGACGCGATCTACTATTGCCCCCACAATTGGGACGATGGCTGCGAGTGCCGCAAACCGAAGCCGGGCATGTTGTTTCAAGCGCAACGCGACTTCAATTTGGACTTGAGCCGCACCCCTTTTGTTGGCGACGATGAACGGGATGGCCAGGCGGCGGACGCGGCGGGTTGCCCGTCCGTGTTGGTTTCCCCGCAGCAAAACCTGCTGGAAGTCGTCAGCCATTTGATCCTGCGTAATAAGATTTGAACGTGAATAAGCGAGTTCTGATTACCGGCCACAATGGCTACATCGGGTCGGTCATGACGCCGCACCTGTTGAGTGCGGGTCACGAAATCACCGGCCTGGATACGGGCTATTTCAGCGAGTGCACCCTCGTCGCGGGTGGTGGCGATATCCCGGTGGTGCGGAAAGATATCCGCGACCTCAGCCCGAAAGACCTGGAAGGCTACGATGCGGTAATCCACCTCGCCGCGCTGAGCAACGACCCCATCGGGAACCTCAACGATGGCTGGACCGAGGAGATCAACTTCAAAGCGTCGGTGAAGCTGGCAGAATTGGCGAAAGCCGCCGGCGTCAATCGCTACCTGTTTTCCTCGTCCTGCATCATGTACGGCGCCTCGAACACCGAAATCGTGACCGAGGAATCGCCGCTCGACCCCAAGACCGAGTATGCCCGCTCGAAAGTCAAAGCCGAGGAAGCCATCCGCAAACTAGCCGCGCCCGGCTTTTCCCCCGTGTTTGTCCGCAACGGAACCATTTACGGCGTCTCCCCTCGCATGCGCTTCGACACGGTCTTCAACGACCTCATCGGTTCCGCCGTCACGACCGGCAAAGTCATCGTCTACAGCGACGGCAAACCCTGGCGCCCGGTCATTCATGTGCAGGACGTCGCGCGGATGTTCGAGGCTGTGCTGGCTGCGCCGGCCGACAAGATCCATAACCAGGCCTTTAATGCCGGCGCCAACAGCTTGAATCACCAGATCATCGAGTTGGCTCAGATCGCGGTGAAAACCGTGCCGGGCTGCAAACTCGAGGTCATCGCCAAAACCGGCGCCGACCAACGCACCTACAAGGCCGATTTCGGCAAGTTCGCCCGCACGTTCCCCGATTTCAGATTCAAGTGGAATGTCGTCAGCGGCGCCGCCGAACTCTACGAGGCGTTCAAGCGGGTTGGGCTGAAGCACTCGGATTTCGTCGATAAAAAGTTCACGCGCCTGAAATGGCTGCGGCATTTGCTCGACAGCAAGCGGCTCGACAGTTCGTTGCGTTGGGCAAAAAACTGAATGATGAGGCAACCAAACCTATGATCCATGGCGTCAAGATTGTTCCCCTGAGGCAGATCGCGGATGAGCGGGGCAAGATCATGCACATGCTCAAAGCCACCGACCCGCACTTCATCCAGTTCGGCGAGATATATTTCTCCTGCGCCTGGCCCGGCACCGTCAAAGCGTGGCACATCCACAAATCGATGACCATTAACAACGCCGTGATCTCGGGCCGCGCCAAGCTGGTGATGTACGACCTCCGCCCCGATTCCCCCACCAAAGGCGAGCTGCAGGAAGTGTTTTTCGGCGAGGACAATTATGTGCTCGTGCAGATGCCGCCGGGAATTGCCAACGGCTACAAGGCGTACGGCGACAAGTTGGTGATCCTGGCCAATTGCGCCACCGAGCCCCATCGCCCCGACGAAATCATGCGAATGGATCCGTTCACCAAAGAGATCCCGTACGATTGGAACCTCAAGCATGGCTAACCTCACCCGGCCGGCGCCGCCGCGCATCGTGGTCACCCGCACCCCGTTGCGGGTGAGCTTCGCCGGCGGCGGAACGGACCTTGCCGACTTCTACGAGCAGGGTTATGGCGCGGTGTTCAGCACCGCCATCGACAAATACATCTACGTCACCGTCAAGCGGCACAGCGAGCTTTTCGACGAGCCCATCCGCATCAATTACTCGATCACCGAGCTGGTCGAGTCGCTCGACGGGATCAAAAACAACATCGCGCGCGAATCTCTTCGGCTGCTGAAGGTCGACCCGCCCATCTACATCAGCACGGTGGGGGACCTGCCCGCCGCCACCGGGCTGGCCAGTTCCAGCAGCTTCGCCGTCGGCCTGCTCAACGCCCTCCATGCCTATCGTGGCGAACGCGTCAGCCCGGGACAACTGGCCGAAGAAGCCACCCACATCGAGGTCAACGTGCTGAAGGAGCCCATCGGCAAACAGGACCAATACGCCGCCGCTTTCGGCGGGCTCAATTTCTTCCGGTTCAATCCGGGCGGAGCCGTGACGGTCGAGCCGGTCCGGGTAGGCACCAGTTTCCTCGAAGATCTATTTGATAATGTCTTGATGTTCTGGACTGGCATCCAGCGCGACGCCAGCTCCGTGCTCACGGAGCAGAAACAGAACATCCCCGCCCGGCTCCAATACCTCGAGAAGATGCGCGGCCATGCCCACGACTTGCATGCGCTGGCGGCCTCCGGACCTTTTGAGGCTGCGGCGTTTGGGCGCATCCTGCACGAGTCGTGGCAACTCAAAAAGCAGCTCGCCAGCACCATTTCCGGTCCCAAGATCGACTCCTATTACGAGCGTGCCAGGCAGGCTGGCGCCGAGGGGGGGAAGATTTGCGGTGCCGGCAACGGCGGCTTCCTCCTGTTCATCGCCCGCCCCGCGAAACACGCCGCGGTCCGCCAGGCTTTGTCGGACCTGCTCGAAGTTCCGATCCGGTTCGAAGTGCACGGTTCGCGCGTGCTGTTGCCCTTCGAGCATTAGGCAGAGTGTTTAGCGTGCTTCGTAATGAGCCTTTCCAATCATCACGGCCTCAGCTCCCCCAAAGGCGGGGAGGGGAACCCAGCATGGCAGCCCGTACCTACAGTACCACGGCTGCTTCCTCCCTCTCCTCCCCTGGAGGAGAGGGCTGGGGAGAGGAGGCCTGTTCTTTCCTTCGCAGACAGTTACATGGAGAGCCTCCTTTCGCGGTGGCGCAGGCATCGGGACCACGAACCATGCACAAACCAAGCGCCACCTCTCCCCTGTCCCCTCTCCCCCATCCGCCTTCGCCAAGCCTACGGCGGACGAGGAGGCGGAGAGGGGGACAAAAGACGGCCGCCACTACCTACAGTGCCCCCGCTGCTTCCTCCCTCTCCTCCTCGGGAGGAGAGGGTCGGGGAGAGGAGGCCCTTTCATTCTTCCACACGGAGGTTCACAGAAAGGCGCCTGCTGCCGCGCCGGCGCCTCAAGCGGCAGTCAATCCGCGTCGCTCTCAAAGCATTCTATGCCTGACCCGGACAGCATCCGCACTTTCGAACGGCCTTCCTGTGTCATCTGCGGTTCGGCCGGCCAGTACCTTTATCGGAGGGTGAAAGACCCCAACTTCGGCACGCCCGGCGAATGGAACCTGCGGAAGTGCTCCCGAGCGGATTGCCGTCTGGTTTGGGTAGATCCCGCGCCCGTCGAGGAGGACATGGGCAAAGCTTACCAGGCTTACTACACCCACCAGCAGCCCGAGCCCGGGTCTAAACTGCTGCGCCGTGTGGTTTGGGCAGTCTGGCATAGCTATCTGGGGGCGCGGTTCGGCTATTCCCAGGGCGTCGGACCCAAATGGATGCGGCTGCTGGCGCCACTGGCCCTCCTTCACCCTGGCGGCCGCGGCGAGCTGGATGCAGCCGCCATGCATCTTCGCGCTCCAACTGGACCCGCGCGCCTGCTCGAAGTCGGCAGTGGCAGCGGCGTCGCCCTCGCCCGCATGCAGGCGCTCGGCTGGCAGGCGGAGGGCGTCGAGGTAGATCCGCAGGCGGTGACCGCCGCTCGGGCCCGGGGCGTGAAGGTCCACCAGGGCGACATTTTTGGGCCTGCTTTTCCCGACGCGACTTTTGACGCCATAACCTCCACTCACGTTTTGGAGCATATTTACGACCCTGTGCGCACGCTCCATGAATGCCGTCGCATTCTGAAACCGGGTGGCAAGCTGGTGATCCTGACCCCAAACGTCGAATCCCTTGGCCAGTCGTGGTACGGAGTCGCCTGGGTCGGCCTCGACCCGCCCCGGCACCTCAACCTCTTTTCACGCGACGCACTGGCGCGTGCCGCCCAATCCGCCGGCTTCACCATTCAAGGCCTCGACTCGACCGTCCGCATCGCCTGGGTGTGCGGCGCCCTCAGCTACGACGTAAAAAAGACCGGACACGCCGACCTCCGGCGCCTCGGCAGCCCGATGCCCCTGCTTCGAGGGTTTGCCTACCAGCTAAAAGAACGCGCAGCCTTGCGCTCGAATCCGCTCGCGGGGGATGAGTTGCGATTGATCGCCACGCGTTAAAGGCGCTGGAATCCATTGCCTTTTCTTAGCGGGCAAAGCCCTCCGCCAGCGCGACCGCCTTCAACATCGCCTGGGCTTTGTTCATCGTCTCGTCATACTCGCCCTCCGGGGTCGAATCGTTCACCCAGCCGCCGCCGGCCTGGACGTAAGCCCGGCCGCCCTTGAGCAGCGCCGTGCGAATCGTGATGCAGCAGTCCAGGTTGCCGTTGAACGAGAAGTAGCCGACGCAGCCGCCGTAAGGCCCACGCGCGGTCTGTTCCAGCTCGGAGATGATCTGCATCGCGCGTATCTTGGGAGCGCCGCTGAGTGTTCCCGCCGGGAAGGTCGCGCGCATCAAATCGTAAGGGGTGCGTTCTGCCGAAAGACGCCCCGCCACCTGGGAGACGATGTGCATGACGTGGCTGTACCGCTCCACGATCATCAGGTCCTTGACCTGCACCGTTCCGAAATCGCATACCCGGCCCAGGTCGTTGCGCGCCAGATCCACCAGCATCACGTGCTCCGCCCGTTCTTTCGGGTCCGCCAGCAGCTCCCGCTCCAGCGCTTTGTCTTCGACCTCGCTCCTCCCGCGGCGCCGCGTGCCCGCGATCGGCCGAATCTCCACCTGCCGGTCCTCGCAGCGAACATGGATCTCCGGCGAAGCGCCCACCAGCGAAAATCCGTCGAGCTCCAGCAGGAACAGGTACGGCGACGGGTTGACCGAGCGAACGGCGCGGTAGATGTCGATGGGCGAGGTTTTAACGGGCATCGACAGGCGTTGCGAGCCAACCACCTGGATGATATCGCCTGAGACAATGTACTGCTTGGCCTTGACCACGTTGGCAAGAAACTTGTCCCGGGGCACGTTGGACTCAAAGGGCATCGGCGGCACCTGGTCGGGCAGCGTCACCGGGTGGTGTTCGGAAGGCTGTTCCAGCAGCGAAACCAGGCGTTCGGTTTCCGCCACCGCGTTTTCGTAAGCCTCTTCCGGGTTCGGCGCATCCTCCAACACCGCGTTCACCAGCACCGTCAGCGTCTGGGCGACCCGGTCAAAGATCAGCAGTTGGTCGGCAATCACAAAATACATCACCGGCGTGCCCAGGTCGTCGCGCGGCGTTCGCGGCACCACCGGCTCAACGTCGTGGATGAATTCATAGCCGATGAACCCCACCGCGCCGCCCGTGAAGCGTGGCAGCCCGGCAACAGCCACCGGCTGGTAACGCCTCATCACACTCTCGATCACCGCCAGACCGTCCCGGACGGCCCCCGGCCCGCTGCCCGCCCCAACCGGATAGGTCGCCTTCACTTTCCCGTTTTCCAGCACCTCGACCGTGTGGCCGACCTGGCGAATCACCGCGCGCGGGTTGCACCCCACGAACGAATATCGGCCCAGGTGCTCCCCGCCTTCCACCGATTCCAGCAGAAAGGATTCGCCCGGGCCCCGAATCTTCCGGTAGGCCGACAGCGGCGTTTCAATGTCAGCCAGCAACCGCCGGCTTACCGGCACGACGTTGCCCTGCCGCGCGAGCTTGAGGAATTCGTCTCGGCTGGGTGAATACATGGCAAAGTGGGCGGCGCGGATGAGCGTCAGCGCGGCGTGGGCTGCCCGTAGAACGCCCGGGCCTCGGCTTTATGGTTCCGCCGCAAACGGATAGTCCCCAGCAACGTGTAAAAGGCCACCGCCACAGCGTAGGCGACGATGCCCAAACCGATGGCCAGCACGATCGGGTCGTGATCCGACGCAAAGTAGATCACCGCCGCCCCAACCCCGGCCACCAGCGCCGTCTGCGCAAAAAGGCAAAACAGGTACAGGCCGACGCTGGTTTCCTGCACGCGCTCGACGTGCCACTCGCGGTAAAGCTCCTCCCCCAGCGAGCGCATCAGCCACGCGGATTGGAAATTCCGCGCCGCCACCAGCACGCTCGTCGTGCTGATCACGATCGCCGGCAGCAGCCAAAAGGCGAATCCCACACAGAGCGCCAGGTTCACCGGCACACCCCATTTCCACCCCAGTTTTTTCGCTATCGGGTTGCCTTCCAGCACCATGTTCGGCGTCGCCACCCACGTGCTCAGAAAATCCGCCCCGCGCGCCACCAGTAACAGCACGCACAACACCCAGTACGTGTCGCTGCCAAATGCCTCAAAGTCGCCCATCACTTTTTGCCGTAAATCGCCTCCGGCGACAGCAGCCGCTCTTCCGTCGTCTTGAAGCCAGCTCCCGCGCTCTCCGCCGACCGGAAAAAGCACGAACGATAGCCTTCGTGGCACGCAGCCCCCGCCTGTTCCACCTGGATTAACAGCGTGTCGCCGTCGCAGTCGAACGCGATGTCCTTCACCTCTTGCGTGTGCCCGCTCGATTCGCCTTTCATCCAGAACTTCTGGCGGGAACGGCTCCAAAAATGCGTTTTCCCGGTCGCCATCGTCTTCTCCAGCGACGCCCGGTTCATCCACGCCATCATCAACACCCGGCCGGTCTTCTGATCCTGCACGATCGCCGGGATCAGGCCCTGGCCGTCAAATTTCAACTGATCCATGAAACTCATATTTCAAAACTTCACTCGGGGACACAAACCTAGCAGATCCGGCTCTTCGAGCCATGAAAAAAGGATGCAGCCGGCGGAAAGAACCAGGATGCTCACGGGCGGGGTCGGCGCGCGGACTTCAGTCCGCAGCAATCGCCGACCGACCATCGCGTCTGGAATTCGGAGGCCCCGCGGCAATTCTCAGGTTATCGAAGGCAGGTTTCTTTAACTCGATTCACATTCAAAGCGCAGATTCAATATGAAAGCCAGATCCCTCATCACGCCGGTTGCGGTGGTTCTCTCCATCCTCAGCCCTCATTTATTCGCCGCTGAGTTCGGCAGCGCGTTTACCTTCCAGGGGCGCCTGGCCGACGGGCCGTGGCGGGATGGCAGGAACAAATTCGGCGTGTTTCCAAGGCGTTAAAACGCCTTTATTCACATTGAAAATAAGGACAGCCGGCGCATTTACACCTTCTAAAGTCTGCCGAACCCTCAGACACCGCGGCGCTAAAGCCGTCTCCCTACCGCTAGCTCCTCAAGCCGCTTCAGCCGCGTCTCCAGCTCGTCAACGCGGGCGGCTTTTGCACGCAGCGTCTCGATCTCTACCTGCTGCTCTTTCATCGCTTCCACGAGCACCGGGACGAGGCTGACGTATGCGACGGACTTGAAACCTTTCGCATCGGCGTAGACCAGTTCCGGCAGCACCTTCTCCACCTCTTGCGCAAGAAAACCGATCTGCCGCCGTTCGGACAGGTGCAGGTCGGGCAGATCCTTGCGCCAGTCGTACGAAACACCGCGCAAGTTCACCACGGCGTTCAGCGCGTTCTCGAGCGGCGCGATTCCGGTCTTGTAGCGGGCGTCGGAGTTGTTCACAAAAGTTCCGATGACGCGCACCGCCCCGCCATCTTCATTGGCGATCACGATGTCGTGGCTGCCCGCGCCAGGGAAGCCCAAGTAAGCTTTGCGGCCAGCTCCGGTGCCGCGTGGGTAGAACTCTATGTAGGCGTGGTCCGCGCCTTCGAGGTCCAGCACGGGGCCGTTGCCCTTGGCATGGAGCGGCGCCAATGGAAAGTCCACGTTGATTCCCAGTGGCCCGCCGATCGCGACGCCTCCGGACGCGTGCAGCTTGATCCTCCGGTTGGAGGGATCGGTCCCAACACCGATGATGTCGAGCGCACCGGCGGTAGCAAACTCGTATCCCAGAATGCCGGAGTAGGCGTATTTGCCGGCGGCGTCCGCGCCGAGCTCAAGGACGGCCCCGACCGCGACGCCCCCACCCACGTGCAGTTTCCTTCTCGGGTTCGCTGTCCCGATGCCGATGTTACCGAACAAGTCAGCAGTCATTCCGCCACCGCTGACTTTGCTGAGCGAGTTCACGTCGAAAGCCAGATGGGCGGACAATATCGAACTGCTCGGCACCGACTGGGCAAAGTTCGCGTAAGGAGCCGCGCTCAGCGGGAGGCGCGGTGTCATCTCCGGGTCGGCGCCGACTTTTATTCCAACGAAGTAAGGGACATTGAACGGAAGATTGGCAAAAGCCGCGGCATTTCCATTGCCGATGCTGGTCGAAAAGATCCCGCCCGTAACGGAGACCACCTGTGTTTCGTTATATAAAGCATTGCCACCGGAGATAGCTTCATAAAGCGCGAAGGAGATACTCTGGGAAGTGTCCACGGGTTGGCCCGTGCCCGTCTTCAGCAGACCCTGGAAAGTGAGGGCGCGAGGTGTCTGGGCCCATGCTGGCGCGCAAACAAGAGATGCCAAGACGGCCAGGACAAGGGTCTGGCGGAGCCGATGCTCCGCTGCGGTCACGGCTTTTTTGCAGGACCGCTTGAGCGGATGGGCTTCAGGCATTGAGGCATAGTTGTTCATATGGGAAAGAGTCTCTTGGTACATTGTCTGCATTATACATATAATTAGAAATGCTTCCGCGCAAGGGGCCTCGCTGATCGTTTCTCCGCTCGCCTCGCGGCAGTCATCTCCGGGTTTTGCCGAGCGAGGCGCAACCTGAGGCAGCCCCGGGACTTAAGCGTGCGGCCTCCAAATACGAGCCCATGGCCCCGTCTGGAAATGGTGCGTCCATCACGGGGCCGCTACCCTGGGACCAATACCGTAACCCCGGTAACTCTGAAAGAGTTGGAGCCTCTGACCTGCGGATCCAGACGTCCTCGAGGTTGGCGGTGTCTGGCTTCAGCTCTTTCAGAGTTGACGCTCTTTGGCGGCGGGCATCCCAGGGTAGCCCCGCTCTTTGGGCCTGGAGTTGGCGGACGGCTTGTGGAGCAGAGTTGCCGCTCGATCCTGGATTCGAACGCAAGCTGGCTGAAGACAGTGCGGGTCAACCCTGGGCTACAAGATTACATCCTTTCAGGATGTCAATGTCAAGACACTGCCCTGAGGCCGTGCTTCGCGAGTTCCTCCGAGCCACTTGAATAAGTAAAAGTTCGGTGCTACATCAGCACATGTTCACCGTAACCGCAGACAGTGTTCTTCCGTGCACCGTAACCGGATCATGGCCGCGCCCTCGCTGGTTTGACGTCAGCATGTGGGGACGCCCCCTCGACACCTGCATGTTGGACGTGCGCTTCCGCGAGAAGTACCAGGACGCGCTCGCGACGGTTTTGAGCGATCAGGAACGCGCGGGGCTGGACATCCTGACGCATGGCGATCTCCATTGCGACGACGACCTGGCCGGTCGCTCGTGGCATCACTACCCTTTGCAGCGCTGGGCGGGTTTTCAGGGGGACTACCTGCAATCCGAGGAAACGCGTTCGCCCTGGCTGCGCTACCCGGCGGGAACGCTGTTGAACGAGATCTACACGGGCTGGCGTTGGCCGCGCGTCATTGACAAGGTGGAGCACCGGCCGCTGGATTACCCGAAAATCTGGCGCCTGGCCCAGGGCAAGACGTCCCGGCCGGTGCGATTCGGGACGTGCTGCTCCCAGGTGATGGGCCTGTTCCTCGACCTCCAAACGAACAAATACAAGGACCGGCGCGAGGTCGTCTGGGACATGGCCGTGGCGATGAACCAGGAGCTGCTGGCGCTCAAGGCAGCCGGGTGCCGATGCATCCAGATCGAGGAGCCCACGCTGCATTTCTGGGCCAACACCTTCGGGCGCAACCATGACGAGGTGCAGTTCATGATCAAGGCCTATAACCGCGAGGTGGAAGGCCTGGACGATGTCGAAATCTGGATTCACACCTGCTGGGGCAACCCGAATATGCAGCGCGTGATCGAGAACGATTCCTATCGCGAGTCCTTCGAGCTTTACCTTGAAGCCTGCCGCGGGGACGTCTGGACGATCGAAACCAAGGACCGGAACTTCCGGGAAGTGGACCTGTTCGCGCCCTTCCGGGGCAAGCTCAAGAAGAAGATTTGCGTCGGAGTCGTGAGCCACCGCACCTTACAGGTGGAACGTCCGCAGGACGTCGCGGATTCGATCCGGCAGGCGCTCCGGCACATCGCTCCCGAGCAGCTCATCATTTCAAGCGACTGCGGCTTCGGCCGGCAGGGCTGCAATCGCGAAATCGCGTTTTTCAAAGCCGCCGCCATTGCGCAAGGCGCGAATATCGTCCGGCGCGAGCTGGGTCTGCGGGAGACCTGCATCCGGGCGGCTGATCCCCACCTGCAGACCGACATCGTGCCGCCCAAGGCAGACCGGTGACCCTGACTGGTCCTCCCCCACTGAGTGGGCAGAGGGAATCGTATGAGGTGGTCTCATGGCAGAGCGCGGGAGTGCTCGGGCGGGTTATAGCGGCAGCGAGCTGCGCGCACTCCAAACGCTGGCGCGCAGTTCGGGGCGCACCCGCAGCCGCGAAGCGTATGGAGTGCGCGCAGCTTGCTGCCGCTTTCGGTTCGGTGAGCAGACACAAGCAATCTCCCTCTGTTCCTCTCGATGAGGACCGGGGAGAGGAGGCCGATATGCCGACCTATTTCGGGGACGCTACACTAACGGTCTTGGTGGCTCAGCCAATCCCCAAGGAGACGTGCTTGGTCTCGAGGAAAGCCTCCAGGCCCTCGGTGCCGAGCTCGCGGCCCCAGCCGCTTTGTTTCAGGCCGCCGAACGGGGCGTTGCTGGTGGTGGGCAGCCCGTCGTTGATGCCGATCGAGCCTGCCTCCAGACGATCCGCCAGCCGGAACACGCGAGAGACATCGCGGGTGAAGGCGTAGGCGCTCAGGCCGAACGGAGTGGCGTTGGCCAGCTCAATCGCTTGTTCTTCGGTATCGAAGACCGTGACGGGAGCGATCGGGGCGAAGATTTCCTCGTGGAGGCAACGGCTGTCGGTGGGCACGTCGGCCAGAACGGTGGGTTCGAGGAAGAAGCCCTTGCGCTCCAACCGCCGGCCGCCGCACAGAACGCGCGCACCCCGCTTGACGGCGTCCTGGATCACGGCGGTGGCATGCTGGAAAGCTTTCTGATCGATCAGCGGCCCAATCTCCACGCCGGGTTCGGAGAACTCGCCTGTTTTGAGGGCTTTGACCTGGGCGACGAAGGCGTCGAGAAAGCGTTCGTAAATGGGCCGGTGCACCAGCAGCCGGTTGCTGGCGATGCAGGACTGGCCGGTGTTGCGCATTTTCGCCAGCAGCGCGCCATCAACCGCCGTCTTGAGGTCGGCATCCTCGAAGACGAGCAGAGGGCCGTTGCCGCCCATTTCGAGGGACAGCGGCTTGATGGTCTCGGCCGCGCCGCGAATCAGCAGCCGGCCGACCTCGGTCGAGCCGGTGAAGGTGACTTTGCGGCAGAGCGGATTGGTGAGGAATTCCTGGCCGATTTCATCGGATTGCCCGCACACGACCTGCAAGACGCCTTTGGGGAGTTGGACGGAGTGGACGCACTCGGCGAAAGCGATGCAGCTCAGCGGGGTTTGCCGCGCCGGCTTGAGGACCACCGGACATCCGGCGGCCAACGCGGGCGCCAGCTTCCGCACGGCCAGCACCAGCGGAAAGTTCCAGGGGCTGATCGCTCCCACGACTCCCACCGGAGTCTTCACTACCAGGTTGCGCTTGCCGCCGGCCTGCGGCGGGATAATGCGGCCGTAAGCGCGCCGGCCTTCTTCGGCGAACCACTGCAGGTGATCTATCGTCATCGCGACCTCGCCCAGGCTCTGCGCCAGCGGCTTGCCGTTCTCGCTGCTGATGAGCCGAGCAGTTTCATCCTTCCGCCGCTCCACTTCAGCAGCGATTCGGCGCAGGAACTCGCCGCGGGCTTTGGCGGTAAGCTGTCGCCAACCCGCGAACGCGGTGTGCGCGTCGGCCAGCGCTTGCCCCACCCGGCGACGGTCCACGGTGGAGATCCTGGCAAAAGCTTCACCCGTTGCCGGGTTGAGGACATCCCAGGCCGGGTCGCTCGCAACGAACTCGCCGTTCAGGTAGAGAGGATAAGTCTTCATAATACAATTGTCGAAATTGCTCGCAGACCGCGCAGGAATCCGGGTAGGGACGTGTTCCACCGCGTCCCTCGAATGGTTTGGGGAAAAGAATGGGACGCGGTGGAACGCGTCCCTACCATTTCGGTTGTGGGTGTGCTGCGCTGTGGCCTTCCAGGTTTTGCGGACATTTCGCCTACTTGACCGGGATTTTGGCCCAGTCCTTGAGAAACTGATCCAGCACGACATTGGTCAACGGATGCTGGTAAAGCTGCTGCAAGATATCAAAGCTCATGGTCATGATGTCGGAGCCGGCCAAAGCGGCCTGTAACACGTGCAACGGGTGCCGCGCGGCCGCGGCGATGATCTCGGTTTTGAAACCGTAGTTCTGGTAGATGGTCTTGATCTGCCGCACCAGGTCCATGCCGTCATGCCCGACCGCATCGAGTCGGCCCACAAACGGGCTGACGTAGGTCGC
>DATDCV010000675.1:0-6639 GCA_036524155.1 Verrucomicrobiia bacterium
GATGGTCAAGCGTTGCACGGCCTTCAGGACGGTGTTTACCGGTTCGAGCATCGCGGCTTCAGCGAATGAGTTCTTTGCGGGGATCTTCACCACCCCGGGCAGGACAAAGGGCATCACGCGGACGTATTCGGCGTAGCCTCCGCCTGCGGGTTCGAAGCCGGCGGTAATGCCGGTACGTTTGTAATGCGCGCACTGGGCGAATGCCCGATGACGGCAGGCATGGCATTTCAGGCAGGGAACGTGGTGGTGCAGGGCGACACGCTCGCCCGGCTTGAATCCCCTCACTTTGGCGCCCACCCGCACAATGGTCCCGGAAGTCTCGTGTCCGAAGATTCTGGGCGGGGGCACGGTTCCGTACAGGATCTTTTTGATGTCGGTGGGACAAACACCGCAGACGGCGACTTTCACCAGCAACTCATCGGACCGAATCGCGGGGACGGGAACGGTTTCGAGCCGCAAGTCGTCGGGACCGCGATACACCGCTGCCCGCATCGTTTTAGGGATGTCAAACACGGCGGAAGGTTAACCACGGATTACACTGATGGACACAGATTTTTCAGGGACCATGTCTTACAACCTTTGGCCAGTGACGAGATCGGTACGGCGCGCGTCGACGTTCAGCATCGAGGACTGCCAACGCTGAGTGCCAGGCACGCAGGGATGGGGCTCCTATGCATGAACCGTTCGACGAGGCCGCCCCTCTATGAGCGTCGTTGCCGACATCGACCGGGCCTCCTCTCCCCAGCCCTCTCCTCCAGAGGAGGAGAGGGAGATCCCGCCCGCCCGTCACACGGGTTCAGGAGCGCAAAGCGCGGGATTCTTGTCTCGGCGAATTCTCTCCCAGGGGCTCCCTGCAAATCGGCGAAACGGCGAGAGACGGACGCCGCCGCATACTGCATTGGACTCAAGCTGCCCCTCTGAGGGCTCCGTCGCGCCTTACCCTGTCCCTCAGGGAGCGGAGGGAAGCCCGTTCGCGAAAGTGGAGAACCGGGCTTCAGGCTTCGCCCGAAATAACAAAGGCCGGCCACGCCAGGTGAAAGTCACTTGAGAGGCGTGCAAGGCGTGGTAGGGAAGAATCAAACGCCGGCGCTGGTCGGCGGTGAGGCGATCCTCTACCAAAGCCAGGTAAAGGTCCTCGTCTCCGCCGTAGAGCTTGTCGCCGACAATCGGATGGCCAAGGTGTGCCAGGTGGATGCGGATCTGGTGTTTCCGTCCCGTTCGGGGAATGACATTCAGCAGGGAGAAGGGCTGATCCGCAGTTGTGGGGATTGCGGAAGCCGGATTGGCAAAAGCTGCGAGGGATCTCTCAAAGCGGCTTTGCACCTGAAACTCAGTAAAGGCTTCCGCGCCATCGGCGCGCACGCGGTCCTTGATGGCGACGCGACTCCGTTCATCCTTGCCCAGAGGGGCGCTGATAACTCCGCGATCGTCCCGAACATGGCCGTGGACAATCGCCAGGTACTCCTTTTGAACTTCGCGCCGTTCCCAAAGGCGCCGCAGCTCCCGCGCCGCGTCCCGCGTCTTGGCGACGAGCGTCACCCCGCTGGTTTCGCGATCCAGGCGGTTGACCAACTGCGGGTGGGAATCCGGGCCAAGGTAGAGTCGGGCACGGCTGATGAGGCTGGAATACTCGTCAGTTTTTGTAGGATGACACACGAGGCCCGCCGGTTTGTTGATGACCAGCAGGTCGGAGTCCTCGCTAATGACCTCAAACAAGTCCGACACTACCTGCCACCTTTTCCCCTGCTGACCTCACACAACCGATCCATCGCGAAAGCCCGCTGTTTGCCCTTGATCGCGGGGGGGTGACACGCATAATCCGGTATGGGCGTCAGGCCCAGGATTTCGACCAAACCAGTTTGCAGCATGAAGATTTGCAGGTTTTTCATTTTCGTCATTGCGATCGCCGCGACGATTGGCCTGTCCGCTTTCGCCAGCCCGGAGCCGCGCGTGCTGGTCTACACGAAGAACCAAATCGGCACCAATCTCTATGTCCATGATAACATTGCCGCATGCGCCGAGGCGATTAAGAAGCTTGGAGCAGACAATGGGTTTGCAGTTGAGGTTTCGAACGACCCCGCGGACTTTACGGATGAGAACCTGAAGAAATACCGGGCGATTGTCTTTGACAATACCAACAACGAGATTCTGGAGACGGAGGAACAAAAGACGGCGCTCCAACGTTACATCCGCGGCGGGGGCGGGTTTGTCGGGCTCCACTCCGCCTCAGGGTCGATGCGCAAGTGGCCGTGGTTCTGGTCGATGCTCGGGGGCAAGTTCGTGCGGCATCCGAAAATGCAGGCATTCACGGTCAAATTGAAAGACCGAACGGATATTTCGACGGCGCACCTGCCGGAGACCTTTCAATGGACGGATGAGTTTTATTACGTCGACAACATGCCCGAGGGATTGCACGTGCTGCTGGCGGGCGACCTTACGACCTTGGACGATCCGGGCAAAGCTAAGTATCCCGGCACGAGGTTTGGGGACGAGTTTCCACTGGCGTGGCGGCATGAATTTGAGGGCGGGCGAGCCTGGTACACGGCGCTCGGCCATAGGAAGGAACATTATTCGGACCCGAGGCTGACGAAGCATATCCTGGGAGGGATACTGTGGGCGATGCGGGTGGAGAGCGTTGAGGCGTTGAGGCGGTGAGGCGTTAAAACGTTAAAACGTTAAAACGTTAAAACCTTAAACGTTGAAACGTTGAAGCGTTGAAGCGTTGAAGCGTGAAGGCGGTGAAGCGATGAAGGGTTGAAGCGATGGAAGGTTGCAGTGGCGGGGAGTTTGGCTTGTTCCGCTGCTACTCCGGTAGTCAGCCCTCGATTGCTGGACGGTGATGAAAATTTTATGAAAACGAACTTGCAGGTATCACGACGGCAGTTTCTGAAATTCTCGGCGGCTGGAGCAGCGGGGGTGGTGGGCTTGCCGACAATCGTCCCCTGTTCGGTGTTCGGGCAGGGCGCGCCCGGGAGCAAGATCCAGATTGGGCAAATCGGATGCGGACGAATTGCCAACGAAATGGACTTGCCCGGGATCCTGAAGCACGACATCGCACGGGTGGTGGCGGTTTGCGACCTGGATTCGAAACGCCTCGCTCGAGCAAAAGAACGCGTGGAGAAGTTCTATGCCGGGAAAGGCGCGACGGTCGAGGTCAAGGGTTTCGGCGATTACCGCGAGTTGCTGAAGAGCGGCGGGATCGATGCCGTCGCGATCAGCACTCCGGACCATTGGCATGCGGAGCCGATCATCGCCGCGGCGCTGGTCGGCAAAGATATTTATGTGCAGAAACCGCTGTCGATGACCCTGGCGGAAGGTCGGTTGGTAAGCGATATCGTCCGTGAGAAGAAGCGCGTGTTTCAGATCGGCAGCCAGCAACGGTCAGATGGACCCTGGCCGCAGTTTCGGCGCGGCGTTGAGTTGGTGCGCAACGGCCGGATTGGGAAACTGCAGACGGTCCGGATTGGGCTGCCGACAGATCCCTCGGGCGAGGAGGAACCCGAGATGCCCGTGCCGCCCAACCTGAATTACGACATGTGGCTAGGCTGCACGCCGGTGGTGCCTTATACCGAAAAGCGCGTGCACCCGCAGAACAGCATCACGGATCGGCCGGGTTGGCTGCGGATTGAGTCCTATTGCCTGGGAATGATCACGGGCTGGGGCTCGCATCACCTCGATATTGCCCACTGGGGCATGGACACCGAATTGACCGGCCCGGTCGAAGCGGAAGCCAGGGCGCAGTTCCCCAAAAGAGGCTTGTGGAATGTGCACGGGACGTATCACATCGAAATGAAGTATGCGAATGGCGTCACGATGGTCATCGATGACAAATTCCCCAACGGCGTGAGGTTCGAGGGGACGAAGGGTTGGATTTTTGTCAGCCGCGGCCCGGCCACAGTGACGGCGAGCGATCCATCGACTGGCACGGGTAAGGCTTTTGCGGCCAGCGACCCGAAGATTCTGGAGTCAAAGATCGGGCCCAATGAAATTCACCTGCACGCCAGCAAAGACCACCACCTGGACTGGCTGCAGAGCATCAAGAGCCGCCAGCCGTGTGCAACTTCGCCGGAGCAGGCTCATCGTTCCACCAGCGCGTGCGAGATCGCCTGGATCACTATGAAGCTAGGACGCAAGATCCGCTGGGACCCGGTCAAGGAAGAGTTCCCGGGGGACGCGGAGGCGAACGCACTGCGGTCGAGGCCCCAGCGGGCACCGTATGGGACCAGCGCCGTGGTGGGCAAGGCGTGACGGACCGGGCGTGGCCGGGAAGGCGTGACTGGAAACTCGAACGACACCGGACGAGAGAAAATCCGAAGGCCGAAATCCGAAATCCGAAAGAAATCCGAAGTCCGAGATCCGAAGCAGAATGCGTGTGCGTTTCCGGTTTGTTGGTCCTGATTCGTCTGCGACGGAACTGCCGGGCTGCCAACGAACGGGACGATTGAAGACAAGGAAATCAGATGGCGACAGGACGCATTTGGGGCGAGACAATGCTTAGGAATATCCCATGCATAGGGCCGCCCCTAACTTTTTGGGCTGAGGATACCGCTCATAGACGCGGGCGGGAATGTTTTCGGATTTCGGCCATCGGATTTCTTTCGGATTTCGGAATTCGGGTTTCGGGTTTCATCTTGTTGGCTTGCTTCATGAACCTGGCACCTTACACGACTTCCAAGGGAGCCGAACCCATCCGCCTGCTTACTCTGGACCCAGGCCACTTTCACGCGGCGCTGGTGCAGAAGTTCATGTACCCGCAGGTGA
The DNA here is from genome assembly GCA_036524155.1 of Verrucomicrobiia bacterium. Lineage (GTDB taxonomy): Bacteria > Verrucomicrobiota > Verrucomicrobiia > Limisphaerales > UBA8199 > DATDCV01. The sequence goes on from DATDCV010000675.1 coordinate 4,762, forward strand.
ACCCGGTGGTGCGCGTGTATGCGCCGGAGGGGCCGGATCTAGAATCTCATTTAAAGATGGTGGGAAGCTTCAACACTCGCGCAGAAAACCCGACGCGCTGGGAGGAGAAAGTTTACACGGGCCCGGATTTTCTGGGCCGGATGCTGCGAGAGAAAGCCGGGAATGTCGTGGTGCTGGCCGGCAACAACACGCGCAAGACGGAATATATCCACGCGTGTATCAAGGCCGGTTTCGACGTGCTGGCGGACAAACCGATGGCGATCACACCTGCCCAGTTCGGACTGCTTCGGAAAGCATTTGCGGCGGCGGCAAAGAAGAAACTGGTTTTGTACGACATCATGACAGAGCGGTATGAGATTACTGCGATCTTGCAGAAGGAACTGGCTGCGAGTCCCGAGGTATTCGGGGCATTGGAGAAGGGGACGCCTGACCAGCCGGCAGTCGAGATGGAAAGCGTTCACCACTTTTTCAAAGAGGTCGCCGGCAAGCCGCTCATCCGACCCGCCTGGTTTTTCGATGTCCGGCAGGAAGGCGAGGCGATACCCGATGTCGGAACCCATTTGATCGACCTGGTGCAGTGGGAATGTTTCCCGGATCGGGCGCTGGATTGGAAGAAAGATGTCAAGGTTGCCAAGGCGCGGCGGTGGGCTACGAAGTTGACTGCGGCCGAGTTTCAGCACGCGACCGGCGTGGCGCGGTACCCTGATTTTCTGAAGAAGGATGTAACACCGGACGGCTGCCTCCAGGTATTTGGCAACGGCGAGGTTTCGTATGCTTTGTGCGGCACGCAGGTGAGAGTCAGGACACTCTGGAATTACGAAGCCCCGGCTGGCGCGGGAGACACGTTTTTCTCCGTGATGCGCGGCACGCGGGCGACCCTCAGTATCAAGCAGGGCAAAGAGCAGCAGTATCGGCCGAAGCTCTATGTCGAGTCCAAGGCGGGATCCTCTGCCCCGGAATTTGAACGGGTGCTTCGCCAGGCCATCGAGCGATCAAGCGCGAAATGGCCCGGCATCACGTTGCAGGCGTCAGGCAATCTCTGGGAAGTCGTCGTGCCGGAGAAATATCAGGTTGGCCATGAAGCGCACTTCGCGCAGGTGACGGAGAGGTATCTGCAGTATGTCGCCGAGAGGAAGATGCCAGCTTGGGAAGTGCCCAACATGCTGGCGAAGTATTATACGACCACGGAGGCATACCGGCTGAGCCATAAAACCCCGTAGGGCGGACATCCTGCCTGGCGCCACTCCTCAACACCGTTGTTATCCGCACCGACAGAAGTCGCGCCGGGTGAGGGCACGCGGCCTACAAGGGACTGTAGGCCGCGTGCCCTCACGCGGCGCAAGGATTCATGACGTCCAGTATGGCACATCGGTTGTCTGTCCCGCGACTTGTCAATTTCGGGCCGGGGCGTATGCTGCGGATTGTGAACGGTAAGTGGACCAAAGCGTTGCCGTATGTATTCGTCGTACTGGCAGCTCTGTCGCGGTGGCCGGACTTGTTTCCGCCGAATTTCAGCGTGTTTTACGCGCTGGCATTTTGCGCGGGCGCGTTTTTTCCGCGACAAATCAAGTGGTGGCTGCCGCTCGGGACGCTGGTGGTAACAGACGCCGTGCTGAACCTCTACTATCTTTTCGTTCTACACATCAACGCTTTCAACGCGGCGCAACTCTTCAATTATATTGCATTTGCGGGAATCGTCTGGTTCGGGACGCGGTTCAAACCGCAGGACCGGTTTCTGAAGCTGCTGTCCGGGGGTATCGTCGGCGCGATCCTGTTCTATCTGATCACGAACACGGCGGCCTGGTTGTTCAACCCCTTCGGCAATCCTGAATACACCAAAGACCTAATCGGCTGGCTGACCGCGCTGACGAAAGGCAC
>DATDCV010000676.1:0-40638 GCA_036524155.1 Verrucomicrobiia bacterium
CAGTGTGTCATGGCGGGACAGGTCGCGCCCAGGAACCTGTATGAGGTGCGGCCCGATTTACGCGCGGTCGGGGTTCTGCTCCGGCTCAAAGAGAAGAATGCGCACACCATCTTCGGCGCGGTTGCGGATGAATTGATGAAGGATGGAGTCGAGTTGATAGAAGCAACGCCCTGGCTAAGGCCGCTGATGCCGGGGGCGGGATTCCAGCTTGGCCCCGCACTCTCGGCCTCGCAACGTGTGGATGTTGATTTGGGCGCACGAGTGGCAAAGGAGATCTCGCGGCTGGAAATCGGCCAGACCGTGGTGGTCAAGAATGGAACCGTGCTCGCCGTTGAGGCCTTCGAGGGCACCGATCAGTGTCTGGCACGTGGCGGCGAGCTGGCGGGACGCGAGAGGGGCGCCGTCGCTGTGAAGGTCGCCAAAGAGCGCCACGACCTTCGCTTTGATATTCCCTGTGTCGGGCCCGAAACTATCAACACTTGCGCCCAGGCGGGGATCAGCGCGTTTGCGTTCGAGGCGGCCAAATCACTGTTGCTCGAAGAAGGAACTTGCGCGGAGCTGGCCCGCAAAAATAAGATTTGCATCTTGACGGTTGGCGAAATGTCCGTTCCACGCACAGATTGTTGCAGGAGTTGAGCCATGCTGAAATCACATGAGTTAATCGGTTTTATGTCGCCCGGGCTGGCGACGGAAATTCTGACGTTCGCGTTCGAGTCGGATAAACCGCTCTACCGCACCGTGCTCGCCGCGGTCGCCGAGGCGCGCCATCTGCGCCCTGTATTCCTCGAGCGCCAGGCCCGCGTGCAACGCCATGCTTCCATGCTCGCGACGCTCGCCAAGCCCTCGCTCGACGCGGCAACGGCCAATCTGATTCGGACCTGGCTGTTGAAGCGCTACCAGACCATGTTGATCGACTTTCTGGATGCGCTGGGAGTCGCCCACAAAGAAGGCGTGGTGGACGATCTGCCACCCACGGTGGACGACGCCAAACTGAGGTCCGCCGTCGATATCCTGCTCTCAAAGTACCCACCGGAAGTGGTCGCGGTGTATCTCAACGCCTTCAATGAAATGAATGCCGTCGAATGGCCGAACCTCAAGGCGATGCTGGCGACGGAGCAGCGGCTCCAACTGGGAGGGTAACCTCCTCTTTCGGGCATCGGGATCGCCTCGAACCGTTCTTCTCACACGGCGTGTTGCCCGGTGCCCCGCGCTTTTCTTCGGCTGTTCCCTAATACTCAATGGAGGGTCGTGGGTGCCTATTGGGCTTTGCGGGAGTGGCACGTGATGAACATCGAGCACACTGCCGACGCCGCGGATAAACTTCACCTTCATGTCGGGCGGCGAGCAGGGTGTGAATAATCGCGTCGATGGTGCAACTGAGGTTGGTCACGCGGAGCGAGAACCGGTTGTGATGTTACCCGGCCCGGGCGACAACATTGAGAATCCGGTTGGCAGCGTGACAGGCCGGAGGTCTTCGCGGACCGGCGCGAGCCAGCCGGCTAACATAACCATGACTCAGCCCGGTCAAGAGAATCCCTAATAGTACGGAGACCGCATTCCGTACTAATTCCGGATGCAATGGGGTCCTCTGTGGGCGAGAGTCCGAAAATTGGTCATGTGTTGGCCTGAAGGGAGGCTTCTCGAGTTCTGACTTCGGGTCTAGCCCCGTTCCGTGGGCGAGTGGTCGTGGTATGGGTGTCCGAAACCTTGAGCGTACGTCACCGGATTTGACCGCAGTGTTGAGTGTCCCGATGTTCATCAAGATGGTGGGCATCGCCCTGGGCATGGCGGCGGTGCTGGCTTCGGGCCTGTTCTGGCAGATTTACCACGGTTGGCGCGCCGATGAGCTGGCGGAATTGGAGCAGAATGGGCGGCTGGTGGCCGACCAGATCCTGAGCCGCGGAGCGCCGATGCTCCGCAGCGGGGATCTCGCCGGGCTCCAAGGGCTTTTGGCCGAAATGGCAGAGGCGATCGTCGCGGTGAATGCAATCCAGGTTCGCACCAGCCGGGAACGAGTGCTGGTCGAAGTGGGCCCAAAGAACCCGCAGGCGCGCGAGCATAGGGTGACGGTGCCGATCACCCAAGGAGACGGCGGTCGCATCTGCGTTCTGATGGATACGGCTCAGGTCAGCGCGGAGCTCGCTTGGCTCGTCCGCCGGCTCTTGCTGACCATCACCGCCATGGCGGGGCTCGGCACGGCAGGGGCGTGGTGGGTGGCGAGGCTGTTCACCCGCCCGATCAGGGAACTGGTCGAGAAAACACGCGCGGTGAAGGCTGGCGATCTTCGGGCCTGGGCCCCCGTGCGGGGCCGGGACGAGATCGGCGAGCTGGCTGCCGCGTTCAACGAAATGATGGCCGAATTGCGGGAACAGGAGAAGAACGAGCGCCAGCTTCTGCGCAAGCTTATCAACGCGGAGGACGAGGAGCGGAAGCGTGTGGCGCGCGAGCTGCACGATCACACGGGGCAGGCCCTGACATCCCTGATTGCGGGATTGGCGGCGCTGAAATCCGGCGGGAAAACGCCGCAGCAGGTGGGCGACTTGCTCAACGTGGCCACGCAGGCCCTGGAGGAGGTTCACGATTTGTCTCGAACTTTGCGCCCGCTCGCCCTGGATGAACTGGGGCTGGACGCAGCGCTCAAGAAGCTGTGTGACACCTGTTCGCAGCAGCTTAACCTCGCTGTCAAGTGCCAGACGACGGGGTTCGGTGCTGAATCCCGCCTGCCGCACTCTCTTGAAGTCGCGCTGTACCGCATCGGCCAGGAGGCGCTCACCAATGCCGTGCGGCACGGCCACGCGCGATCGGTTGATTTGCTGGTCCACCGCAAACCCGGCAGCGTACTGGCGGTGATTGAAGACGACGGCGACGGCTTTGACGTCAAGGACTGGCGCGCGCGTTGCCTGCGAGGCGATCATGTGGGGCTATTAAGCATGGAACAGCGGGCGACACTGCTTGGCGGCTCCCTGCGGATCGAATCGCGCCCGGGGGGAGGAATCAGCTTGTTTGTTGAAATTCCGGTCAAGTCAATGTAAAATAACCGCTCGATAGCCCGGAGATTCACAACGTATGAGCGTTGCGCATTCCCTAAAGAACTTCAAAGCAGCGCTGCTTGGTTTGCCCATGCTGGTTAAGGTCGCCGGGATCGCAGTCGGCATGATTGCAGTCCTGGCGGCCACTCTGGCTTGGCAGATAGACCATTCCTATTACCAACTGGAAAAACAGGAACTGCGGGAACAGGCGGGGTTCGTCGCCGAAGTCATTGCGCTGGGAGCTGAGCCGATGCTGCAGAGTGGGGACCGGGGCGCAATGCAGCGCCTGCTGGACACAATGGGGAAAGTGACGCCAGCCACGGGAACCAGCATCGAGCGACTTGAAGTGCGGACCGGTGACGGGGGACTCACCGTTCACACTAGCGCCGCCTCACCGGGCTCGACCGAGCAAGTCTTTGAAAAAACCGTGCCGATAGCCGGAACCGGCTCGGGCCAGGTGTCGGCCACGCTCAGCGACGGCCACATTGGGTTCGAATTGGGTTGGCACAAGCGCCGGATCCTCTGGACCACCGCGATTATTGCTTTCGTCGGAATGGCTGCGGGTTGGTGCCTCATGCGCCTGGTCACCCGCCCCGTCCTCGAGTTAGTGCGAATGACCCGTTGTGTCAAAGCCGGCGACTACGAAGCCCGGGCGCCGGCGCACACGCAAGATGAAATCGGCGAGCTGGCGGTTGCGTTCAACGACATGATGGGGGCGCTGCAGCAAAAGGAACTCATCAACCGGCGACTGACGCGGAAGCTCATTTCTTCGGAGGAGGAAATGCGCAAATGCCTGGCTCACGAACTGCAGGACCAGACCGGCCAGGCCCTCGCCTCCTTGGTCGCCGGGCTGGCGGCAATCGAAAGCGGCGCCGATCTGCGGGGGCTTCCCGAGATGCGATCCCTGGCGTCCAAAACACTCCGAGAGCTTTATGATCTTACCTTGACGCTTCGGCCCACGGCACTGGAGGAATTGGGGCTGGTCTCAGCTTTGCAGAAGTTCTGTCATGACGTCTCCGAACGGTTCGGAGTCAAGGTTGGCTGCGCCGCCGTTGGCTTGGATCAAACCGGGCGCCTGGCGAGCGAAATTGAGGTCGCTCTCTATCGGATAGGCCAGGAGGCCCTCACTAACGCCGTGCGGCACGGCCAGGCGCGCACCGTCGATCTGCTCGTCCAGCGAAAAGAGTCCTCCATCCTCGCCGTCATAGAGGATGACGGCAAGGGCTTCGACGCGAGCGACTGGCGTCAGAGCTGCCTGCGCGATGACTGCCTCGGGTTGTTCGGCATCGAGGAACGGGCTGTGTTGCTGGGCGGCAGCCTGCGAGTCGAATCACGTCTGGGCAGAGGGACAAGTTTGTTCGTCGAGATCCCTCTCCGGGAGGCTGTCTAATGGCTCGGATCCGGATCCTCATTGTCGATGATCATGCGCTGGTCCGCGCGGGACTACGGTCGCTGCTGGCCGCACAACCCGACATGGAGGTTGTGGGCGAGGCTGCCGACGGCGTGGTCGTGGTCGGCCAATGCCAGCGGCTTGCTCCGGAGGTCGTGCTGATGGATCTGACTATGCCTGGACGGCGGGGCATCTCGGCAATCCAGGAGCTCTCCCACGAATGCCCCGAGGTCCGGGTGCTCGTGGTTACCATGCACGATGATCCTGCCTATGTTCGCCAGGCGCTGCTGGCGGGCGCGGCTGGCTATGTTTTGAAACAATCACTGGCTACCGAGTTGATTAACGCCATCCGCGCCGTCAGCAAGGGCCAGCGATTTGTTACGCCTGCGTTAGGGTCCGATGCGATTGAGCCTGCCGGCATTCCCCCCCGGGCAGAGACCGCCGAACATTTCCTGGGATTACTCACTCAGCGCGAGCAGGAAGTCGCGTCCTCGGTGGCCCTTGGACATACCAACGCCGAAGTCGCTCGATTCCTCCACATCACCGAAAAGACGGTCGAAACCCACCGGTTGCACATCATGTCCAAGCTCGGGTTTCACTCTCGCGCCGACCTGGTCCGTTTCGCCCTGGAACACCGTTTGATCGGCGCGTAGCCCCGCCCGAGGAACCCAGTGGTTTCCCTCGTCCAAGCCTTCGACCTATCAGTTCGATGCGCCGGTGCGTCTTCATCAGTGATGAACTCACCCCGATTGCCGGGAACCCTTGCTGGTGAGGAAATCACGGCCCTCAGCCTGCTGACTCGCCGAGAACGCCAGGTGGCCCGGCTTATTTCCCTGGGCCACACAAACATCGAGATGGGAAACCTGCTCCACATTCATCAGAAAACCGTAGAAACCCACCGCAACCACCTCATGACCAAACTCGGGTTGCGCACCCGTGCCGACCTCGTTCGCTTCGCCCTCGCGCAAGGCCTCCTGGCCAGCGGACCGAAAGGACGGTTTTTCCGGGCTTGCAGCGGCTGCACCGAACTCTGGGCGGTGCGCAGCCAGTTTCTATCGGATCACGAGGTGAGCTACCAGGGCGTGGAACCAGGCGATGCCCCGAACACGCCGCCGGCTTTTATCTTTCTACACAGGCGTTGTGGCGCCAGACTGTCTGTGGATCTGGAAAGCTTCATAGACCTGGCCGGCGAACCGCTTCTCGCGGCGCCCAGCGCGCAAACCGGAAAGGCGGCCGAATACTGCCTTGCCAAGGTGAAGGAGCAGCCCTGTTCATCCCGGTGCTCCTGCGCTTTTGTCTGGCGAGCCTCCCAAATCCTGAGTCGCTGGCCGAGAAACCGGGCGGCAGAATAGGGGGCATTCCCCCCGCCGACATAACCGGAAGGCGCCCTGAATGCCTGTCGGCGTTTCGTGCCGCAAGCGAAGCATCCACACTGGCCGTTTCCTCCCCGATTCAGTGGCCCGAAAAGATCAGGGTTTTTCCCTGATAGTGGACCGCCGAAATCTGGTCGAGAGTGGCCGCATTAAGGCGGATGACGACCACCGTTAGACCATCAATCCATTCAACGAAGTAACATGTCTTTTCAAAAATCAGATGAGGCCGGCAGCGCGGCTTGCGGTTCCTCGGCGGAGTCGGAGGTTCCAGCCGCCGGAATCACGGATCAATTTTCGCCTGATCCGGGTGAGCCGGACCGCGAGGATTACCTTCGCCAGCTCGAGGCGTCAGTGCCCGAGGTTCATCGCTTCGTCGCGCAACGAATCGCAAACAAAGCGGACGCGGAGGACATAGCCCAGCAAGCGCTGCTTCAAGCGGTGGCGAAGCTCGCAACGTTCAGGAGCGAGCATTTCCGCGCGTGGCTTTTTACTATAGCCCGCCGGCTGATCATCGATCACTACCGCGCGCAAAATCGCGTTCAGTTTGTGGAATTGACGGAGGCAGCCCAGGGGGGAACCGAACCCTGCTTACGCACCGGGGACGATGCGGTGCACTGGCGTTGTGATTGCCGCGCCCGGCTGGGCAAGTGGGTGGACTGCATCACCGGGCAGTTGCGCCTGGAAGAGCAAGTGGCGGTTTTGCTGGCGGACGCTCACGGGCATAGTGACAAAAGTTCCGCGGTGGAGTTGGGGGTGACGCTGGCAAGTTTCAAGCTGTTGCTCCATGAAGCCCGGTCCCGGCTGAGCAAAGTGTCGGGCGGCACCTGCGTACTGTTGAGCGGTGCTCGCACCGACATGGCGGATGGAGCGCCCCCGGAGCCGGCGCTCCACGCCGATGCAGTAACCAACCCGAAGCGGGCGGGATGCGCCCGGCCGCCCGCGCCAGCGAGCAACTCGCACAATGCAACCTTCGCCCGGCGCTCCGGCGGCGGCGCCGCGAGCGGACAATGTCCAGCACGCGGCCACTGCAGCGAGGATCCCTCGCACAACTGCTCCGCCGGCGAGAAGTGTTGTCTTGGAAATGGAGCCTGCCTGAGCACGAAATGCCGCTTCGGTGTCGGCTGCCGGCTCGGAATCAAATGCTGCCGCCAAACGCCCAAACTGCTCGCACTCCGCGCCAGGCTGTTGCAGGCCCTGGTGCTCAATCCGAACTGAAGGAAATAACCGGGCAGGCCAAGCAGGCCTACGAGCCGGCGCGAGCAGCCGGCCTGACTGGCCGGGTCCCAAACCAGGTCTTTCAAAAAGCCCTGCAGAAGGAAAAGGAGATCCGCGCTCAGACCGGCATCGGCCGCGGCGCAACCTCAGTGGGCGGCGCCGTGGCAGAGGTGGCAGAAAAGATCTTCGGTGCGAGAAGTATCACGCCACAGGTTCGCGACTATCATTTAAGGTCGCTGGTTCGTCTAGGAAGATCAGAAACCCACAGGAGCATACAGATGCCTGAAGAACGCCGGCTCAGCGAGAAGGAATCACGTGTGTGGTTCCCTGAGACGGCGAGGGAAGCAGGATGAGGCTCCGCCAGCATTGGCGCGAAGCCCAGTGACCAAGCAAACCGGGCCTACAAGCCCAAGCAGAGAGTCAACTATGAAAACAACAACAACTGAGGCAAGGAGCAGCCCTCAGAGTTTCGGGCCGCTAACGCGAGAGAAAGGATCACTCATTATGTCGTCCGTATTTATGGGATTCAAACGGCGTATCAAGCCGGTAAGGCTGGCTGCCGACGCGAAGTTCAAGCTGCCGGTGAAGTTTCTAGCCGTGCTATGTCTGCCAGGCATGGCGCTGGTTTGCGGGGTCAAGCCTGCCTTGGGCGCAGCGGGAGATATCATTAAGAACGGGCAGGCGACACAGCCGAATTACGTGGCTCCCGGCAGCGTGACGGCCGCCGGAGTGCCGGGAGCCTTCATAGTGCCCGGGTTTCTGTTTGAACCCGAGGTTCCCCTCACATCGCTCAAAGACGCTCCCACCTGGAACGAAATCGAGCAAGTGCTGGACAATCCATATGCCATTACCTATGACCCAAACACACCCGGCAACGAGCAGGGATTTCCTTCCTACCGAACGGCCATCATCCGCCGTCCGGCCTTCGGAGTGGTCTTGCCGCAGTTCCTGATCGACCCGCTGAACTACAACCCGACCTCGGGCGAAGAAATGCGCCTGCTGAACTCGGCATATCCGGGCGGCAATTTCTCCATACCGTATCAACTCTATCAGGATCTGGCTGGAGACCCCTCGGGCAATACCTGGCGCACGAGTTATCGGACCGTGGCGGTCAGTCCGGGTGCCGCTCGCGTCCTCGAGGCCGAGATTGACTACAACAGTCCGATCAACTCGGATGGCATCGTTTGCGAGCCCAATGTGGAGTTGGTCCCACCAGAAGGGGTCACCTACTGCGGCGGCGATACCGGCGAACCCGGCAATCCCCTGTTCGGGGTGATCAACGGCGCTTACTCGGTGCCGGCATTTCCGATGCCCGCGGGCTTTAGGAACCCGGGCGCTGTCATCACCGCTCTTCCGGGCGGGCCCCTTGGCGCCGGACAGAAACGGCTGTTCGATCCCGTCCGAGGATTTATCAACGCGCGTAATCCAGCCGGTGTGGGGGGGCTGCTCAAGCCTTCGCTGCGAATTCCTGAAAATGGCGGAAACAATGCGAACCCAAATTACCTGCGCAACACGAATCCCGACGACACGGCACCCTCGACCGAGAATGATTACTATGCGCGGGCGGTCGGGCAGACGGCCACTTCGTACGGCGCCGGTCCCATCCCCAATGGCCGGAACACCGCCATTATCCTGGGCAAGGCCCTGTTCTGGGACATGCAGGTCGGCAGCGATGGTATCCAGAGCTGCGGCACCTGCCACTTCAACGGCACCGGCACCGACACCCGCACGAAAAACCAGGTCAACCCCAACCATCTGGGTGGGGACGTGACTTTCCAAATCCATGGCGGCGCCGCCCCGAACACGTATGACCTGACGGCCGCCGACTTTCCGCTGCACAAGGTGGGGAACCCTGACGCCGCCGGCGATCCCGGTGGGGGGAGACTGACGGCGAGCGTGAATGCGGGGGTCTTGGAAAACACCAATCAGTTCCCAGGGGGAGTCGCAGCGGACTTCGTGGTCCAGGATCCAGCCAATATCGTGAGCGATGTCAACGACGTCGTCTCGTCGATGGGGGTCGTGTACAGCCACTTCACGGATATCGCCCCCATTGGGGCTTTCGGTCCGGCCGTTAACGGGGTCGCGGCAGTGATGCCTGACCTCCGCACTGCAGGCGACCCTGACCCGATTCCGCTCTTCCAGGGGCTGCGCCGTGTCGAGCCGCGCAATACGCCGACCATGCAGGCAGCCGGGTTCAACTTCGACAACTTCTGGGATGGACGAGCCCGCCACGACTTCAACGGCGGCAGCGTGTTTGGGGCTTCCGACCCGCAAGCCCATGTGTGGGTGACGAATGGCGTCGGCCAACTGGTGGCCACACGCCAGCTCATCAAATTCGCGAGCATCGCCTCGCTGGCGACCGGCCCGGGCTTGAGCGAATTCGAGATGTCCTTCCAGGGCCGCAACTGGCAAAAAGTCGGCAAGAAGTTGCTCCAGGCGAACGTGGTTCCCTTGGCCAACCAATTGGTGGATCCGACCGACAGCGTGCTGGGGCCTTTCTCTGGGCAACGATCGACCTACAATGGGCCGATCAACCGAGTCGGCCGGCCGGGGCTTAACGTGTCCTACCAGGATCTCATAAGGGCGTCCTACCGCCCCGAACTCTGGGCCAACACCAGCCAGCATTTGACAGGCGCTTACACGCCTGTGAACGCCGCCGGTCAGACTGCGCCCATCGATTCAACCAAGCAGATTCCGATCCTGGTTGGCGCGCCAGGTTCCCAGACTGTCGATACGGCCAATCCTAACGATCCCTTCGATGGATTCGTCCTCACGGGTCCCCTGGCCGGTGCGTCCAGTGCCACTGACACCATGCAATTCAGCCAGATGGAAGCCAACTTCAGCCTCTTCTGGGGCCTGTCCGTGCACGCCTGGGTGCAAATCCTGGTGCCGGACAATACTCCGTTGGACCAGTTCCTGGAGGCCAACCCGGACGCGTTCGCCACCCTGGGCGAGCCAGGCGAACGCGGGCTGGTTGAGGATCAGCTCAACTGCGGTGGGGGACGAACGCGCTACTGCTTCACGCCCGTTGGGAATTTCAAGCGCGATCCCAACCTCATCGCCTACATCAACTCGACGGGTGAGGGCGGCACGGGAGCGACACCCGTGCCGGTCACGGGCGGAACGCGTCAACCCAGCGATCCGGATCCCTTGCTTGGCTTTGACATCTTCTTCGCCTCGAATCTCTCGCTCAAGAATCCCAACTTCCGGACGGCCCGCTGCGGTGAGTGCCATGCCTCGCCAACCCTGACAGACCATACCGTACCTTTCACCTTCAAGGCGACGCTGCGGGATTTTGCCGCCGAGTTTCCACCGGGTCAACCCGGGGTGGAAGGCTTGATCGAACCGCTCGGCCGCATGCGGATGATCTCGGGCTTCCTGCTTGAATCCGAACTCAATGGACCTGGCCAGGATGCCGTCGAACGCCGCATGATCAACCAAAGCATCATTCCCAACCCGTCGGACGGTTTGTCCTATCCGGACGGGATCTTCAATCCGGCCGGCACCGCCGCCGGCAATGAGCCTGGGTCGATCCTCATTTCGTCGATCCCCGGCGACAGCCGCTACGCCGGCGCTGGCCAATCCTTTTTTGACAACGGGGTGTATAACCTCGGGGTAACACTCATCGACAACGACATCGGGCGCGGTGGCAATGACGCCTTTGGGTGGCCGTTGTCTCTCGCCGCGATGCTATTTAAGAACCTGGGTGGTCCGGCTTACGAGCCAGCCACCCTTACCAGCGCGGGATCGGGGCCTCTGCCGAACTTCGACCCGGACTTAGGCACAGGCGGCGGTTTGTTCGAGGAGACTTCCCAGGATCAGCAGATCAACCCAGGGGTCGAAACCGAAGGTGTGATCAACCCGATGCTGCCAGCCTACCTGGCCCCTTTCGCCAACCAGCTCAACGTGGGCGATTCACAGCCTGAACTCGATGAGCAATTCGGTGCCATCAATACCCTCACCGATGTTCCGATCCTGGAAGGATTCCTTGACTCCCTGGGCCCGATCAACGCCGGGGGCCGCCTCAACGAGGCCTACAATAGCGGCGAAAACACCCTCATGGGCACTTGGCCCACGGTCAACCGCGTGGCGCGGATGGGCAGCTTCAAGGCGCCGCAGTTGCGCAACGTCGAACTCACCGGACCGTACTTCCATAATGGCGGCAAGCTCACCTTGCGTCAGGTGGTGGACTTCTACGTCCGCGGCGGTGACTTTCCGATCAGCAACGCCGAGCACCGGGACTTCAACATGGTCAACATGAACGTCGACGTCCAATCCAACCTCAGCGAGGCGGAGAAGGTTTCGTTGGTTGATTTCCTGCTGGAACTCACCGATGAGCGCAATCGGTTCGACCGCGCGCCGTTCGATCATCCTGAGGTGATCGTGCCTGTCGATGGCACCGCGCCGGACAATGGCATTGGCCGGACCGCCCTCTTGGCCGCCACCGTGCCAGTAACAGATCCTGTGACCCTGGTCACCACCCCGGCTCTGTTCCGGGATGTCCCGGCGGTGGGCGCCGCGGGCTTGGCCACGCCGGAGCCGAGCTTCCTGAACGTCTCCCGCTTCAAACGGAGCGACTCGAGATTCGGAACCGCGGCGGATAACTTCGCCACCGTGAGTCATTACGATCACTAATTAGGTATAGGAGTCCTTTCGTCGCTGCCCATCGCACGCCCTTCGGGGAGGCGATGGGCAGCCAATTTATGCCTGCGGGTTTCGGCGGCGAGGATGCCTGCGCTGCCACCGAGCCGGCTATCGTTTCGTATGGCTGGATCGTCTTGTAGGGGTAGAAGCCCTCAGTCGCAGTGCGGATAAGCATCGCGATTAACCGGTATTCCTATGAAGAACATTGAGCCTATCAGTGAGACGCCGACGCGCATCCCGTATATTTTGGCCGCAGCCGCCATAGGCTTGCTTGGACTGTACGGTGGCGCCACTGTTTTGTCCCCGCGACGGGCAGTTCAGGGCGAGGTTCGGTTCGAGCCCGAGGCCACAGCGGCGTCTGCAGAGACCCAAGCGACTGAACTGCTGGCAACGCCGGAGGCCGTAGCGCCCGAGGCGGTGCGGGCCAGCGATTCCCCCATCTCCGATCTTCAACTGTCTTTCAGGCTTGATCCCCGGCTCACCCGAAGCCTTTACATGGGTGACCGTTGGGTCTCGCCGCCCACCTACACCAGGGTCGGAGAGGGGGTGGCCTGGGGATGCAGTGTGGAAGTCAGAGTTCAGGGCGTGGACACGCAAGGACAGGCCCTCGAGATCACCCCGCGATGGACATCGGGAGATCCCAGCCTGGCAACGGTTTCGCCTGAGGATGGCAAAGAGGTAACGATTTCTGTGCAACGTCCGGGCCAGACCATGATCGAAGTGGCCGCCCAGGGTTTTTCCAAGCGACTGGCACTCAGCGCAGTGACCCATTTTGACACGCTGGTCGTCAATCTTTCTCAGCCCACAATCCCGAAGCTCGAGGCAGCCCGAGCCCCGGCCAATGCGGCCCCGGCGCTTGCGTCTGCGGAGACTTCCTACGCGACCCTAAGACCGCAAAGTGAACGACCTCGCTCGCCAGACCGAGTGAGACGGCGTCATCGTCACCTCCCGGCGCTGGTCACTGCGGAGACCGACACGGGGAGTCCGCAAGCGGCCAATTCCCAGAATTCCACCAGCCAATGAATCGAGACCCTAAGAACAGTGATCTATGGAGAAGCATACCTTGATTGCCATCGCCGGCTTGGCCGTTGGGCTGGGCGGTTCACCTTTGTCATTCGCGTATGAGACGGCCCGCGCTCCCGGGAAAGAGGATTCCGGAAAGACCGCCCAGGTTTCCCCCTCGATGACTGCTCTTGGACGTCCGCAACCCGCCACCGAGGGCCCTCTCCGCGAAATCGAGCTGTCGTTCAAACTCGACGTGCGGCTGACGAGGAGCCTGTATATGGGTGATCGCTGGGTATCGCCCGCGACCTACACGCGGGTTGGGGAAGGGAAAGACTGTATTGTGGAAATCAGGGCCTACGGCCTTACCGCCAACCACAAAACGGTTGCCATCAAGCCCACCTGGACGTCGGCCGACCCCGAAATCGCGAGCGTTTCGTCCGGTCATGCGGGGGAGGTCAAGCTAAACATCAAGCGCGCGGGCGAGACGATCGTGGAAGTGGTTTCTCATGGGGTTTCCAAAAGGCTTTCGATCAAAGTAATGCCTCACGGCAATACCCTCAAGGCGGACATCACGCAGCAGGCCTCCAGGCGCCAGTCAGGTATTAAGGCCCAAGCGGAGGGCCAGAGTCCGGCAGGGACGCGCTCCACCGCGTCCCCGCCACAGAGCTCTGCAAGCACCAGCCGACTGAACAATCCGGATACGGTTCCCTCATCGCAAAGAACAAACGAAAAAGCATCGTGACCCCAAACAACAGAGAGCATAAACACGCATGAAATCCACGACTCCAGAACCCATCGGCCACCCGGCAATGGCGGGCTGGCACAGACCCGTTAGCCTTTGCCTCGGCCTATTGGCCGGGGGGGTGTTCGCACAAGACACTTCGATCGTCAAGAATGACACCGACACCTCTGCGCCCGCGGCTCAGGTACTCAAGACCGATGAGGAAAAGCTCAGCTACGCGATGGGCATGAACATGGGCATGAACGTTCAGAAGCAGATAAAACGTGACGGACTGGAAGTGAACTCCACCCTCTTTATTCAGGCGCTCCACGACACCCTGTTGGGTTACGAGCCGCTCCTGACCACCAACGAGGCGAGCGCCATTCTGGTTGGCAAGCGAGCGGAGATGACCGCGCAACAAGAGCGGGCCCGCAAAGAACTCGCCAGCAGAAACCAAAAGGAGGAGGAAGCATTTCTCGCCAAGAACAAAGCCGAAGCAGGGGTCGTGACTCTCGAGAGCGGTCTGCAATACAAGGTCCTGAAGGCTGGCGAAGGCGCCAAACCGAAGCCTGACGACACGGTGCGCTGCGAGTACCGGGGGACGCTGCTGGACGGAACGGAAATTGACAGCACCACCAGGCGTGGTGGGGCGGCGAGCCTCGTGCTCAGGCAACTTATCGATGGCTGGCGCGAAGCCCTCGAACTCATGCCCGTTGGTTCCAAGTGGCAAATCGTCATCCCCTCCAGGCTCGCTTACCGTGAACACGGCGCGGGTAGATTAATTGGGCCGAATGCGGCGCTCCTGTTTGAGGTGGAATTGCTGGGCGTCAACGAGGCGCCCAAAACGGTTGCCAGCCGGCCAGCCAGCGGGGAGGCTCTCGCTGGGGTGCCCCACAGCGACGCCTCCCCAGCCCAAGTTACCCAATAGCCAAGCCTGCCTTCCTCCGTAAGCGCCGGGCTGAACCCTTGTCGCGGTCGGAGAGTTGGCAACCATCGGAGAAACTCCCATGACAATCCGTTCGACATTCTTGGTACCAGTCGGGACACGTTCGACCGTGCGCGGGATCAGTTTCTTTTCAAACCTCCTTCCCGCCAAGGGATCAGGGACGCGGTGGAATGCGTTCCTGGCGAAAGTGTCACCAATTATTCTAGGGATGGGCGTGGTGACAGGAGCTGCCGGGGCCCCGGAGGCGGGGCCTCTCCAGACCGACAAGGAAAAGCTCAGTTATGCCATGGGCATGAGTGTGGGGCTCCAAATTCAGAAGTACTCGGCCGGGATGAATCCGGCGGTGTTTCACCAGGCGATACAGGACCTTAAAGAAGGCAAAGAACCTCGTCTAAGCCTTAAGGAGGCCGCGGCGATTGTGAAGGAATGGCAGGAGAAGGCCAAGCAGGAGCAGATCACGTTTCATGGGCCCCAGATCCAGGCCTTCCAGGAGTTGGGGGCCAAAAACAAGCGGCAGGGGGAAGCCTTCCTGGCGGAGAACAAGACCAGGGAGGGAGTGGTTGCCCTCGAGAGCGGCCTCCAATACAAGGTCGTCAAGGCCGGGGACGGACCCAGACCCACCGCCGATGACATCGTCGTCTGCAATTACCGGGGCACGCTGCTCGATGGCAAAGAGTTTGACAGCACCTTCAAGCGCAAGGAGCCGGCCACTCTCGCGCTGCCGGACCTCATCCCGGGCTGGGCCCAGGCCCTCCAACTGATGTCCGTGGGGTCCCATTGGCAATTGTTCCTTCCCGATAAGCTGGCCTTCGGGGACCACAGCCCGGGCGGGAGCATCGGGCCCAACGCGACCCTGCTGCTGGATGTCGAGTTGCTCGATATCAAAGAGAGGCCGGAGGTGTCGGCCAAGGACAAGCCGGCCCCGGAAGCCAAGGCGGCCGAGCTATCTAAAGGACGATGAGAGGATTGGTGGGGCAGTCCCCCAGGAAGAATTCCATGAGGATCGCTATGATCGAAATCGGAGGTTCAACCATGAGTAGGGTTGGTTATCGACTGCTGGGATTCCTGCCGGCCCACGCCGTGCGGTGTCCCGCCGGGGCAGCTCATTTAGTTAATTGGACTTGTCTAATCGTCGCGCTCAGCGCCGAGGCTCAAACTCCTGTTAGCAGGACTAAAGATCCCAAACCAGAGCCCTCCGCGTCTGTTCCGAGCATACAATTCCCTACCAACGTGTTGGACTTTGGGCGGATTGTCGGCGGCATGGTCGCTCACTGTACTTTTACTTTCACAAATAGCGGCAAACAGACCCTTGAGATTAAAGAGGTGCGCCCGAGTTGCGGCTGCACCACCGTCGGGGGCTGGACTCATTCCGTCGCGCCGGGGGCCGCGGGCGTGATTCCTTTTGCGCTCACGCCACCAAACATGGACGGGCCGATTTCCAAGAGCGTGCGCGTGCTGAGCAATGATCCAGCGCAGTCCGAGCTCTCGCTGCAACTCACGGCGACTGTGTGGCAGGCTGTGGACATCATGCCGCCGCTGCTCAGCTTCAGCTTCATGGGGCACACGCCGACGAATCCAGTCAGGACCGTTCGCATCACAAGCAAACTGGCCGAACCACTCCAGCTCAGACCGCCAGAGTGCGCGGACACGAATTTTCAGGCTGAACTGAAGGCCCTTGAGCCTGGCAGGGTGTACGAACTGAGCGTGCGGCCGTTGTCTGCACCGTCGGGCGGAAGCTCCGCCGTGGCCGTAAAGCTCCACACATCCTCCGCCGAGATTCCCGTCCTCACCGTTAACGTAATGGCGATTGTGGTTCCTCTGATTGAGGCCAGGCCGCGGAGCGTCGTGCTGCCAGCCCCCACTTTGCGGAGCCGGCCGGCCATGGCGACGGTCACGGTCTTCAATCACCTCGATGCACCGCTGCAGCTTTCGGACCCGGAAGTAAGCATTCCCGGGATTCGGGTCTATCTTCAAGAAGTTCAACCCGGGCAGGTCTTCAAGGTGGCTCTGGCCTGTCCGCCCGGGTTCAAAATAGCTCCGGGACAACGCGGCCAACTAATCATCAAGACCAGCGACCCACAGAATCCCAAACTGGTCATCCCCATTCTGCCTCCTCCGGATTTGGCAGCGATCACATTGCGGCAAATCAAGGTAAGCCAGTAAGTTTGTCATGATGGATTATGAGGGATCACACATCGGCATGGCGCGATAGGAGATGCCCGCCTGGGGATTCCTTCAAGTGTCAAAGGATTCGCCGCGGCGCGAGCAAGCTCATGGCGCGGGTCAGTGGGCACAGAGGGAGACTCGGAGACACCCGAATCCTCACTTTCCTGGTCTTGCTTTTAGCGTATGAACGCGGTTGGGCCCAGCCTTGGAGACTCGGCCAGCCTGCAAACGGCCGTACTTTCAGTTACGCCAATTGCGATATCAATCCGAGCGGTCACGGGGCGCGGAATGCCTTCGGCGAGGCGGCCTATAACGAGTTGGCGCGACTCTACGGCAATTCCATTGGCGGCACGCAACCCTTCTGGAGTGCCCCATTGGGCGCTATCGATTCCGGTGGCGACGGCGCGGCTAACTGCTGGGAGTTTTTCGATCCTCAGGGGACCCGGAAAACCCGAAACCCTAATCCACCAGGGTTGATCCCCAGCCGGGAGGATGCAAACCGCCCGCCACCCCCCAACCAACTTCCCACCGTGACGATTAGTACCCCGAGCTCAGGGACGACGCTGATCGGGTCGGCGGTGGGAGTCATCATGAGTGCAACGGCCAGCGACGCGGACGGCACCGTCGAGAACGTCACTTTCTTCGATGGCGCGACCCCACTTGGCTCGGTGGCGGGCGCGCCATTCACGCTCCGCTGCAGCCTCGAGGCGGGCACCCACGCACTTGAGGCCACCGCCACTGACAACGGCGGGGCGACGGCAGTTTCGGCTAAGGTACTGGTGACCATAATGGAGCCATTACCGATCAAAATTACGGCGATTCAACCTGGCCCCGCAGGCATGGACTTGAGCTGGACGGGCGGCAGCGGCCCCGTTGCGGTTCAGAAGCGGAAGAGCCTTGCAGAACCATGGTGCACCGTACTGCCCATGGGCGTGGTCGGCTCCTCGCGGTTCTTGCCTGCGACCCAAGCGGGCTTCTACCGCCTCCTTGACACGGCGGCGCTCGGCGCCGTGCCGTTCAATGTTGCGCTGGGCGGGGCGGCGGAAAGGCCGGACCCGGTGACGACGGATGCCCGCGGCGCGGGCACGCTCCTGATGGAGGGCAACACGCTCTCCTTTGACATCAGCTACACGAACTTGTCCGGGCCGGCAACCGGAGCGCATATCCACGGTCCTGCGGGTGCGGCTCAATCCGCCGACGCGCTGGTTGACCTCCGGCTGTTTAGCGGGGGAGGCTCTGGCGCGAGTGGACGGTTGTTGGGTTCGGTGGTGCTTACGCCCGAGGAAAAGTTGGCGGCGCTCGCCGGGCTAACTTACTTGAACCTCCATACCGAGGCACATGGCAGTGGAGAAATCCGGGGCCAGCTCACGCCGGACCTGTCGGCGCTGGCGCCCTGTTCGCAACCCATCGTCAGTGAGATCAAGGCTTCCTACCGGCTGGATCCCTGGCTTCTCGGCGGCACCTACGCGGGTGGGCTTTGGGCCTCACCTGCTGTCCTGGGGCCTGCAGTCCAGGGAGCGAGTTTCACCGTAGAGACCCGGGCGGACGGTCTGAACCAGGGCAACCCGGTGGTCATCACTCCAACCTGGACATCGGCCGATCCCCGGATGGTGACGGTCTCGCCCGGTCACGGTCGTCAGGTGACGATCACCGTACACCGTGCGGGGCAGACCGGCGTGGACATCGTTTGCCAAGGCGCACGTAAGACTTTGACAATTACCGCGACACCGTACGCAGGGCCAAGCCTTTCGGTGGCGATCTCTCAATAACAATGAAGGCCGTGAAACTATGAGCATCGAAAAATCGCACCTTCCCCTGAGATTGCCTGAGCGGTGCGGTTTCGTCTGGGCTTCAGCCCAAAACTTCCCGTTCCGCTGCCATCTTATCGTGGCATTTCTGGTCGCGAGCATGTGCCAGTTCAGTTGGGCCCGGCCCTGGCGTCCGGGGCAGCTACCCAATGGCGGCGTATTCAGTTGCGCCAATTGCCACATCGATCCGGCAGGCGGTGGCCCGCGCAACCCCTTTGGCCAGGCCGTCGAGGCGGAGTTGGTACGTCTGTACGGGAATGCCGTCGGTGAGCAACGGGGGTTCTGGAGCGCGGCCCTTGCGGTTGTTGATTCTGACTCCGATGGGTTCAGCAATGGGGAGGAACTGAGCGACCCAGCAGGAACCTGGATCCCGGGGCAGTCCAACCCGCCGGGGTCAGTCACAAACCCGGGCAACCCGACCAGCCATCCTTTCAATGCGCCGCCCTCAGTTGCTATCACGAACCCCGTCAGCGGGACCGTGTTCACCGTACCGGCTGCGGTGACGATCCAGGCTGTTGCTGCCGACAGCGACGGCACGATAACCAAGGTTCAGTTCTTTGACGGGGCCACTCTGCTGGGTAGCAGCACCAATGGTCCCTACGGTATCACCGTCCTGCTGTCCTCGCTCGGGGATCACGGGCTAACTGCGGTGGCAACCGACAATCGGGGTGCCGTGACCAGTTCGGCGGTGGTTCCCGTGACGGTCCAGCCGGGCGGCATGCCGCCCACCGTCGCCATAATCAGCCCCCCCGATGGAGCTACCTTCACCAACACGCCTGTTACCTTTCTGCTTCAAGCCAGTGCCAGCGATCAAGACGGTAGTGTGACCAATGTGGAGTTCTTCGATGGTCCGGTTTCGCTCGGCAGCGTCTCGACCAGCCCTTTTAGCCTGCAGGCGACGTTGTCCTACGGTGGAAGCCACAACTTGACCGCAGTGGCTCGAGATGACGCGGGGTGGGCGGTCGCCTCCGCAGAGGTTACCGTGACGGTCCAGGGCGGCAGGCTCTGGGAGGTGGAGATTCTTGACCTCGTGTTTTCTCCCGCCAGCGTGACCATCAAAGTAGGCGATGCCGTCAGGTGGACTGCGCGGGGGGCCCTTTCCCACACAATCAACAGTGGCGGGCCGTACCTAGCTTCGCTTAATTCCGGTTCGCTGACCAATGGCAACAGTTTCGTCTTCACCTTCACCAATGCGGGCATCTTTTCCTATTACTGCCTCGCACATGGCAGCTTCGATGGCGGCGGCTCCCAGCGCGGGACTGTAGTCGTTCAACCGATCGCGCCGCCGGTCGTTGCCCTCATCACGCCGACCAACCACGAGACGTTCACCACGCATGACACCGTTACGATGGCGGCGACCGCCTCCGACCCCAACGGCAGTATCACCCGGGTCGAGTTTCTGGATTACGGGCAGCCCATCGGGACGCTGTTGACCAACGAGCCGTATAGCCTCAACCTCACGTTGCTGCCGGGACCGCATGAGCTCGCCGCTCGGGCTACAGACTCGGAGAATGGCATAGCAACTTCCGGCACGGTAGCCATCCAGGTCAACACGGTGCCTATTCTTAATCCCATCCCCGCTCGCATCACCAAGGGCGACCTCACCATCGAACTGCGTCCTGTGGCTGGCAACCTGGCCTCGCCTTTGGGTATGGCTGTGCCCGACGATGGGTCCGGCCGGATGTTCATCTATGATCAGTCGGGTTTCATTCGGGTGCTGAGTTCCACTGGGCTGGTGGCCGCGCCACTGCTGGACGTGCGTTCGGAACTGGTCGCTCTCAATAATTACGACGAACGTGGCCTGCTGGGTCTGGCCGCCCATCCGAACTTCGTTCAGTTTCCATTCATCTATACCTACACTTCGCAGTCCAACTCTGGCCCCGCCGACTTCACATCCATTGCCACCAATCATAATCATCAATCCGTAATTGCCGAATGGCGGCTCGATGCAGCCAGCGCCAATCAAGTGGATCCTCTTAGTCGTCGTGAGATTATGCGCATCGATGAGCCGCAGGCTAACCACAACGGCGGCACACTGCGGTTCGGGCCGGACGGATACCTCTATATCGCCCTGGGGGATGGTGGTCGCGCCGACGACCAAGGGGAGGGCCACGAACCAAACGGCAACGCCCAAAGCCTCTGGAACGTGTATGGCAAGCTGCTGCGCATCGACGTTGACGGCACCAATGCTCTCAATGGCCAATACGGTATTCCGGACAACAACCCCTTCCACGGATGGGGCCTGGTGGAGGAGATCTTTGCATACGGCCTGCGAAATCCCTTCAGTTACAGCTTTGATCGGCACAAGCGCGATTTGTATCTGGGCGATGTCGGCCAGAACAAGGTTGAGGAAATCGATCTGGTCGTGTCCGGCGGCAATTACGGGTGGCGCGTCAAGGAAGGGACGTTCTACTTTGATCCGAATGGCACTAATGCCGGTTACGTGACGGACACGCCGGTCGTGCTGGTCGTTCCTGATGTTATCAACCCCATCGCCCAATACGACCACGATGATGGCTTGGCCGTCATCGGTGGCTACATCTATCGAGGTAATGCACTCCCCGCATTAGAGGGTCGTTACATTTTCGGTGACTGGGGCAGTTTTGGCGCCCCCAGCGGCCGCCTCTTCTACCTTGATGAAACTAATGGTGTCAAAGAATTCCGCCTCGGCCTTGATGACCGCGCGCTGGGCTACTGGATTAAAGGTTTTGGCGAGGATGCTGACGGAGAACTGTATGTCATGGCTTCGCGCTCGCTCGGTCCGAGCGGAGACACGGGAAGAGTTTTTAAAATCGTTGCCCCGCCGGAGCCTGTGCGCATCACCACGGTCACTGCCGACTCGGGGGGCGCCATGGTTACCTTCAGGTGGTCCGCTGTGGCAGGCCGTCTTTATCAGGTTCAGTTCAAAACGGACCTGAACCAAAGCAATTGGAGCGATCTCGGGGGTGTGCTCACCGCCACCAGTGTTGACATGTGGGCATCGGATGCCGTCGGCGCAGCCAGCCAACGCTTTTACCGCGTCGTCCCGTTGCCCTGAATTCTCAAGACTGACCTCGGCAAGGTTGTGGGGCCCGGGATGCTGACGGGGCATGGCTGACTTCGCGCCGCCGACTGGATCAGAGCGGGGAGGCGTTTTTGCCAGGGGTTATTATTCTGCGGGTCTGATCTCGGAACCAACTGCGGTTGGCATCCCGCCTTCCTAAACTGAGGTCGTCTCACCTTTCCTATCCGGTCATTGACGTCCACTCGATCATAGCGTAACAAGCCTCCACGCATCATGAGCTCGTTCTACCCTGCATTTCTACAGCCTGACAGGCGGCGGCAGAATCGCTTCGCGCGGTTCTTTTCGCACGGTGTGGCGGCTCGCGGCCTCGCGCTCTTCCTCGGCTGTTTCACACTGCTCAACCTCGCTGCCTGCCTTCGTCCTCCCGGCTTCGATGCCAACCTTTGGTGGATTGACCTTCGCGGCCTGCCGCTCTCTTGCGCCCACGCCGGCCTCCTCATTTTAGCAGTGCTGCTGGTCTGCTTTGCCCTGCGCCCGCCTCGCCCTGGCTTGCGACGCTTGCTTACGCTGCTCTTTGTAGCCGCTCTCTGCCTCGTCGCCCTGGTAAATTCAGCCCAATTTTTCGTTTTGTTGGCGCGCGGCAACATCCGTGCGGCTATTCCGGTTCCCCTGTCTTTTCTTTTCGCCGCCGGCCTGCTCCTGATCTTATACGCGGCCGCCCGCACCCCGGCCCGTGCTCAAAACCGGCACCAGGCTTTCAGCGTCGCCCTGATCGCCGCCGTTTGTGCGGTCCTTTTCCCGCTCCTCCAGATGTTTTGTTTCGGCAAAACTGATTACCGTCGCCCCGCCGATGCGGCGATCGTCCTCGGCGCTCGCGCCTATGCCGATGGCCGCCCTTCTGATGCCCTGGCCGACCGCGTACGGACCGCCTGCGAACTTTACCGGGCCGGCCTGGCAAGGAAACTCATCGTTTCCGGTGGTCCCGGTGATGGCACCGTCCATGAAACTGAAACCATGCGCCGAATGGCCGTTTCGCTGGGGGTCAGATCCGATGACATTCTGCAGGACCCCGCCGGCCTGAATACCCGCGCCACCGCCAAAAACACCGAACTGTTGCTTACCCAATTGAACGCCTCTCGCGTGCTCGTCGTCAGCCATTTCTACCACCTTCCCAGAATCAAACTCGCCTTCCAGCAAGACGGCTGGGATGTCTTTACTGTTCCTGCCAGGGAGAGCTATATCCTCCGCCAACTTCCTTTCAACATGCTCCGCGAAATCGCCGCTTTCTGGGTATATTACGTTAAACCCTTGTCCTGCAGGGACGCTCGACAATAGAGATGGACTACGGAGGTGCGGCAATCCTTAAACTGCCGCAACGGGGAATGGCAGATGGCCAAGCCGGCAGTGCGCTCGAACCGGGAGTCTTCTCTCGCCGAGTAACAGTTCGAGGTGAACTGGTTCAACTGTTAGTTCGCGGGAGTAGGTGTTAATAGGCGATAGAAGTGTTAGTAGCTGATACCGCAAAACGCTGACAGGCTGAAGAGCTGAGGTTTGCGTTGCCCGCGAGCCAGGCGGGACCTGCGGGGGTGGCACTTTATGTGTTATCTGGCGTTATCTGGCGTGAACAGGCGTTATCCACCGATGCCTGGCGATACTGCGGTAAGGGGGGGGATGCGGCGTTACACCGTTAAAGCGTTAAAGCGTTGAAGCGTTGAAGCGGGAAAAGCGTCAAGGAGGGAAAATGTTTTTCTCGGGGCGTGGCCTGGGATCCGTTAAGAGTTAAGAGTTAAGAGTTAAGCGTAAAACCTCATGAAATCAGGGGCGGCGGCGATAGTTTCTTCTTCCGGAGGTCCTGCGAAGCAGCAAGCGTTAAGAGTTAAGCGTTAAGGCCGCGTTGACGCGTGCAGATGGGCGGTTGTGCAAAAAGTGAGGGCTTGCTCGGGCGAAAGTTTTTCCTTCACATTTCCGCACGGTCGATTAAGGTCGAACCTTGTTGGCACTGGGCGGAAAGTGAGAGTCTTGAAAGGAAAACTTCATATCTTCAAAAGCTTGCGGAGTGAGGAATCGCAGGTTTAACACCCATGCCACTCGAAACCACAATCGCCGGTATCACCGCCCGCCTGCGCCAGAGCAAGTTCTCCAAGGAACAGGCTCTCTCGGGGGGCACGGTTCCTCGAACCCTTCAGCAAACCATCCTGCGCCGCGCTGCCGAGACCGCCTGGCTCTCCTTTGGCAATGACGTCGTCATTAGCTTCTGAAGAATGTCCGAAACACCTGAACAACGGGCTCGCCACCAGATTGACGCGATGCTTGCCGCGTCGGGCTGCGCTGTCCAGGCCAAGGAGCGAATAAACCTCTCGGCCTGCCGCGGCATGGCTGTCTGCGAACTCTCGTTCAGCACTGGTGAGCCGGACTACACGCTCTTCGCCGATGGCAAGGCCATCGGCACTGCTGAGGCCAAACCCGAAAGTTTTCCTCTCAGCGGTGTCGAGGAAGAATCGGCGAAATACGCTACGGGATTTCCTGGCGGTCTACCTGCGTGGCGCAAACCGCTTCCGTTCTGTTGCGAGAGCACCAGCAGCGAAACGCGCTTCACCAATCGTCTGGATCCGGATCCGCGCAGTCGCAACATCTTCACGTTCCATCGCCCGGAAACGCTGCTCGCCTATCTTGTGGTGGAAGTGGAGCGGCGGTTGAGCGTGTCCGAGGAGTTGGAATCGGTGGTGTCGGCCAACCTGCTACGAGCGGTTCGGCTGCGTCAATCGATTCTGCAAAAGGCGTTTTCAGGGGAATCGATGTGACCAGGTTCATCCTTCCTCTTTCAGGGTTCACCTTCCGGATGGACCGCCTCCGCCAGTCCATCCGGCAAAAAGCCCTCACGGGCAATCTAGTCCATCCACCGGAAAGAGAACACTGCCCTCACAAAACTGAGATCTCCAGGAAATGAAAGGAATGCACTATGCCTCGATGGAAAGCCGACTTTGATAGCCAACAGGCACTTCAAAAAGTCCAAGGCATTCTCCGCGATGACGGTTTGTCCTTCCGCCTTCACCCGCTTCCGGCGCGACAGGACGGAGATTACGTCGAGCAACTCACGTTCCTGCTCTTGCTTACGGTGGCGATGGGAAGTCGACAATCCCAAAACATACTGGACATATGATCAGTATATGGCATCCTTCTGAAGGACCAATATGAGCGAAAACACAAAGATCGAGTGGACCGACTCAACCTGGAACCCGGTTCGGGGTTGTACTAAGATCAGCCCGGGTTGTCTGCATTGCTATGCCGAAACTTTCGCCGAGCGGTTTCGCGGTGTGCCGGGACATCCGTTCGAGTTTGGCTTCGATCTCCGGCTGGTGCCGGAGAAGCTGGGAGATCCGATCCGCTGGTCGAAACCAAAGAAGATATTCGTCAACTCGATGAGCGACCTCTTTCACGAAGGCGTGCCGGACGCATACATCGAAAAGGTCTGCCGGGTGATGTTGGCGGCCAACTGGCACACCTACCAGATCCTCACCAAGCGGGCCGACCGCATGGCGGCTTTGCTGCAGGGCCAGCTCCGTGGGGCTGCAAAGGCTTCCCACATCTGGTGGGGCGTAAGCGTGGAAAACCGCAAGCACGGATTACCGCGCGTTGAAAAGCTGCGCACCACGAAGCCAGCGGTGACGTTTCTTTCAATCGAGCCGCTCCTGGAAGACCTCGGTAAAGTGGATTTGCGTGGCATCGACTGGGTAATTGTGGGGGGCGAAAGCGGTCCGGGCGCACGGCCAATGTTGGCAGAATGGGTGAGGAATATACGGACACAATGCGAAGCGCAAGAAGTCGCCTTTTTCTTCAAGCAATGGGGTGGCGTGCGCAAAGCCAGCACCGGGCGACAACTCGATGGCCGAACTTACGACGAGTATCCCGATATTGTTCCGAATGCCGTGCCATCGTCTTCAGGTCGCGCCAGCTTACTAGAAAAACTGGTTCATGTTTAGGGCACAAGCGGGGAGGCATCTTAAATGAACTTGGATGAAATCGGACCGTGGTCGGAGATCAAATTGGATATAATTCGTGACTACGCCGCACCCTATTCCAGAATTCTCAAGAGCAATGGCTTTCTCCACGGTTACATCGATGCGTTCTCGGGACCGGGCCTCCACATCAGAAAGGCGGGCGGTGAAGAGGTCTTGGGAAGCCCCTTGGTCGCCCTGGGAGTTCAGCCGCCATTTGACGAATACCATTTTATTGACCTCGATGGTGAGAAGGTTGATTTTCTGAGGGGTAAGGTCGGCAGCCGCCCGGACGTAAAGTTTTATACCGCCGATAGCAATCAAGTGATGCTTGAATCAGTTCTGCCGCGGTTCTCCTACGCCAAGCGCACCCGGGCACTATGCGTGTTGGATCCGTATGCGCTCACATTGGATTGGAGGGTTGTTTGCGCGGCCGGCGGCAGTCGAGCAGTCGAAGTTTTCATCAACTTCCCGGTCATGCAAATGAACCGCAACTGCAAGCACGAGGACACATCGAAGATTTTGCCCGGCGAGCTCGAAGCGATAGATCGATTTTGGGGCGACCGCTCATGGCATTCCGCGATGTTCCGGCCGAGCGCCCAAACGAATCTTTTCGGAGTCGAGGAGCTGGACAAGACTGAGAACAGGGATTTGGTAAATGCTTACTGCAAGCGCCTGAAGGAAATTGCTGGGTTTGGCTTCGTTGCTGATCCACTGGCAATGCGGAACTCACGGCAGGCAGTCGTTTACTATTTGATTTTCGCCGGGCCGAACAAGACAGGGTGGAAAATCGTTCAAGACATCTATCGTAAATACGGATCAGCATGAACAACCCAACCGCCCTCGGTCAGCAACTTTGGAACTACTGGAACATCCTGCGGGATGGCTGCCTCTCCTACGGGGATTATGTCGAGCAGTTGATCCCGGCGTTGGCGAGACTGTTCCTCAAGATGGCGGATGAGCAGTCGCGTCCGCCGTATGCAGATCTGACACAGCGGCGGGACGCCGCTGCCACTGTGCCCAAGGAGTTCGCCTGACCGAGCCTGCTCGCGCGCGACGGCGACGAGTCGGAGACGCACTACCGGCATGTGCTCGAATCGCCCGGCAAACAGAAGGGCATGCTCGGCGTCATCTTCCGCAAGGCGCAGAACAAGATCCAGGACCCGGCCAAGCTCCGCCGGCTCATCGTGGACCTGATCGTCAGGGAGTAGTGGTCGAGCCTGTCCGCCGACGTGAAGGGCGACGCTTACGAGGGGTTGCTGCAAAAGAACGCCGAGGACGTGAAAGACGGCGCGGGCCAATGCTTCACACCGCGCACCCTCATCGCCGCGATGGTCGATGCGGTTGCACCGCAACCGGGCCAGACGATTTGTGATCCGGCCTGCGGCACGGGTGGCTTCCTGCTGGCGGCGCATGATTACATCGCCAGACACCATGCCCTCGACCGCGAGCAGAAGAAGCGGCTCAAGAGCGGGACGTTGTACGGCATCGAGCTGGTGGACAGTGTCGCCCGGCTGTGTTGCATGAATCTGCTCGTTCACGGAAGCCATGACCGAGCAGTAACTCACCACATGGCTCAGCGAGCTCGCCAGGGCCTTCCGCTATGGAGCGGGGCGTTTGTACAATGGAGACCCCGCAACGGAAATGGGGCGGTAATAGGGGGCACCTTTTCTTTCAATCCGGTGAGGAAGGTCCGCTGTCAGGCACCGGGGGAACGCGGTGTTCTGGGGGTTGCGGTTGGGTCCGATCGAGGACCCTGGGCTGATAGGTGGAATTCCTTCAGGATTGAGGGGGCTCAGATTTGCGGGGCCGAAGGGCGGATCGGAGTCGGATGGGGTGGAGGGCGGCACCGGTTCCGGCCGGGAGAGGAAATCATCGCGGAGGTAGCATTTGGCGATGGTGTCACCGATGGCGAGGGCCTTGGGCCCCTGCGAAGGGTCAGTATTTCTTGTAAAGCACGTGTCCCCAGTTTGAGCCGACTTCCAGGGTCAGCCGGTTGTTTTGCACAACGGGCTGCCAACCGCTGAGCAGATCCACCCATCCATCGTTTTCCGGAAAGCTCAGCGACACGGTCTGCGGCCAGGTCGAAAAATTGAGCACGATATAAAATTTTTCCAGGCGACCGTCTGCCGCCAATCCCCACCTGTGGTAGACGACTGTCTGCTGGGCCTGGTTGATGCCAAAGCCGAAGGCATCCGGTTGCGTCTGGGATTCGTCCCAGGCGGAAGGATGAAAGTTGGGAGAAACCAGCCCCGGATTTTTCCGGCGCAGATCGACCAGGCGCTGATAAAGGTTGAAAGTCGGCTGCCCTGCCGCGTCGTTCAGCCGTGCCCAACGCAACGGCCGCGGGACCACTCGTTTTCGAGCCGGATCCTGGCAATCGGCCGGCACACCGCGATCGTCTTCGGGCATGGGGTAGAGCTCGGCGAACTCCTGGCCGTTGTGGAGCATCGGCGCCCCGGCGGCGGTGAGCAACGCAATGGCGTAGGGCTGTGTGCGCCACCATTCCTCACGGCTCCCGGCATTGAGCGCGAAGCTCTCATGGTCATGATTTTCAAGGTAGGTCGTGGCCGCCCGTCCCGGGCCAAAATCACGGGCCGAATTAAGAAAACGCATTACGCCCGACTGAATCTGGCGCGCTGTGAGATATTCCCGCGAGCGGCCGCGGAACGGGTCCAGCCAACAACTGGTTGCTCCAACCTTATTAACAACATCGACGGACGTATAATCCCACTCGTGCTCCAGGATGAGCGGGAAGTTCTGTCGGCCGCTGTCCTGCAAGTACTGACGTAGACGCGCAAGCAGCGCAGGCAATCCGAGCTCGGGGTGGCTCGGGTCGTAAAAGCCGAGGGTGTAATCGAAACGGATGCCGTCGATGCAGAAGGTCTCGATCCAGTACCGGCAAACGTCGGTAATAAAATCCAGCACGCAGCCGTTGTGATAATCGAGGTCCTGGCCGAAGGCGGCCTGGGCGAAAACACCGCAATAGGGCGAGTCGTCCGGATTCTCCCAGAGCCAGCGATAACCGAAGCCCTGGCCGGGGTCCTGGCTGGTGACATGATCGAACACTCCGTCGAAAATCACGTGCATCCCTCGCTCGTGACACGCCGAGATCAACCGCTTGAGCAGGAACAGTTTCTCGGTCGGGTCTTTCGGGTTCAGCGTGTACGGATGGGCGACCGCGAAATAGTCCTGCGGCTCATATCCCCAGTTGTAGGAATTCCCGGGCCACTGGGTCCAAGGCATGAATTCAATGGCGTTCACGCCGAGGCTCTGGAGGTAATCCAACTTATCCAGCACCGCCGCCAGCGGCGCTCGCTTTCCCCGAAACTCAGCCGTGAAGTCGTCGATCATCAATTCATAGATAATCAACTGTTCGTAAGGCAGCGGGTTGGCCAGCGGGGCCGTAGTCATTTTCGGCCCGCCTATCACGAAACCGGAGTTTTGGAATTCTTCGCCCCCGTAGCGCGTGCACGGGTCGCAAATTAATCGCGGCGGCGGGCCGCTCTGGTAGGTGACGAGGAATTTGTACTGGTAAAATCCGTCGGGCAGAGGCGGTGTCGTCAGTTCATAAAGCCAGCCTTTGCTCTTGTTGTCTGCGGGATCGGCGAACTGGGCCTTGGTCAACTGGAATTTCGACTGTGCTTTCCAGTTCTGTCCGCCTAACGCAGCCTGGAAATCGCCGACCGCGTGCACCGAAACCAACGTGGGCAGTTTCCCGCGGGTGTACTGCGCCGGATCGAGCGCCGCATCTGGCACAAAAAGCCTGAAGTTCACCTTGCCGGTATCGTCGATTTCCCGAGCGCCAAAGGTCTCGTACATACTTGTCCTTTTTGATGGCTGAAAAGCGAAAAGCGCCTGACAGCAGATCCAGGGGTTGCTGCTTGAAGAGTAATGCATGCGAGAGCATGTGGCAAATTGACGCGCGGCTGAAAAATGACGTACACGACTGGTCTAAGGCGAATCGATCCTCATCGGATCGGCGTCGGATCGGTGCCAATCCCCATGATTGACAGATTCTACTCGCGGGGTCGTCCTGGCAGATGACTGCGTGTCTCATCATTCGGTCGAGCGCCCGGCCTGGCATTCCCTCACACTGCGTAGGTCAAAATCCAATAGTACCGTAGAAACTCAACCTCCACTCCCGACGCCAAACCCTCAACGGCGGCACGCAATTGGGACTCCGTCGGAAAATTCTTTCGCACCTCGTGTTGGCTACCATCCTCCAACCGCCGGATCTGAAAAGTGTTTCCGTCTGCATCCATGCGCGAGATCGGGGTGCTGCTGCCTTCGACGTAAACATTGTCGATGAACACCACTCTCGCGCCAGGCGATAGAACCCGATGGAACCCGAGCAGAAACTCGCGAGTTCTACGCTTCGGGAGGTGCGACCACCAGAATGCCGCCAAGCCAGCGGTGAATTTCCTCGAGAATGATGGAAGCGCGTAAGCGTCCTCTCGCTGAAACGTGACCTTATTAGGGTTCAGGCGCTTGGAGCGAGCGATAGCCAGGGCCTCCTCATTGATATCAGTGGCTACTACAGAGGCGCCTGAACGAGCCAAAACTTCGGTCCAATATCCGGTGCCACAGGCGACCTCCAGGACGTCGCCACCTGCAAACGAACCCTCGACAAAGCTACGCAGCCTCTGCAGGTCCGCCTGGCGTTCTGGCTTGAGGTAAATCCGCTCATATTCGCGAGCGCGTTTTGCATAGTAGGCGATCAACGCTGTCTCCGAGTTCATACGAGTCTGGCTGCTTTTTCATAAACGGTGGCATCGCGAAGGAAAGGAAGTGGTTGTAGTCATGGCGGCCGACGAAGATGAGCACTCTATCCGTGGGAGAGAACCTCTACCAGGTATCTCAACTCCTCCTGTACCTCGGCAGTGTCTCTCAGAGTCTCCGAGACCTCACTTCGCACCGCCTCGCGAAACCTCCTCCGCAAACGGTGAACCGCAACCTTCACCGCACCTTCACTCATCCCCAACTTCAGGGCGGCGTCGGCCTGCAAACCCCCGGCGGCGTCTCCCGCCAGCCAGGGCTGCAGGACTTTGAACTGTTCCCCTTTGCCCTCGCTGGACAGTTCACGCTCAACCGCGCTGAGCGCCCGGGCCATCACCGCCAGCGCCCACTCCCGATCAAAGACCTCATCCGGCACGACGGCAGCCGGATCAGGCACGAGCAATTCTCCCGTTGTTTCGGTCGAATTCGCCGCATCGAGCGACTCCAGGACCGCCCCTCCCCCTCGCTTTTGGCGCTGGTCGTGGTCACGCACGTCCGCCAGGAAGTGTTTTACCGCTCCGAGCAGGAATGAACGAAAGCGGCCGCGGCCAGGGTCCACCCCCACGAAGGGATCGCCCGCCAGCAAGCGGGCGCAAAATTCCTGGGTCAATTCCCGCGCCGACTCCTCGTCGCGACCGGACCGGCGCAGGAACCGGAAGATCGGCTGCCAGTAGGCTTCACACAGCGCCCCCAACGCTGCTTTCGCCTCCGCGGTATCACCACGCGCCCGCAGCACCACCGTCCAGCGCGTCGGAGCAAACGCTTCGTTCGAGGTGCTGGGCGGGGTGTGTTCCATGATTTTTAGCGGCCCGGCGGCTCACCGGACGAGAATGCCTTCGGCCAATTGGTGCCAAGCCCCGTGGCCGAGTTGTGGCTGGCCAGTTGGGGTTCGCTTTGAAGGGTCCGAATTCTCAGACCCAGCGCCGGATGCTGGCTGTCGCCCTGGCCCGCCCAATGGACCACTTCCGCCTCGGGCTGCAGCGTCGTCAACACCGAAATCTCCCCCCCATATCTGGCAACCGCCTCTGGCACGCTGAAGCCACCGGCGGCTGACTTGTTTCCGGCGCCCGTGATTTCGACCCTCCAGGGCCGGCGCCAGTCCCCTGTGCCATCCGGGTCAGACTCAGGCAGGCAAAGAAACTTCCCGGCGACCTCGGCATCAGGCGAAGCGATGATATAAGCCGCCAAGCCAGGTAGGGCTACGAGATTTTGCCCCTCGCGGCAAACGACCTCAAACACCGCCACCTGCCCGGCGGGCACCTTGAATTGCGTCTCCACGCCTCCGGCCAAACTCCCAGTCGAACCGATCTTCGCACTTTGCAGGATGAGCCGCACACTCCAATCCACCGACTGTTCGTTGGGTCCGCTGCCGGATTGAAAGGCTCGCGCAACTTCAAAAGCGTTCGATTCGCGTATCGCCGACGTCAGGTGAATATCCCGCGCCTGGGTTGAAGCGGTCCACGTCAGCGCCGGCAACCCCTCGGGTCGAAGACGCGCGGCGATGGTGCCGGACACCTGGTCTTCGACGACGATTTCCCAGGGTGCAGCGTTCGGTGCGCCTTCCGCGTTTTCGACTAATCGCCAGGTGACAGCGAATATCCCCGGCGTGCTGCCCGGGCCGACTTTCGCGCGGAAATCGGGGCTGCTCACTGGCACTCGGTTCGAAAGCACCACACAAGTAACCGTGAAGGTCTGCCGCGGCGGGGTGGTTACCTCGACTCTGACCTCCCGGTCGGACAATGAAGTCGTTATTGGCGGCGGTGGAGCGAAGCCGGAACTGGTTCTTGCCACGAGAGGCACCCACATCAGCACACCCAGCACGAGTACCGGCAGGCTCAGCACCAACAACGCACAGACCACCGCCGCCGGCGCCAGGCGCGCCGGTGCCGGCTTTCCGGGCGGCGCTGTCGCGCGCCAAACCTGTTTCGCGATAAGAAAGTCGATGGCCCCGATCACGACTGCGGCCGCAGGCAGAATCAGGAGCGTCAGACCGGGTGCGGTCCACGCCAGGAATTTCATCAGCAGCACGGCTCCGAACAACAGGACCACGTCCCCCACCAGCAGCGGCCAATACAACGCCGCGCAAAGCGCCAGGCCCCGCCCGTAGAGCTCGCCTCCAGCCCGGCGAATGTCGTTCAGTGCGGCAAAGCCGAAGAACGCACCGAACAACGCTGGAAGACACGAAAACAGTCCCAGCGCCAGGAACGGCAAGAAGCTGAACCTGACTGCCCCCATCCCGCCGAGGTCCAGGCGGTGCACAAAAGGAAATACCATCAGCAGCAAACCGCACGGAACCAGGGCCAACGCATCCAAAACCGCGGCTGCGATCGCCTTCTTCGACCAGCTCTGGGCCGCGTTTGCCTGGGTGATAGCGATGCCTGCCGGCGGCGCCTGTGCCTGCTTGCCGGACAACTGCGGCGGGACGCCGCCCGTCGCCATCGTCTCGTGCGGACCTGTCGGAGGAACCGAGCTCCGGATATCCTCGACCCGGGTCTTTACCTCGCCCGCGCTCCGATAGCGCCTTTCCCGTTCCTTCTCCAGTGTCCGCAACACCACATCGTCCACCCGCGGATCCACAGCCGCTTTTTGAGAAGGCGGCGCAAACCGGCCCACGGGAAGCTCTCCGGTCAGCATTTCGTAGAACACCACCCCCAGCGAATAGATGTCGGCCCGCTGGTCGACGTCTTGCGGATGCTCCAGTTGTTCGGGCGCCATGTAGAGGGGGGTGCCGACGGCGACGCCCTGCTCAGTCAGCGTGATGTTCCCGCGACCTTCACCGAGTATCTTCGCGATGCCGAAATCCGCGATCTTCAGCCGCCCTTTTGTGTCCAACAAGATGTTCTCTGGTTTAATGTCGCGGTGCAGCACGCCTTCCTCATGCGCAAACTGCAGCGCGTCGCAGATCCGCGGGACCAGGGCGAAGGCCTCCGTCGGCGAGAACCGACCCGACCGCATCGCCTGCCGCATGTTGACTCCATCCACGTATTCCATCAGCAGGTAAAAGAAGCTGCCGCTGCAGCCAAAATCGTAGACCGCCACGATGTTGGGGTGGTTCAGGCGCGCCAGCACGCGGGCTTCGCGGTTGAATCGCTCGGCAAACGCCGGGTCGGACGCCAGCCGCGGCCAGAGCAGCTTGAGCGCGACGAACCGGTCAAGGTTGGGCTGGCGGGCCTTGTAAACGAAGCCCATGCCACCCTGGCCGATGAGCCCGAGGACCTCCAATTGCGGAAACGCCGCCTGGACGCTCTCCAGCGGGGGCAGTTCGGGTTTCTGCTCAGGTTGCCCTGCCTCAGTCTCAGCCGCAGCTTTCGCCAGGACGCACTTGGGGCAAAGGGCGCCGGGCGCATCGGCCGGAATCGGGCTCCTGCATTCCGGGCAGGATCGAACGGTAGCATCATCATTCATACGTGCCTGATTCCTGAGGCGTTTCCTGTCGGAGGTTACAGCTTTTCCCTTCAACGCGCGAGCGCGGACCCAACTCCGACCTTCATCCGGATCCCGGCATTGAAGACGCGGGGCTTT
Source organism: Verrucomicrobiia bacterium (assembly GCA_036524155.1). Classification (GTDB taxonomy): domain Bacteria; phylum Verrucomicrobiota; class Verrucomicrobiia; order Limisphaerales; family UBA8199; genus DATDCV01. The sequence goes on from DATDCV010000676.1 coordinate 33,598, forward strand.
GCATCTCAGCTCCACTTGTTGGGACCCGGTTTTCAGGGCGGTGGGTTGCGGTTGGAGCGTGGAGGCCACCCGATCACTCCAGAGCCCCGCTGCAGCGCGTATGCATGAAAGGGGTGGGGACGGCCTCGTCCCCATCTGGAGCTGCTATCATTTCAACCAACACAGGGACGAGGCCGTCCCCGCCCCCTTCTGAGGCTTCATGCATACGCGCTGGCCCCACTGTTGTCCCGCCCCTTTCTGCTCGCTTTGCGGCCGCCAAACCCTTAGAAAGTCAAACCTGTCGTGAGCAAAACCGTTTATGAAAGCAGTGACACCGTGCGCCATGCGCGGCCGTTGCGCTTTGCCCGGTCCGTAACCTTCGATACGCCCCTGACGCTACAACTTGGCAAAGAGCTTCCGAGTGTCACTGTCGCGTACGAAACCTACGGCACGCTCAACCCCGAGCGCAGTAATGCGGTGCTGATTTGCCATGCCATCAGCGGCGATTCACATGTCGCGCGGCACAACGACGACGACGATCCCGGCTGGTGGGACCTTGTCGTCGGCCCCGGAAGGGCGATCGATACTAACCAGTTCTTCGTGATCTGCCCCAACCTCTTGGGGGGATGCCGTGGCACCACCGGCCCGAGCAGCGTGAACCCAGCCACCGGCAAGCCTTACGGCCGTGATTTCCCCACAATTACCCTCGTGGATATGGTCGAGGTGCAGCGCCGGTTGTTGGATCATCTGGGGATCGAGCGACTGCTCGCCGCCGTCGGTGGCTCCGTCGGCGGCCACCAGGCGCTCACCTGGGCCACGCGCTATCCCGGGCGCGTCCGGGGCGTGGTAGGGTTGGCCACTTCCCCGCGGCTTACCAGCCAGGCGTTGGCTTTCGACGTTGTCGGGCGGAACGCTATTCTCCGCGATCCTCATTTCTATTCCGGCCAGTATTACGACCGCCCGCAAGGGCCCGTGGTCGGTTTGGCGTTGGCTCGCATGATCGGCCATATCACCTATCTTTCCGCCGAGGCGATGCAGGAGAAATTCGAGGCCGACCGGCTCAAGCCGCGCGATGTTGCCATCGAGTTCGAGAAGAAATTTTCCGTGGGTTCTTACCTTGGTTACCAGGGCGCCAAGTTCGTCGAGCGTTTTGACGCGAACAGCTACGTGTCCCTGTCGCTGGCGATGGATCTGTTCGATCTGGGCAGCACTCCCGAGGCCTTAGCTGCCAGCTTCAAGCCCACCGAGGCCCGCTGGTTGGTGGTGAGTTTTTCAAGCGACTGGCTGTTCCCGCCCGACCAATCCCGCGACATCGTCAACGCGCTCATCCGGAACCAAAAGCCGGTCAGCTACTGCAACGTCCAAAGCGCGTGCGGGCACGACGCTTTCCTGCTGCCGGACGAGCTGGAGATCTATGGCGGCATGACTCGAGCCTTTTTGGAGAACCTGGCGGTGGCGGGCGACTCGAAACCCGCCTTGAAGGACGATGCGCACGGTCAGACCAGCATCTTCGGCCAGCACCGGCTCGATTACGACCTCATCGTCGGGTTAGTGCCTCCGGGCGCCACCGTCCTGGACCTTGGCTGCGGCTCGGGCGGCCTGCTGACGCGCATCACCAAGAAGCAACCCCGCCGCATGGTCGGCGTCGAGTTGGACCAGAAGAAAATACTTAACTGCATCCGCCGCGGGCTTGACGTCATACAGGCCGACCTCAACAAAGGCCTCGGGGCTTTCGGCACCGGCGAGTTCGACTGCGTGATCCTGTCGCAAACCCTGCAAGCGGTGTCGGATGTCGAGGGTGTTCTAATGGAAATGCTGCGCATCGGCCGCACCTGCATCGTCAGCATCCCGAATTTCGGCTACCACCGCCTCCGCAAAATGCTCGCCGAAGAAGGCCGGGCGCCCAAATCCGGCGTGCTGCGCCATGAATGGTACAATACCCCGAACGTTCGGTTCTTTACGATCGCCGACTTTGAAGATTTCTGCCGGCAGCGCAACATCCGCGTCCACCGCCAGATTGCCCTCGATACCGAGACCAACAAAGAAGTCGCCGAGAGCCCAAACCTCAACGCCGATCTCGCGATTTTCGTCATCAGCCGCGACTGATGTCCGAGTCAGTGCTCCGTCGCCAGCGCGTCCCACGTTTCGACGTAGAGAGCGCGCACTGGATCGTCCACGGGCAGGGTGCGCGGCAGGTGCAGGGCTTCGATTAATTCGATGACGTCGGTCTGATCCTTGTGACGCCGGGTGGGTGTGTTGGACCAACTATCCAGTTTCAGCGAGATGAGCTTTTCCAGCGCCACGAACTGCGGCGTTTCATGGCGCGCCAGAATCTGGACCGCGCTGCGTAACGTCGGTTCGAGACCTGACGTGCCGGTATTCTCGCGCAGAATATAGGCGCCCGTGGTCCGCACAAGAGTAAGATGCCCAACCGGCCACCATTTGCCAATCGGGCTTCGGTGGCGCAAGGTTTACTCCGCTGCGGGAATCGTGTTCGGATCCAGGGCGGTGACTATTTGATATCGTTTGTCGAACCACTCCTGCGGCGTGGAAGGTTTCAGCGGCCCAGGCGCCGGGAACAGGAACCGGGAGACCACCGCCACACGGATGACTTTCTTTTCAAAGAGCTTGGGGAGGTGATCCGTGGAACGAGTCTCGGCGATGAAAATGGGAGAGGATTTCATCTCGCCAATCTGTTCGTCGCTGAGTTTTGGTGCGCCTACGAACGACACGATCGCGTCACACGGATGATTATTGACGGCGCGAATGAAGCGGCGCCCTGAGAGTCCAGTGCCGGGGCCGTACTTGGGCTGGTCTTTGGTGTCCAGCTCGTGGTCCTTGACCGAGAAGTCCCCGAGCCTTTGGAGCGCCCGGTTGAACGACCTTATCTGAGTTTCCAGCTCAGGTTGATCGCCGGTCGGGATCGTGATGACCAGGATTCGTGCTTTCGGAGGAGCCGCTTTAGCCGTCTGCTCGGCGATGACTTCACCAATGCGCTGGTGAAGGGCGACGTTGTATTCCGGTGTCCTGAACTCCCGGTAGTAAATCCACACACTGGAGGCGCCAATGGTCAGCAACGCGCCGACGGCGAGCAAAATCTTTCTCGGGTTCACAGGATTGTTGGGTCATCCGGGTTTTCGGAAGGAGGCGCCTCTTCTGCGCAGCCGGCAGCGGGTTGGATCCATTTATTCATCGCCGGACGGGAAACGCCACTGAATATCGGTAGCCACCTTGTCTCGCACACTCGGAATGCGGAAGGTATCAAAAGAGGCCGCACTGTTGTCGAAGAACAAGATGTTGGACCGGGTGTTTCTCGCGTGGCGGGCGTTAACGCGCTCATCCTTGCCATTGTGAATCCAGAACCCATCAAAGATGACGGGCATGCGGGCAAAACGTGAGGCTGCGCTTCGCTTGACCAGTGAGCTGGAGCGGCTGCCATCCATGGGAATGCGCGTAAACGGCCATTTTTTCGGATTACCGGTGGACCCGTTGATGCCGTACCAGCAGTCGATATAACCGTGCTTCCTCGGGTTGCTGTCGGAAGCAAATGGCCACGCCTTGGCGCCTTCGGGATCATCACGGCTCGTCGGGTTGAATTTGTAAACGAAAGGCAGGCCGGAAGGACAGCGGAACACTGAGCTGCCGGTCGGTACGGCATAAAAGGTTCCCGAGCGAGGAGCGGGCACATACTTTGCGTTGGAGAGGAGGGTCGGCCATCCTTCCTGCCAGGCGGCTCCGTTGCGCACGCTGTACTCGGCTGGCACGAGCGCGTCATTGTGGTCATCGGAGTAAATGCCGATGGCGACGCCGATTTGCTTCATGTTGCTCAGGCAGATCACTGCGCGCGCCTTCTCTTTCGCCAAGGAGAGTGCGGGAAGGAGCATCGCCGCTAAAATCGAGATGATCGCGATCACAACGAGCAACTCGATCAGGGTGAAGGCCTGGGGACGGCGACCTGAAGGGGTTGTCATACGCGGGTCAGGCAAAAGAAGGCGTGACGGAAACCTGGTGTTATACCATTGGCGTACAGCAAACACATTTGACGCTAGCAGTTTTGATGCCCGGGCGCCACCTAGGGTTTTCCCTAGTCTCTGGTCGGCCCAAGACCTGCTATATTGGCGCGATGATGGTCAAACTGCTTGGCGCCCGTGTTTTTCGCGCCTTGACATTGACGTTGTTGCTTCTGCAGTTCATCAGGAGCGTTTGCGACGCGGCCAGCGTCGACGCGTGGACCAATCCGGCAAGCGGATTGTGGCAAACAGCTTCAAACTGGTCGAGTAACCGGCCGCCGGATTCGACCTTTGGCCTGATAACGATCACCAATGCCGGCGTAAAAAGTGTGACAATTGGCGCAACCACTCCCGCGCTGAACCTTACGATTACGAGAATCAATATCTCCGCTCCCGGCGGTTCGACCAATACTCTCGAGCTGGTGGACCTCACCACCAATGTGCCGCTGCAGTTGCTCGGCAGCCTGGCGGTTGACTGGGGCGGCGTGGTGCGCATCACTAACTCGGCCCTGAATATCGATGGAACCTCGGGCGGGATTTTGAATATCATCGGCGGCACCGTGGAACTCGAGGACGGCCTGATCGATTGCAGCACGACCACAGCCTCGAAACTGGGTTCAGCGAGCGGCGCGACGGGCACGCTCAACGTCAACGGTGGCGCGATGCAGGTGTTCCAAGTGCACCTGGGCGCCTCGAACGGAGCCACCGGCGTGTTGAACCTGTCGAACGGCGTGCTGAACTCTTCTTCGTTGATCAGCCTGGGCCAATCCTTCTTCTCAACGGGAATCGTTAATATGAGCGGCGGCGAGCTGATCGTCACCAATGACCTTACAAAGGTCGGCAATTTGGCAATGGGTCAGATGACCATCGGCGGCGGTTCCGCGAACTTCGCATTTCTGTCCGCAGGTGAAAATCCTGGAGCCAGCGGCCGGATTACCCTCCAAGGCGGGCAGTTGATGGTTACTCCCCGAACTGCCAGCGACTTGTTGCGCATCGGCAGCATGGGCTACGGCGAACTCGATATCGCGGGCGGGACCCACGTCATCGGCTCGGAGTTTCACGTTTCGGATGACCTCAACGCTACGGGCGTGGTATCCGTCACCGGCGGCGCCTTAATTGTCACCAATGCCATCTCGGCCATCGGCCGGTATGGATACGGCGAAATGACAATTGCGGGCGGGATCGTGCAACTCACGAATGCCTCCGTGGGGCGCCACGGGGGCGCTGTCGGCGTCTTGAACATCCTGACCAACGGAATCCTGTGGCAGTTGGATGATCTTTCCGTTGGCCGCTTTGCCAATGCGGTTGGCCATGTCTTGCTCTCGGGAGGACTGATGGCTTTGACCAATGACAACATTTGGGTCGGCCGCGAGGGCATGGGCGACCTGACAGTCTCGAACGGAACGATGCATGCCCGCACTATGTTCGTTGGCATGTCACCAGATGGGAGCAACGCGCCCGCCGGGCTGTTGGGGATCTACGGAGGGCTGGCCATATTGTCCTCGAATCTGGTGATCGGGACCCCTGCGGTCTCGACCGGGGCGGTGCAAATCGCCGGAGGCACGCTGCAAATCACCAACGGCAACCAATCGGGATACGTGGACGTGGCGGCTGGAACAATCGGCTTTGGCCAAGGCGGGCGGCTGTTGGTTGATCGGATGTACCTGACGAATAACGGCGGCCAGTTGGCGTTTGCGGGGGGATCGCTGCAGGCCCGGAACCTGACCGTAGCCAACGGCGCGCCTTTTGTTGTCGGAGACGGAGTTAGCCCGGCGACGCTTGAGCTGCTCGGCGGCACGTTTGCGTTCGCGGATGGCCTGGTGATTTCCCCTAACGCGACCCTGACCGGGTGCGGCACGATCATTGGCAGCATTTTCAACAATGGCACGATCGCAACCAACTGCGGCAACACAATTGTGGCGCCCGCGTTTACTGCGCAGCCGCAGAGCCAAACGGTCGTTCAGGGCAGCAACGCCGTCTTTACAGCCTCCGCCTCCGGCACGCCGCCGTTGGCGTTTCAGTGGCAGTTTCAGGGCGGCGATTTGTTCGGGGCAACCGCCAGCAGCTACACCGTCAGCGGTGCCCAGCCGGCCAACGCTGGCGCCTACAGGGTCGTGGTCAGCAATACGGGCGGCTCCGTGACCAGCGCGGTAGCGATCCTGGCTGTCCTCGTACCGCCGGGGATCGTGACCCAGCCCCAGGACCAGGCGGTTGCCCAGGGTGGCAGTTTCAGCTTTAGCGTCGTGGCTTCCGGCAGCGATCCGCTTTCGTACCAATGGCAGTTCAATGGAGCCATTCTCCCCGCGGCAACCTCGAGCGTTTACAGTAGAACCGCCGCCGCTGCATCCGACGCCGGCAACTACACGGTCGTCGTTACCAACTCCGCCGGCTCGGTCACCAGCGCGCCGGCGGGGCTCCAGGTCCTGGGTGGCCTAACGATCGCAGTTCGAGACCGGACCACGACTAATACCACCATTGGGTTCACCTCAGCAACCGGTCTCACGTACACGCTGGAATACACCGATTCACTACCCGTCACCAACTGGACGCCCATTTTGCCGGGAGTTCCCGGCAACGGCGCCCCGATGTCGCTCATGGACACCAACGCCCTGGTGCCGATGCGTTTTTACCGGCTTCGCGCGCAGTAGGTGGAAGCCCCTGCCAGGGGGCACACGGCACCGGCAGCTCGCGAGATTTTTGGCGCGCAACCTAACGAGGGTGTGAACGCATGGCTGGAGACTAGACCCTCCTTGCGGCAATTCCTACAAGTCAATGATCGGCAAGGCGTTGTTCGCAGAGCTCAAGGAGGGGAGCGGCAAAGGCCTGGCGTTCGGGAAACAGGGTGCTCAAGTAGATGTGCCGGGCCAGGCTCAGAAGCGTGTAGGTCCGCAAGGTCAGCCCGAGATTCTGGCCGCATAGCTTGAGAAATTCGTCCGCCAGCGCGTCTTCCTGCGAGGCGAGCGCGGTCGCGTCACCCATTTCGCGGAGGCTTTGTTCTGTGACGTGCGCGATGAAATTGCCGACGTCCAGCGCGGGGTCACCCAGGCAGTAG
>DATDCV010000677.1:0-4835 GCA_036524155.1 Verrucomicrobiia bacterium
CCCCTGCCAACGGAGGTTGCTGCGGACTGAAGTCCGCGAGCCGACCACGCCGCAGCGGGCGCGTTCCACAATTAACGCAGGGGGTACGGGGCGCCCAGGGTCGCGCCGCTCGAGACGGGGTATCTCACGGCTTTTGCACCAGCGGCTTGGAGCCGGGCGCGGCAAACTTCTTCGAGACATCATCCAAAACGAGGACCCAGTCGAGGAGTTCCCCTTTGTCGGGAGGCGCGAATTCATGCTCCCCGTCGCAGGGAAAAACTCCAATGGCGTTCGCGCTGCCATCGCGCGGGTTGAACCACCACGCTTTTGCCTTCCGCCCGCTGATTTTGCTCAGCCGCACCTTGAACGACCGTCCAACTGGCGCGTAGACCATGGCATACGAACCTTGCGCATCGCGGGTTGCCACAAACTGCCGCGTGCCTGCGCCAGGCACCGCTGTCGGGACTTTGTCGGGCACGACCACCGAATCGTCCGGCACCCGGGTCAAGAACGGACGGGACTCAATCAGTTTGCGTGCGTGCTGCATCTGCGCGGCGCCCGGTTGGTCAAGGGCCTCGCGCCAGGTCATCAGGGGGTTGTTTACAGGCCTTCCCTTGGCGGGGTCGTACATCTGCCAGACGGAGTGATGTCCGTAAGTGTGGCCGCAAGCGCCGCTGAACAGATCCCAATAGAGAGGCCGCCGCACATCCGCCGCCACCGAGTGCCCCAGTTTCGGGGCGTCAAACGAAACCGGGTGGTCTTCGTAGATCGGTTCCCCATCGAGGACCGGTTTGACGGGCTGCCGATCGTAGTCGGCGAATGTCTGGCTGTACCGGGCTGTGAATTCGGTCACATGGCCGTTTTGGCGCATGTTGAAATCGAGCCAGGCCTCATCGTGAAACCACTGTGACGAGCCTTGGCCGCCCGTCGGATGCAGCGTCAGCAAATGACCGCCACCGTCGCCCTCGCGCAAACCCTTGGCCATCGCCCGGAGGATCTGCTTGTGCCGATCATTCTCTACGGGGCGGTCCCCGCCGAGGATCCAGATGATCCCCGCGTCCCGGTAACGCTCGCCCAGCCAACGCCCGTAAGCCTCGGCCGTTTCGGGCGTGAAGATCTCCGGGCCGGCACCCCAGGCCTTGTTCCATTTGTCGCCCCAGGTCGGCAGCATCCCGATGAACAGTCCCAGTTCGTTCGCTTTAGCCACCACCCAGTCAACGTGCCCGAAGTACTCTGCCTGGGGTTGAAGGGGATCATCGTTTTTGAGCGGCGTGTGGCCGTAGGCATTCGGCGTATGCAATCCGTCCAGTTCCGCCAGAACCACCGCCTGAATGACGGTGAAGCCTTTCGCGGCCCTGTTCCGGAGGTAGTATTCCGCCTCCTCCCGGTTGAGTTTGTGGAACAACTCCCAGGCTGTGTCGCCGAGATAAAAGAAAGGCCGGCCATCGTCGAAAACGATGTACCGATGGTTGTCCGCGATTTTCAGGCGCGGAGCGGTTTGGGTAAACCCGGAGAGGACCGCGCAGCACAACAGCACCAGGCTGCACCGTGAGGCGGCGGCCCACGCCCTCACGCCTTCATACCCTTGGTGTCGAAATGCCATTTCTCGCCGGCTTTCATCACCTGCTCCCAGGTCACCTCCCCACCTTTGTAGGCGGCCGTGCGGCCCAAGATGGTGGTCAAATTACTCCGCACGCTCGGCGCCACCGTCTGGTTCGAACAGTCACCCTTCGCGATCATCTCGTGGAAGGCCGCGATGTTCTTCTCCGCTCCGACCAGGTAGATGTTGTCGGTGCCGCCCTCGAAGGCATCATCGCGGCTCCGCAGCCAGCACTTGCCGCCATAATTGGTCTCCGCGGTGCCATCCGTGCCGTGCGCCCGCACCATGATGTCGTCGAACCCGAATCCAACCTGTTTCGCGGTGAAGGTGACGATCAGGTCGTCGGGGAAAAAGAACAGAATCGAGTAATGGTCCCAGCAATCCCCGAGGAACGGGCGGGCGCGCCCGCCTCGGCCGTAGGCTTTCACCGGCGTGGCGTCGACGATCCAGGTCGCCACATCCAGCGCGTGGATGTTCTGTTCCGTGATGACATCTCCGGACAGCACGCGGTCAATCCCCCACGATCGCAACCGCACCTCCCCGTTCTTCGGGTCATTGCGAAGCTGCTTGTCCCGGTCCTCGAACATCAGGCTGGTCTGATATTCCGCATAGACCGTGACCAGCTTGCCAATCCCTCCCTTGTGGATGCGCGAGACAACCTCACGATACGAAGGCATCGCCCGTGTTTGAAAGTCCACCAGGAACGACAGCTTCTTCTGGGTGGCTTTCCGGCCGCTCTCGCCAATCGACTGGCACCCCGGCACGTCCACCGCCAGCGGTTTGGCGATGTACACGTGTTTGCCCGCGTCCACCGCCGCCGCGGCTTGTTCCGGGTGAAAGTAGGGGGGCGTTTCGATCGCCACGGCGTCGACTTTTTGCTCCAGTAGCCGTTGGTAGCAGGAAAGGCCCGTGAACCGCTTCGCCGCCGGAATATTCAATTTCTGGCCGATGCCGTCCACCCGATCCTGGAAGTAGTCAGCCACGGCCACCACATTGTAGTTCCCATTCCTGGCGAACAGCTCGGCAATCCAAGCGCCGCGACCACCGCAGCCGATTACACCAACGTCTACCTTCGAGTTGGCCTCTGCCCCCTTGACGAGTCCGGCTTTAAGCACTGTCAAACCCGCCGCCGCGGTGCCTGCTTTTGCCAGGAACAAGCGCCGGGTCATGTCAAGGCTGCCGGAAGTCGGGGCGTGATTTGCTGTGGAATGCGGTTTCAAAGCTCGTGAGTTCATCCCCACGAGATAACGAAGGGACAGGAACAATGTCAACCCCTCAAACGGCGGGAACTACTCGGCCTGCCGGAGGATTACCAGCCAGGCCGTCGCATTGGGAGCATTGCCGCCCAAAACCAGAATTTCCCCTCGCGGAAGCGACTGCCTGCGCTTCATCACTTCTTTGCCCTTGCCGATCAGCGAAACCTCGAGATCGGAATTGTCCAGGTGCTTCACCAGGATTTCGCACTTGTCGCTCATCGGTTCTTTCCGCGTTTCGCCGGCCTTCACCTCGAGCGACTTCCGGTTCACTTCGAAGTAATTGCTCCACTTCAACGGCAGATCCTTGAGCTTCTTTTTGAGTTCGGGCTGGACGGGTTGGTAGTTTTTGCCCGCCGGAGGCTTGCTGTCGTCGGTGCCCCAGACCAGTTGCGCTTCCAGTTTCAAGACGGCCGCCTGTGCCTGGCCCTCACCGGCAAACGCCAACAGACACACCATCAGCCCCGCCCACCCAACCGCGTTCAGTTTCGGTCTCATGAATCCTCGATCTTACTCAAACATGGCGGCCTCGTAGTCGGCAAATTCGTTGTCCGCCGGGTACGACAGCCAGACCAGTGTGGCGCCCTTTTCAAAATCGCGATAGGTCATAGCCCCGGTGTCGGTCAAAGCCGTCTCGCTCGGTATTCCGGTGGGCTGCCTTCCAACCATCACCGCGATGAACGCCACCATCGCCATAGCGGTGGCGGGCATCAACAGGCGTCGTATCACCTTCAGCCATTCCGGAAGCCGCTCCGCGTTTGGCTCCGCACGCTCCTGGCGCTGGATCTCCCGCTGAATCTTCGACCAATAAAACTCGCGGCTTTCCGGTAGCCGGATTTCTTTTTCATACCCGGTCACCGCGCTCCGGGTCTGGCGCAACTCGATGGCCAAGGCGGCCGCCTCAGCGTCCTGCGCCAGCCAGGCAGCCACCCGGCGGGCCTTAGCCTCGGAAAGCTCCCCGTCCAGGTAGGCTTGCAGGTCCAATTGTTGCTGATAGTCCATCATTGCGTGTCCCCCTTCCTCAAATCCGCCAACAGCGCGGCCAGCTTGCGCCGCGCATAAAAAAGCCGCGACATCACTGTGCCAATCGAACACTTCATTTCTTTGGCGATTTGCTTGTATTCCATTTCTTCGAATTCGTGTAACACCAGCACCGTTCGGTGTTCGTAGGACATTTGGCCAAGCGCCCGATCAATTCGCTGTCGCAGTTCGACCCGCTCCAGGCCCGCCGTCGGGTTCACCGTCACTACTGGCATTTGACGTTCCACGCCGCCCGATTCTTCATTAATTTCATCGAGCGATTCCGTGCGCTGCCGTTTCTGTTTGCGCAACTGGTCGAGGCAAAGGTTGATCACAATGCGGGTCATCCAGGTGCCGAAACTCGATTCGCCGTGGAACTGGCCCAGTCGCTGCCAGCCCTTTACCCAGGCCTCCTGGGTAAGATCAATTGCTTCCTCTTCGTTCCTCATCATGGTATAGGCGCGGGCGTAAAGCTTGTCGCGGTGTCGCGCCACCAGCTCCTCAAAAGCCGGCATGTCGCCGCCCTGCGCGGCTCGCACCAGCTCTTGATCCTCTGCTGAGGAAAGGTCTTTCATCGGTTCGACGGCGGGCGCCTCGGGCCTATTCAACGTCCTTTAGAGTTTCCCTTTCGTTGAAGGCAACCGCCCCGCGATGCGCGGATCCCGTTGGCAAGCAACATCCACCGCTTTACCAAAAGCCTTGAACAGTGCTTCCACAATGTGGTGCGGCTCCTCGCCGTAAAGCAGTTCAAGATGCAAGTTGCACCGCGATTCGTTCGCGAACCCCTGGAAAAACTCCCGCGCCAGGCCGAACCGGAAAGCGCTCGACATATCCTGGGCCTTGTCAGCCTCACCCACCCGTTGAAAGGCGAATTGAGTCAGCCCCCGCCAGACCAGGTGCGGCCGGCCACTGAAATCGACGACGCACCGCGCCAGGCACTCGTCCATTGGCACATAACTCTCCCCCGTGAAAGGGTTCCGTGG